>JAFWUC010000024.1 GCA_017518705.1 Clostridia bacterium
CCGTCATCAGCGCGATGACCGCAGCCGCAAATGTGTACGGCAGCACGGGCGCGGGGCTGGTCATTGACGGCGCGGGGAACGCCCTGCCCCACAGCGAAAACACGAAAAACATTGTACTGTACACCCAAAGAGCCGGAAACGAATACCCGACCTGTGCCGAACCCGCCCGCCCGCTGCCCATGGGCGAACAGTGGTTCGAGACGGTTTGGAAGAAGTTCCGCGCCGAGACAGAAAAACAGCCGTGACATCCGGCATATCGGAAAGGTCGTAGCCTATGGAAAGATATACGCCCAACACCACCATGCGCAGGATCTATCTGGATCCCCTGCTCGCATCCGTGCAAAACTACCTGATCTACCGCCCCGGCGCAGAGTCCGCAGAAAACGACCGCTTCCCCGACAAGCCCATAAAAGACTGCGCGGGCAACTGGGCGGTCACGGGCGTGCTCGGAGGGCTAAACCTGCTGGCGCGGGAGATCGAAAACGACCGAATCAGGCAGTATTTCCTGTACGGCGCGGAAGACTGCGCAGACGACCCGCTCAAAAAAGACGTGAACCTGATACGGCTCCTGCCCGAGACCGCCTCTGCCGGCGGCAAGCCTTTTATCATACTCGCGGCAGGCGGCGCGTACAAGTGGGTAAGCACCATAATCGAATCCCTGCCCACTGCGGTCCACTTTTTAAACAGGGGCTACACCGTGTTCCTGCTCACTTACCGGGTCAGCACCGAAAGGGCGGCGCTCAAAGCCCTGGACGACCTGGCTGCGGCGGTCAGATACGTGTCCGTACACGCCGGTGAGCTGGGCGTACAGCCGGATTCCTATGCCCTTGGCGGGTTTTCCGCCTCCGGGAACCTGATCTGCAATTTCGGCGTTCCCGAGCTGGGATACGGAAAATACGGTCTACCCGCGCCGAGAGCTATGTTCCCCGTTTACGCCTATATAGACCTCAAGACCCGTTCGATGCACAACTGCATCGGGGACCTGCTTAGTCCCATGTTCAGTGAGGATTTTGCCTCCTATATCGATATGTACAACCTGGTCGACCGTATCGGCGCGGGCTTCCCGCCCTGCTATATAGTATGCGGGAAAGACGACATGAGCGTCCCGCCCTCAAATTCCGAAACTCTGGCAAAGCTGCTGACGGAAAACGGGATACCCGCGGTGCTGGACGAGGGCGGTCACGCTCCCCACGCCTTCGGAGACGGCACCGGCACCGACGTTGAAGGCTGGCCGGAACGCGCGATGGATTTCCTTGAAAAACTGACCGCCCGCGGATAAGCGCGGACGGTCAGTTTTTTGTTTGTCTTTTCCGGTCAGCCCGTACGGGCGTCGCATCAGTCGAAGTTCGCGTTCGTCATCTGCATGCCGCGCACGAATTTGATGTTCGTGTTGGTGTTTCCGCGGCTAAACACGTTGTTCAGCCTTATGTCCTCCAGCGGGCTGCTTTCCATCCCGTTCAGGAAGATCCCCGTGCCGGCGTACTCGCAGTTAAGCCCGTCGATGTGGATATGCCTGATCTTCGGCATAAACTGGAGCGGCTGGGGCTTGTTGTCGTCCACGTAGTAGCCCATGGTGATGCAGACGCCGTACTCCCTCACATTGCCCACTTTTATGTTGCGGTATTCGATGTTCTCCACATATCCGCCCCGCTCCGGCGCGGTCTTTATCCATATGCCTATAAGGCTGTTCCTGAATTCGCAGTCCTCCACCAGCACGTTTCTGACTCCGCCGCTCATCTCGGAGCCAATGGTGATGCCGCCGTGGCTGCGCTGGGCGACTATGTGCCTTACGACGATGTCTTCGCAGGGTATGTTCACCCTTCTGCCGTCAGCGTCCCTGCCGGACTTAAGGCACACGGCGTCGTCCCCCGTGTCGGCATAAACGCCGTCGATCAGCGCACGTTTGCACCCTTCCAGGTTGCAGCCGTCCGTGTTGGGAGCGTGATCCCAGGGATTTTTCACGGTTATATCCCGCACTATCACGTTTTTGCACCAGGTGGGATGCACGGTCCAGAAAGGACTGAAGGTGAATGTGGGACCTTCTATCGTCACGTTCTCGCAGTCGATAAAGTGGAGCAGCCCCGGACGTACGCCCTGCTGTTCCGTGTCGAATACCCTCTGTTCCACGGGCAGGTCGTCCATCCCGGCTTTGTACAGCGCTTCCACTCCCTCGCGGATGACCGCCATGTACCACCAGCTGAAGCCCTGGCCGTTGAACGTGCCCTTGCCGGTCACGGCGATGTCGTGGCAGTCCCTGGCATAGAGCTGGGCGGAAAAGGTGTAGCAGCGCACACCCTCGAACAGCGTGTAGACCGCGGGCAGATAGTCCTCCTTGTCGATGGAAAACCGCACCTCCGCCTTGTCGCTCAGGTGCAGTTCTATGCAGTTCCGAAAATGTATGGGTCCGGTGAGCCACACACCGTCGGGCACGTTCACGCGGCCTCCGCCGTTCTTTGCGAGATACTCGATCGCGCTTCGGAAAGCCGTAGTGTTCTTGACTTTGCCGCCCGGCACCGCGCCGAAATCCGTAATGCTCACAGAGCACTCGGGGATCTTCGCGCCGTCGGGCAGCTCAAAGGAAGTAAAGCAGCTCATATTTTACCTCAGACCGGTCTGTTCCGGGAAATACAGCCCGTTTTCGCCCAGTTCCGGCAGGCTTTCGGTCCTGAACGCCTGCCAGAGCGAACCCGCCAGGCCTTCCACCCAGTTCATGCTCCCGTCGGTGGAAACGAGGCGCGCGGGGAACGGCACGGATTCCGGCTGCGCCCTGCGCATGCTTTCCAGCGCCTGCGCCTGCAGAAGCGCCGTCTCCCCGTCGCAGAGTATGGGCGTGCCCAGGCGCAGCGCGTCCACCATGTTCCACAGGTTTTCGATGTATTCCTGCTCCACGCTGCCGTAATTGATCTCCCGGCCGTCGTTGAACGTCGCGGTAAACTCCTTGCGCCGTTCTCCTCCGGGTTTGCCGTAGCGAAGGACCGCCTTCTCGTAGCGGTATTCGAACATGGGTTCCTGCTTTTCGTCCGGTCTAACCGCGTGGCTCACGGCTATGAACAGCTTTGCTCCCGCGCTGGTCGCCTTCATGACCGCCGTGTCGTAGGTCTCTATGTCGTTGGCGCGGAACGTCCGGCAGCTGACGTTTTCGGCGGGCGCTCCCGTCATGAACAGCATGTCCATCAGGTAGTGGGCGGTGGCGTTGTTGAGCACGCTGTCGAACACCGCCCTGCCGTCAGAGTCGTACCTGCGCCCCGCCCAGTGGGTGGAGCGCCCGTAATAAGTGAAGCCGCGGGGCCACAGCACTATGACTTTCATGTCCAGCGGCGCGCCGAACAGCCCGCTGTCCGCGTCACGCTTTGCTGCACGGATAACGGGATCGTAGCACATCTGGTAGTCCACGTTCAAAAGTTTTCCGGCCCTGTCCCTTGCGGCGAGGATCGCCCTCGCGTCCGCCTCACAGCCCGCCAGGGGCTTTTCCAGCACCACGTTGCAGCCGTGGGCAAACGCCTGCTCCGCCTGTTCCCTGTGCAGCTGTATCGGGGTCGCGATTATGACAACGTCGGGTTTCGCTTCCGCGTACATCCGCTCCGCATCCTTATACAGCGGGCACAGGGAAAAGTCCGCGGCGTAAGGATCCACCGCGGCCACAAGGCGCACGTTTTCGCGTTTGGTGTTTTTGAACGCCGCCGGATAGTTGGCGGCGAACCCGCCGGTGCCGAACAGCGCTACACGTATCTCGTCCATCTGTGGATATGCCGTTCCTTTCAAACGCCCGTTTATCTGTAATCCTCTACGACCGTTTCACCGTTCAGCGCCTTGCACTCGGTCACCTCGGCATAGGAAGCGGCGTCCACGTAAAGGTTGAACTCGGGATGGGTTTTGAGCATGGTGGCGGGCACTGTGGGCGTAAGCTCGTTTTTGAGCGCGGCGGCCACGGCCCAGGCCTTTTCCTCGTGGGGCACGGCGGAAACGATGGTCTTGCACTGCATTATCTGCCACACGCTCATGCTGACCGCCTTCTTGGGCACGTCGTCGAAGCCGGCAAACCAGCCTTCGGCCACCTGCTGATTGCGGCAGGCTTCGTCCAGGTTGACGATTATATACGCGGCGCGGGTCTCGAAATCGGCGGGCGGATCGTTGAAGGCGATGTGGGAATTCCGGCCGATACCGATCAGTCCCACGTCTATAGGCGCCTGACGGATCTCCTTGGTGAGCTTTTCGATGCCCTCGGGGGTGCCGTCCACAAAGTGCACTTTCTCCACGCCCGTCTTGTCCACGAAGCGCTCTTTCAGGTACTTGCGGAAGCTGGCGGGATGGGTGATGGGCAGGTCCACGTACTCATCCAGGTGGAACATCTCCACCTTCTTCCAGTCGATGTCCTTTTCCACCAGGTACTTGAGCGTCTCAAACTGGCTGGCTCCGGTGGAAAGCACGATCCTCGCGCAGCCGTGATCGGCTATGGCGGCTTTGATAAGCTCCGCAGCCTTGTCCGCGGCGCGGCGGCCCAGATCGTCAGCGGTCTTCGAAATGACTATCCTCATAAAAACCTCCCGTATCCATTATGTGATACTATTATACTACTTTTTCAGTTCCGGGTAAAACCCTCCCAGAAACTCGCCCAGATCCACCGCCCGGTTCTCCCGCATGGAGATGTTGGCGGCGATGCCTATGCCTATGGACATGGCGCCCGCGCGGGTATCCGCCATCTGTCCCAGCGGATCCTCCGTATAGCCCCTGAACAGCTTTTCCCTCAGGGCCGGGTCGGAGCCGCCGTGCCCTCCCGGACGCACCTTTACGTTGGAACGGTCGAACACCACGCACTCCCCGTCCCTGTCATAAAAGCGTATGGTCTCCTTGCCGAAGGCGTTGTCGCATTCCAAGCGACCTTTTTCGCCGTTCAGGACGATCTTCATGCATTCGTACGGAGAATGCGCCGTCAGGGAATAGCTTACCACCGTGCCTTTGGCGTAACGGATGTTCACCGACACGCTGTCCTCTATGTCTATCACGTTCGAGAACAGGCAGCGGTCGCGGATGTAGCCGTCCGCTTCCTCGCAGTCCTTGTACAGCATCTTGAGCCTGCCGCCGTCCTCATGGTCGATGTCCTGATAAAACTCGCAGGTCTTTTTGTACTCGCAGGTCAGGCATCTTTCCCCGTGGGGACGCCGGTCGTCGCCGTAGAACCTGCGCGTGCCGAAAGCGTTGACCCTGAGCGGCTCATCGTCCAGGAACCAGTTGAGCAGGTCGAAGTGGTGGGTGCACTTGTGTATGAGCAGGGAGCCGGAGTTCGCGCGGATGGAGTGCCAGCGCCTGAAATAGTCCGCACCGTGGCTGGTGTCCAGCAGCCACTCGTAGTGCACCGACAGCACATTGCCTATCAGCCCGGAAGCCACCAGTTCCTTGATCTTCACGTAGAAGTCCATGAAGCGGCAGTTGAACGTGACCGTGACCTTGTGCCCCGTCCTTTTTTCGGTCTCAAGTATCCGGGCGCACATTTTCTCGTCCGTGGTGAGCGGTTTTTCGCTTATCACGTCGCAACCCGCTTCGAGGGCGCGGCAGATGTAGTCGGCGTGGGCGCAGTCCTTGGTAGTGACGATTACCACGTCGGGCCTGAGCTCTTTAAGCATCAGGTCAAAGTCCGTGTAGGCGGGGATATCGGTTTCAAGGTATTTGCTCACCAGCTGCGCCCGCAGGGGGTTTATGTCGCACACTCCCACCAGTTTCGCGACGTCCCCGAATTCTTTCACGATGGGTTCGCAGTAGGACCAGATGCCCCTGTATCCCGTACCTACCAGCGCGTAGGTTTTCATATGTTTCCGTTTCCTCCCGTTTGTTCGTTTCTACCGGGCGTGACCCGCCAGGTAGCCGCGATAGTCGTTAAAGAAGTTTTCCGCGTGTTTGGTCATGAACACCGTGAGCGTGTCGCCCTTGAACGTAAGCTGGATCCTGAAGGAGCCCAGGTAATCGTCCACGCTCATCACCTTTCCCACGACAGTATCCTCGCTGTCCCACACCGCGTGGGTGATGCAGCGGTAGTTCGTGTCCATGCGCGCGATGTTCCTGCCGGCGTATTTCTCCGGGAATATGAAGTCCAGCCACTTCCCCATCCCGAAATCGACGGTGAAACAGCCGTTGGGCTTTTCAAAGCTCAGGCGCAGTTTGTCTCCCTCAAAGTCCGCGCGCATCCACTTGAAGCCGAACAGGTTGTCTTCAAAGTCGTATGTTACCCCGGACACTTTGGCCGCGAGCGGGCTGTCCGTGCTGCCCGGATGCATGGGCATCTTTGTGACATACTGCCTTAAGCGCTTCAGTTCCTCCCCGTTTTCGGGCAGAGGCCCGTCCGCCATGGCGTCGAGCAGGTCGTAATACGCGTATTTGATCGCGTCCTCGGCGTTGTTTATGCCCTGCGTGTCGGCGGTGATCACCATGACCGTGTCGGTCTCCGGATCCATGAACGCGTACTGGCAGCCCATGCCGCAGCAGGCGAAGCCGCCGCGCCGCATCATCCAGAACTGGTAGCCGTAGCCGTCCCGGATGTAACTGGAATCGGCGGTGGTGATGTCTATCTGCTTGGTGGTCGCCTCGGTCATGTACTGCCTGTCCACCCACTGTTTGCCGTTCCATTCGCCTCTGTTCATGCAGAACTGCCCGAATGTCAGCAGGTCGCGGGGCGTGCAGAGTATGCCGCTGCCCGTCCAGGAGCGGCCTTCCGGCGTCTCGACGCACCAGATACCCTTCGATATGCCCAGCGCGTCAAACAGGGGGCGCATATACTCCAGTATCTTTTTGCCCGCCAGCTTTTCCACTATGGCCATAAGCACCGTGGTGCCCGCCGTGTCGTAGTGGAAGATGGTGCCGGGTTCGTGCTTGATGATTTTGTTGTCGAAAAACGTCCGGACAAAATCCGGGGAGTCCCAGTTGTACGAGCCCTCCTCGTTCGGGGTCGCCATGCGCAGCA
Organism: Clostridia bacterium; assembly: GCA_017518705.1. The sequence continues at coordinate 6,953 of JAFWUC010000024.1, forward strand.
GGTCGCGCACGGTCGCCCGCAGCGTGTAGGGCGACGGATCTTCGGGCAGGTATTCCGGGAAAAACGACGCCGCCGTGTCGTCAAGGCTTAAGCGGCCTTCGGTTATCAGCATACCTATGGCCACAGAAGTAAAGCTCTTGCTCACCGAATACATGCGGTGCTTGGTATCGGGCCCGAACGGCGCGGTATAGCCCTCTGCCGCGATCTTTCCGTGGCGCGTCACTATGTAGGAGTGGATCGGGAACCCGTACGTTTTCATCTTGTCCAGAAAACGTATCACGCTTACCGAGGGTATTCCGAGCGATTCGGGAGATACGGTCTCAAACAGTCTGTCCTGCATTGTATGATCCTCCAGCTTCACTTCTGCGGCCGCAGGCAAAGCGCCTGTCTCACTAAAAGGGCGGCTGCCCTTAGGGGGGAAGCCGCCCGCGTTGGAAAGGTTTGGTTACTTGTTTTCGGCTCTCCAGGCATCCAGCTGGGCCTGAGCTTCGGCCACGATGGCCTCGGCGCCGGAAGCGTTCAGCTTGGCAACGAACTCGTCGATCTGAGCGTCTACGTCAGCGGCGGCGATCCAGCCCCATTTGAGGGGAGTGGTGTACTCGTCGATAACGGCGCTGCAAGCGGCGATCTCGTTCTGCACGGGAGAAGGATCGAAGATGAAGCCGAGGTTGGTGTCGGAGATGGCGTTCTCGTTGGCAGCCTTGATCAGCTCCATGAAGTTGTTCGGATAGCCCTGGGGCACCTTGGAGTATACCAGAGCGCCGAAGTTGGCGCCGTACCAGTAGTAGTGGGCACGGTTGCCGGAATCTTCGTTCTTGGTGCCGGCGAAGGAGATCACGTTCTCCTCTTCGCTCTGTACCCAGTGTTCGCCTTCAAGGCCGAAGCGCAGCGCGGTGGCTACGAAGGGATCGGTGTTGATGAGCTCGAGCGCCTTCATGGCGACTTCGGGGTTCTCGCACTTGGCGCTGATGGAGTTGACGGCAGCCTGCAGGTAGTTGGTGGTGGCCAGGTTGTCCTCGAAGGGCACCATCGTGGTGATGTAGTTCGGGGAATCCTTATGCTCGTCCACGTAAACATAGCCGTTGCCGATGTCGGTCACCAGGTACGCGGAAGGATCCTGGTTGTAGATCCTGTCGGGATCCCAGTACCAGGGATTCTCATGCAGCACGCCTTCGCTTACCAGTTCGGCGACGGTGTTGCACAGATCGCGGTATTCCTGAGTGGCATAGATGTTGAACACGGTCTCGCCGGCGCCCATGCCCGCGAAGGCTTCGATGCCGGGTACGTTCACGGCCGCCAGACCGTTGATGGTCTCATAGGGAGCCCACTGGTCAAGGTCGGGGAAGGTACGGCTCATGGGGACGTACTCGGTCTCGCTGAGCTTGTACTCGGGATGCAGCTCGTTGCGCTTTTCGAAAGCTTCGCGCAACAGCGGGATCATTTCCTGATAGTCCTTCACGGTCGCGGGGAGCTCAAGGCCGATCTCTTCGGCCAGGGTCTTGTTGACCATGACGGCGTACATCTTGACGGAATCCTTGTAGGAGGGGATGCCGTAGATGTGGCCCTTGACCTTCATGGCGCTCCACAGTCCCTCGGGGATCATGGCGTAGGTCTCGGGCGCGTACTCGGGCAGCAGCTCCTCGATGGGGAGGAACGCGTCCTTCATCACGTAGTCCACATAGCCGATGCCGCTGTTGCAGTTGATGATGTCCATCTTCTGGCCGCTGAGGATCATGGGGCCGACCTTGGAAGAATACTCGGAAGAATCGATCCAGTGGAATTCGATCTTGGCGTTGATCTTCTCAAGCAGGTAGGCGTTGATCGCGTCAAACACGGTCTGGCTGTCCGGAGACACGTTTGTGGCTACATACCAGTCAAGCGTGACGGGTTCGTCTGCCATCGCGGGCGTGAGACCCAGCAGCATCACCAGAGCAAGCAGTACGCTGAGAATGCGGGTGAGCTTTTTCATTGAAATACCTCCTATATATTTACCGGATCATTCCGGTATGGATACATGTTAACCCTTCACGCTTCCGATGGTCATGCCGTGGATGAAGAAACGCTGGAAGAAGGGATACGCGAACAGTATGGGCACGGTCGTAAGCACCAGTATGGCCATGCGCGTCTGCTCGGAGGGCATCTTCTTGAGCAGCGCCATGCCGTCGGGAGAAGACGCCAGGGACGAGTTGTTTTTTATGAAGTCGATCTGCTGCTGTATGCGCGTAAGCATGGTCTGCAGCGGCACGAGCTTGGGATTGTCGATGTAGAGCATGCCGGTGAACCACTCGTTCCATTTGCCCACCAGCACGAACAGTCCGATGGTGGCGAGCCCCGCCTTGGACAGCGGGATCACTATGCTGCCGAATATCCTGAATTCCGTGGCGCCGTCGATCTGCGCCGCGTCGAAGAGTTCTATGGGGATCGTGGTGGATATGAACGTCCTTAACACTATGATGTTGAAGGCGCTCACCATGCCGCTTAACACCAGTATCCAGAAAGTATCGTACAGGTGCAGCACGTTCACGTTTATGATGTATGAGGGCACCAGACCGCCGGAAAACAGCATCGTGAAAAACACCATGAACGTGTAGAGCTTTTTGGCGCCGAAGCGCTGCTGAGCCAGCACGTAGGCGTACATGGTCATTATCAGCACGCTTATGAACGTGTGCAGTACCGTGACGGCTATGGTCACCATATAGCTGTCCACCAGCTGGGAGCCGGTCTTGAACAGGCTGTTATAGGCCACAAAACTGGTGCTGAGCGGGAAAAAGCTGAAGCCGCGGAAAGTGAGGCTTTCGGACGAGGTGATGGAGATGATGAACACCAGCACCACCGGCACCACGGTCAGCACTGCGACGACGCTCATGAACACAGTGAAAAACGCGTTCGTCGCAGGCTTGATACGGTTGATCTTCAGGAAGGAGTTGTCTTCTTTTTGCTTGCTCATTTACCGTCCCCTCCTTTCCTCAGAACAGCGCCGATTCTTCGTCCACGTGCCGAACGATCTTGTTGGATATGATGATCAGCACGAATCCGACCACCGACTGATACAGACCGGCGGCGGTGGACATGCCCGTATTGCCCAGGGTCTTGAGCGCCCTGTACACGTAGCTGTCTATGACGTCCACCACTTCGTACAGCGCGCCGCTGTTCATGGTCACATTGTAGGAAAGGCCGATATCGCCCTTGAACATGCCGCCCATGTTGAGGATGAGCATTATGACGATTATGTGCTTTAAGTGCGGCAGAGTGACATATCTTGCCTGCTGCAGCTTGCTGGCGCCGTCCAGCACCGCCGCTTCGTAGTATTCCTGCGAAATGCCGGAAATGGACGCCACGTACACTATGGCGGTGTAGCCCACGCCCTTCCAGGCGCTTATGAACACCAGCAGAAACGGCCACAGGGGCTTATAGATATACCAGTTCGTGCCGCTGCGGCCCATGGATTTGATTATGGAGTTCACCACGCCGTTGGCGCCGATGAACGCGTAGACTATGATGGCCACTACCGACATGGACAGGAAGTAGGGCATGATCATCATGGTCTGTATGACTTTGGAAAGCTTGCGCATGTACATTTCGTTCAGCACCAGCGCAAGCAGCACCGAGAGCGATGTGTTCACGGTGATGAAGGCGATGTTGTAGAGCACCGTGTTGCGGGTGATGCGCCAGGCGTCCAGCGTGTGGAAAAGGAACTCGAAGTTCCTGAGCCCCAGCCATTCGCTGCCGAAAAAGCCCTTTGCCACGGAGTAATTCTCAAAGCCCAGTATCACGCCGAACATGGGCGCGTAGCTGAATATGAGCAAATAAACCAACACCGGCAGCGCAAGGACATGCAGCCGCCAGTGCTTCCTGAAACTCGCGAATATTCCCTTTCCGTATTTGTGCGTTTTACTAACGCCCGTATTCACCCTAAAGCCCTCCGAATGCCACAAGCTTACATGGTGTTAATATTGTAATTCTAACATCGTCAGATTGCAAGTGGTTCGCCGAGAAAATTTGCGTATTTCCGAAAATGTTATGTCTTCATAAACAAATCGCCGGCATCGTCTTGAAAGCGCAGCCGCAGTGTACTATAATAATATCCATCATAAAACTATACGTCGGAAAGGCATTTATCCTATGAAAACTGTGATCCGCGGCGCGCACGTCATACTTCCCTCGGCAGTCAGGGACACGCAGGTGATCGTCCTGGACGGGGCCGTGCTTGACATAACAGATCACTATGATCCCCGGCCCGGCGACAGACTGATCGATGCCGAAGGCTTATACCTGTGCCCCGGTTTCGTGGACATACACGTGCACGGCGGCGGCGGGTATTCCCTCAACAGCGGTTCCCAAGACGCGGCCATCAATATGGCGCTGGCCCACGCGAAAAAAGGGACCACTTCCCTTCTGCCCACCACCCTGGCCGCGCCGATGCCCCAGCTGCTCGGAGCCATATCAGCCGCAAAAGCGGCTTCACGGAAGAAAACCGGCCCCACGGTGCTTGGCGTGCATCTTGAAGGCCCCTGCCTTAATCCCCTGCAGAGCGGCGCCCAGGCGTCCGGCAGCCTGCTTATACCCCGTGAGACGGATCTCTCTCCCCTGTTTGAGGCGTGGCCCGAGGGCCTGAAGATGATGGGCGCCGCCCCGGAACTGGACGGGGGCATGGAACTGGGGGACGAGCTGGTCAGGCGGGGAATCACCGCCTCCATCGCCCACTCCAACGCCACATATTACGAGGTCCAGGAAGCCGTAAAGCACGGCTACTGCGACGTCACCCACCTGTATTCCAGCTGTTCTGGGCTCATCCGCGTGAACAGCTACCGCATCCCCGGACTTATCGAAGCGGGGCTCAACCTGGACGAGCTCACGGTGCAGGTCATAGCGGACGGAAAGCATCTGCCGCTGGAACTGCTTAAGCTCATCTACCGCTGCAAGGGCGCGGAAAAAATAGAGCTCATAACCGACGGACTGGAGTTTTCCGCCAGCGAGCTTAAGGAAGGCACGGTCTACCGCCAGGAGAACGGCGTCGAGACGGTGTACGAGGACGGCGTCATGAAGCTTTTGAGCCGCCAGGCGTTCGCGGGCAGCGTGGCTACGCTTCACCGATGCGTGGGCAACATGGTAAAGGCGGGCGTGCCCCTTCCCGAGGCGGTGCGCATGGCCAGCGAAAACCCCGCCCGCCGCATAGGCGCCGACAGGAAAGGGCGCATCGCCCTTGGCTGCGACGCCGACCTGGTGCTGCTTGACAAGGAGCTCGCGCCCGTTTGGGTGATGGCGCGGGGAAAGGTCATTACCGACGACCTGACAGAGGCGGCCAAATGAAGGCGAGACTGAACGAAGGCGAGAGTCTAAAGCCGTCCGCGCGCACGCTGTGGGAGATCCGGGCGCTGGCGCTGCGTCCGCCCGTTGAGACCGCAACGAACCTGTATATCAATATCAGGGACAAGGCGACAGGATATATCGAAATGTCCCGCAAGGCGCGGGAAGGCATAACCGACGCCGAAAGCTTAAAAGCGCGCCGGGAAGCGGTAAAAAACGCTTTTTTGCGCTCGATAGGCGGCCTGCCCTGCGAGCCGTCGTTCGTGAGCGCCGAGGTCACTTCCCGTGCGGAACGTGACGGTTTCAACGTTGAAAACATAGTGCTTGAGACCCGTCCCGGGTATTTCGCCACCTGCACGGTCTACACTCCCCGCGCGGGAAAAGCGCCGTATCCCGCGGTGCTGCTCGTGATAGGCCACACCGACGCGGGCAAAGCCGACCCCGAATATCAGTACGCCGCCCAGCTGTTCGCAAGCACCGGCTTCGCGGTGCTGGCTCTGGACCCGTTCGGAGAGGGCGAGCGCTTCGAGCATTACGATGCCGAAAACGATCTTCAGCCCATACAGGGCTGCTCCGGCGAGCACGACCTTATGGACTGGAAGTTCAAGCTCATGGGCGTCAGCCTGGCAAGATACTTCGTTTCCGACGCGCTCTCCGCGCTCAAGTACCTTAAAAGCCGTCCTGACGTGGATCCGGACCGCGTCGCACTGACAGGGCACTCGGGCGGAGGCACGCAGACCTCGATGCTGATGCTTGCCGTCGCCGATGAGTTCGCCTGCGCCGCGCCCTGCGCGTACATAAGCGACAACCGGGCGATGATAGATGAGGGCGTGGACCCGGACAACGAAATGATCTGGCCGGGCAGCATCGCTTCAGGCATAGATTACGCGGACATACTTGTAGCCATGGCTCCCAAGCCCGTGGCCGTGCTTTCAAACAAACACGATTTCTTCCCCCGCGAAGGCACGCTGCGCGCCTGCGAAGAGGCAAAACGCGTGTGGGACCGGCTCGGAAAGCCCGGTTTCCCCGAACTCGTTTGCGCCGAGTCCCAGCACGCCTATGGCAAGACCCTGGCATTTGCAGCCCTCGGCTTTTTTACTCGCAGTTTGCTTGGTACGGACGTTAGCACACAGCTTAAGGACCGCTTCCGTTTCGAGCCGCTCAAGCGCGAAGAACTGTTCGCGGCGGGCGGCTGCATACTTAAGTCAAAGCCCGGCATGCGCACGCTGCAGCGGGAAGCGGAAGACATGCTTGCCCGGATCGTGTCGGCGCCGCCCGTAAGCGGCAAGGCGCTTTGTGACAGCGTCTGCGCGCTCATAGGCAAGGATAAGGTCCGCCCCGGGGAGATACGCGTGTACCGCGAGGGCATCTGCCCTCCTTACGCATACAATTGCGTCATATTCCGCAGCGAACCCGGCATCTGGCTGAATGGAGTGCTCCTGCGGGACATGCGCGCGCCGGACGGACCTCTGCCCACGGAAATGATGCTGTGGCCGGGCGGCGTTAACCGTATCGCGGAGCACTCGAACCTCCTGCACCGCGCGGTCGTGGAAGGAAAGCAGGTGCTGGTGCTCGATCTGCCCGGCGAAGGCGCGCTGCTGCCCGCCAAACTGGGCGGCACGGACATGTATATCAGCTGGAGCACCATGTACAAACTGAACGCTTACCTGATCCAGCTGGGCGACAGTCTGGCCGCGCTGCGCACCCGGGCAGCGATCGCCGCCTGCGAGGCGCTTAAGGCTTCCGGCATGGCTTCGGAAGACATTTGCCTGTATTCGGAAGGCGATATGGACAGATATGCCATGCTAGCCGCGCTCATATGCGGTCTTGGTGTAAAGCTGAGCGGCGGATGCCAGAGCTATGAGGAGATAGTATCCTGCGAATTCCACGACCAGACCCACACCCATGCCTGGGCGCTGCCGGGCGCACTCAACGCGTTCAGGACCGAAGATGTTTTAAACGAGCTTAAAAAGCGCGGACTTTTGCAATAATACAGCATAAACGGAGGCAAAACTATGAAACTCAAGATCGCCATGATCGGCGGCGGATCCTATTCCTGGACTTACGGTCTGTACAGCACGTTTCTGGATAACCCGTTTTACGATAAGGAGACCGAGCTGTGCCTGTACGACATAAACGAAAAAGCGCTTAACGACACTTTCGCCTTCTGCTCGTACTACAACGATATGTATCCCGAAAAGGCGATAACCCTGACCAAGACCATGGACGAGGACAAAGCGCTGGAAGGCGCGGACTTCGTGACCGTCGCCATTTCCCACGGCGGGCTGGCTGCGGAGCTGGAAGACCATTACATCGCCCGCAGACACGGGTTTTACAACGTGAAGGGCAGCGAGTCCGGCATAGCGGGCGCCAGCCGCACCGTCCGCCACGTGCCCGAGTTCGTGCGCATCGCCAAAAAAATGAAGCGCCTGTGCCCGAACGCCATCATGCTCAACGTCACCAACCCCCTGACCGCCCTGACCCGCGCGGTGCAGAAGTACGCGGATGTGCACGCGGTGGGCTTCTGCCACGGTATCAGGAACCATCTGGAGATACTGCTCCCCTACTTCGGCGCCGACAGCTTCGAGCACGTCAGCTTCTCCGTGTCCGGCGTGGATCACTGTTCTTTCCTGACCGACATCAAATTCCACGGCGAAGACGCCCTGGAGATAATGCGCAATAAGCGCATGATAGAAGCCGCTTGGGCGGGAAAGAGCAACATCACCTTCGACGATCCCTTTGCCGGGCGCGAGAACGAGCGCATCCGTTTCATACTCTGGGACATACTGGGCTGCATGCCGGGTCTGAGCGACGAGCACTGCGCCGAGTTCTACTATCAGACCACGGGCACCCAGGCCAACCGCGACCTGTTCGGCATGCATTACGACAGGATCAAAGACCGCTGCGAGAGCGTGGAAAAGCTGCGCAACAACATAGTTATCCCCCTGGAGACCGGCAAGATGCCGCCCCTCAGGATCAGCCAGGAACACCCCGACCGCGTCATAGAAGCGCTGAAGGGCGGGCGCCAGTTCTACGACGTCATGAACTACCGCAATTACGGCCAGACCCGGGAGCTGCCCCTGGACACCGTGGTCGAGACCTTCGTGACCTTCGACGCCACCGGCGTGCACCCCGCCATAGCCAATCCCCTGCCCGGCGCGGCGCGCCTCGTGGTGCAGGCTACCGCGCTCAGGGAGGAGATGTTCATGGAAGCCGCCATGGAATGGGACGAGAACAAGCTCACCTCCGCCCTGTGCCAGGATCCCCTGGTGCAGGACTTTACCCGCATAAGGGACGTTTCCAGGGAGATCATGGACTATAACCGCCAGTTCATCAAAAAATAGGAAAGGCTGTGACTGCCATGGGATTGAGCGTAGGATTCGCGAGAACTGACATAACGCCCCCGCTGGGGATACCGATAGGCGGTTACTACCAGCTGAGGCTTGCGCAGCAGGTGCTTGACCCGCTGGAAGTCTGCGCGCTGGCGGTGTCGGACGGAAGCACGACCGTGCTCGTGTACAGCGTCGATCTGCTCGAACTGAAAAACGAGTTCTGCCAGCCGATAATAAACTTCATATCAGAAGAGCTTGGTCTTGGCAGGGAGCGGATCTTCATAGCCTGCACGCACACCCACACCGGTCCGCAGCTGGACGGTGACGCCGCGCCGGAACTCAGGCAGGAGTATTTCACATTCCTCAGGCGCAGGCTGGCGGACGCGGGGCGCATGGCGCTTGACGATATGAAGCCCGCCCGTCTCGGCTTCGGAACGGCGCACGCGCCGAACATCGCCTTCATACGCCGCTACCGGATGAAAGACGGCGACATACACACGAATCCCGGCATAAACAATCCCGACGTGGTGTGCCCCGTGGGCGAAGTCGACGACACGGTAAGCGTGGTGCGTTTTGACCGGACAGGCGCGGACAGCGTCGTCATCGCGCATTTTGCGGTGCATCCCGACACGATAGGCGGCTGCGTGATCTCCGCGGACTGGCCGGGCTTCGCCAGGCGCACGCTCGAAAAAACGCTGGACGGCGTCAAGTGCATGGTATTGAACGGCGCCATAGGAGACGTGAACCACGTGAACACCCGCCCTGAGGGCGGCGCGCTCAACGACCTTAAAATGGACTTTGACGACTGCATGCGGGGCTACGGCCACTCCCGCCACATGGGCAGGGTGATCGCCGGGGCGGTCTTGCAAATCTTCGACAAAGTCGAATACAGCGAATGCGCGGACGTTGGGGCTGCCGGGGACGTCGTCTTCTGTCCCTCCAACCGGCCCGCGCCCGAAGAGCTCCCGGAAGCGAGACGCATCTGCCGGCTCCACGCTTCGGGTCGGGATTCCGAGCTGCCGTTTGCCGGCATGCAGCTCACCACCGTCGTGGCGGAAGCCGAACGCATGCTGGAGCTGGAAAACGGGCCGGACGGCTTCGAACTGCTTATCAGCGCCGTCAGGTTCGGGCCCGTAGCGCTGGCGGGGATACCCGGCGAACCCTTTGCGCAGACCGGGCGGGAGATCAAAGCCGCTGCCAGACGCGGCCTTGTCCTCCCCTGCTGCTGCGTGAACGGGTATTCCAACTATTTCCCCCTCGCCAAGGACTACCTTGAAGGCGGTTACGAGGCGCGCTCCAGTCTGTTCAGGGCGGGAGTCGCCGAAACGATCAGAGACAAGACCCTTGAGCTGCTCAGGACGATAGGAATCGAGGATTGATAAAATGAACGAAACTCAGCTTAACGAAATGCTGTCCCGCCCCTCCGAGGCGCTCAAAAAGGATCTGCTGAGCCTCCGCGGCGACGTGATGATCATAGGCGCGGGCGGCAAAATGGGGCCCACCCTCTCCGTAATGGCGAAGCGGGCGCTGGGAAACAGCGCGAACGTGATCGCCGTGTCCCGCTTTTCCGACCCCGAAGCGCGCAGGCTGCTTGCCGACGCGGGCGTCCAAATGCTGTCCTGCGAGCTCACTGACCCGGACGAGGTCTCAAAGCTGCCTGAGTGCGAAAACATAGTGTTCATGGCGGGGCGCAAGTTCGGCACTTCCCGGGGCGCGTGCGAGACCTGGGAGATGAACACGGTGGTGCCCGCCATAGTCACAAAGCACTTCGGTCCAGCGCGCTACACGGTGTTCTCCACCAGCAACGTATACCCGTTTTCCGGGCCCGAAGACGGCGGCTGCACCGAGGACGTCACCCCGGCTCCCGTGGGCGAATACGCGTCCAGCTGCCTGGGGCGCGAGCGCGTGTTCGAATACGCCGCCGCGCACTACGGCGCAAAGGTACTTAAGTTCCGCTTAAGCTATGCCATAGACCTCAGATACGGTATACTCAACGACCTGTGCCAGTGGATCCTGGCGTCAAAGCCCGTCCCCCTGGGCGTGCCCGCGTTCAACTGCGTGTGGCAGCGCTATGCCAATGAGGCGGCGTTAAGAGCCCTGCTGCTCGCGGACGAAAGCTGCCCCGCGCTGAACGTGACGGGCCCCGAAACGGTCAGCGTAAAGCAGGCCGCAAAAAAGCTGGCCGGACTGCTGGGCAGGGAAGTCACGTTCGCCGAGGAGACCGGCGACAAAGGCATACTGTGCAATTCCCAGAAATGCATGGGCGCCTTCGGCTACCCGGACGTGTCCCTGGACGAACTGATGCGCATGCAGGCCGATTGGATACTGGATGGCGGGCGCAACCTGAACAAGCCCACCCACTTTGAGGAGCAGAAAGGAAACTTCTGATGGATACCACCGCGTACAAGCTTTTGATGAAGGGCGCGTTCATACCCGCCATGCCCCTGGTGCTGAATAAAGACAGGCAGTTCGACGAGGCGAAACAGCGCCGGCTGATCCGCTACTATATGGAAAGCGGCGCGGACGGGCTGGCCGTGGGCGTGCATACCACCCAGTTCGCTATCAGGAAGCCCGAGATCGGGCTGTTCGAAAAGGTGCTGCAGGTCTCGATAGACGAAATGCGCGCCTACAGCGCCGAAAAAGGAAGACCCGTTCTCGCCGTCGCGGGTGTGTGCGGCGAAACGCCACAGGCGCTTAGCGAAGCCAAAACGGCGAAACGTCTGGGCTACGATATAGCGCTGTTAAGTCCCGGCGGGCTCAGCCATCTAAGCGAAGCAGAAATGGTCGCGCGCACCCGCGCCGTGGCCGAGATCATGGACGTGATGGGCTTTTATCTGCAGGTAGCCGTGGGCGGAAGGGCGTTTTCATACGACTACTGGCGGCAGGTCTGCACTATCGAGGGCGTGAAGGCCATCAAGTGCGCCGCCTTCGACAGGTACCGCACCGTGGACGTGGCAAGGGCCATAGCTTACGCGGATCACGAGATCGCACTGTATACCGGCAACGACGACAACATAGTCATCGATCTGATCACCCGCTACCGCTTCGGTTACGGCGAAAACGAAAAGACCGTCACCACCCGGGGCGGGCTGCTGGGCCACTGGTGCGCCTGGACGCACACGGCCGTACAGCTTTTCAGGCAGATCAAGGCGCTGCCGGAAGATCAGGCGGTGCCCTGGGAACTGCTGGAGCTCGCCGCGGCGGTAACGGACGTGAACGGCGCGTTTTTCGACGCGCACAACCGTTTCGGCGGCTGTATCGCCGGAATGCACGAAGTGCTCAGGCGGCAGGGGCTCATGGACGGCGTCTGGTGCCTCGATCCCGCCGAAGGTCTGGGCGAAAGCCAGGCGGATGAGATAACGCGTGTATACGAGATGTACCCCCGACTAAACGACGACGCGTTCGTGAAGCGTTTCCTCGAAAACTACTCCGCATAACGACAAACAAACCGCGTTTGGGAGGTAAAGCATGGCTCTGACCATATTCGATCCCCGTGAAGAGATGCTCAGGCGCATGAGCGAAAACACATTTGCCGGCCGCATACGGCCCGGCGAGGACGTAAACGTCTGGCAGGCTGCCGCCCGGCGCAAGCTGGAAAAGCTGCTGGATCTGCCGTTCGAGCAGGTCGATCCCCGTCCGGAGATCTGCTGGACGCGGGAAAGGGAATACTGCACCGAGACCCGTATCATCCTATATTCCGAAAAGGACGTGCGCGTGCCCTGCCACCTGCTCCTTCCCAAAAACGAAGGCCGCAGCCTGCCGCTCATGGTGTGCCTGCAGGGCCATTCCACCGGCATGCACATATCTCTGGGCGTGCCGCGGTTCCCCGGCGACCAGGAGGATATAGACGGCGACCGGGACTTCGCCGTCCAGGCCGTAAAGCGGGGCTACGCGGCGCTGGCCGTGGAGCAAAGGGGCTTCGGTGAGAGCGGCGGCACCGAGAAGGGGCCGGACTGCTTCCAGCCCGCAGTACAGGCGCTCATGCTGGGGCGGACGCTGATAGGCGAAAGGTGCTGGGACATCCAGTGCGCGCTGGAGACCGTGTTTGACTTATTCCCCGTTATAGACAGCTCAAGGGTCGCCCTGATGGGCAATTCCGGCGGCGGCACCACCACCTTCTACGCGGCGGCGCTGTATCCGTTTATCGGCGCTGCCATGCCTTCCTGCGCGTTCTCCGGCTATCTGCCCTCCATCGGCGCCCAGAAACACTGCATCTGCAACTATATACCGGGCATAATGAAGGAATTCGACATGGCGGAACTGGCGGGACTTATCGCTCCCCGCCCGCTGGTTATAGTGAGCGGCCAGCACGACGGCATATTCCCCGTCGACTCCGCGAAGGAACAGTTTTCCATCGCCCGCTCAGGTTACTACGCTCCCCTCGGCGCGGGCGACCGCATACGCCACGTGATAGGCGCCCAGGGCCACCGCTTCTATGCCAAGGAAGCCTGGCCGGTATTCGAAGAACTGGCCGGGTGGGACAAAGCGTAACATGACGCCTTCCGAGCGCGTCAGGGCAGTGTATCACCGCGAATCCCCGGATTACGTGCCCTTCACCATATACGAGACCAAGGTCGCGGGCCGTCCGTATGAGCGGGAGCTGATGGACCTTGGCATATGCTGCATCAGGCGGTTGGAATCCTTCCGTATAGTGCAGGAAGGCGAGGTCACAGTTGAGAAGACCCGGACCGACCTGCCGGGCGGCCATTACATCCTGCGCAGCGTCACCCACACCCCTTTCGGAGACCTTAGCAAGACCGAGGAGTACGACGCCATCACCGCCTGGACGAGCGAGTATCCGTTCAAGGACGAAAGCGATTACGAAAAGCTGTGTTACCTCTTTGACAACCAAAGGGCCGTGCCGCGCTATGACGCGCTGACCGCCGACTGCGAAGAGGACACTAAAAAAGGCAGCGTGCTGGTGCGCACGCACCTTCCGCACGAACCGGTCTCGGACCTGCTCGGCTATATCATGGGTCCGGAGACCTGGTGCTACGAGTGGATGGACAACCGGGACAAGCTGCTTGAGCTGACAGAGCATATGCGCCGGGCGTACGCCCAGACGTATCCGATCACCGCGAACGATCCGTTTGAGATAGTGAACCAGGGCGGCAATCCCACCCCCGAGATCATAGGGCGCGCAGGCTACAGGACCTTCTACATGCGGGAATACGAGGACGCCTACCGCTTTATCCACCCCGCCGGCAAACTGCTGGGCACCCACCTGGACGCCTGCAACGGCCCGATAATGGACCTGATCGCCGAAGCAAAGCTGGATTATATCGAAGCCTACGACCCTGTCATGAGCCCGGGCGTATACGAGGCGACGCGGATATTCGGCGACAAGCTGCTTTCGCTGCACTTTCCCTCCGCCTGGCAGCTCCACGACGAAAAGCAGATTGCGAAGGACACCATCGGCTTGATAGAAGCCGCAAAGGATCCCCGCAGGCTCATAATCGGCATAACCGAGGACGCGCCCATGGACCGCTATGTGCCGATAGTGCGGGGCATAATGGCCGGGATCAGGGAATTCGGTCCCCTTAAATAAACACTGCCAGGAGGTCACGATATGGCCGAGCTCAGCCCGTTTTTGAAAGACTGCGCGGCTTTCGCAAAAGAAAAAGCACCAAGCGTCATCCGCGTTTCCGAAGCATACGGAAACGGTGAAGTCGTTACCGCCGAACTTCTGCCCGTAAGCCCCTGCCAGAACGTGTACTCCGTGGCCAAGACCTTCACCATGACGTGGATCGGCCTGCTGTACGACAAGGGACTGCTTAAGCTTGACGAGAAGGTATGCGACATCCTTTCGGACGAGCTGCCCGAAAGCGGCATGGACGAAAGGTGGCGCTCTTCCACCGTGGAAATGGCGCTCACCCACCGTCTCGGGCTGCCGGGCGGCTTTCTGGACATAGACGTCAAGCCCTCCTGGGAGTTCACGGACGACTTTTTAAGGTATCTGTTTACTTATCCACTGGCGTATGAGCCGGGCAAAGAGGACCGCTACTCCGACGGGGCGTACTACCTGCTGTCCCGCATAGCGGAAAAGAAAGCCGGCATGAAGCTGGACGACTTCCTCTGGAAGGAAATGCTCACAAAGCTGGGGGTCCGGGAGCTCGCCTGGAGCCATTGCCCGCAGGGGCATCCGATCGGCGCCACCGGGCTGTACGTCCATTCGTCCGACATGGCCAAACTCGGCCTTGTATACCTGAACAAGGGGCTTTACAAGGGCAAACGGATACTGTCCGAAGAATGGACCGCCCTGGCGGTATCCCGCGAATTCGCCCTTAACCGTTACGGGCGGAAAGGCACTTACGGAAAAGGCGGCATGTACGGGCAGGAGCTGCTGGTCGTGCCTTATCAGGACAGGGTCATCGCGATCCAGTCCTTCAGCGAAACATCCGAAGAATTCAACGCTTTTGTGGGGAGGAGCTTATGAATACCGAGATCACCAGAGACAACATAATCGCCCTGGCGCGCCGCGCCTGCGACACGCTTATGGCGAAATTCGACGCGCCGAAGCTGCCTCCCGTGGGTCAGTTCCACTACCATCAGGGCGTGTTCCTGTCCGGCATGTGCCAGGTGTGGAAGCTGACCGGGGACGATAAGTACTTTGACTATATACGCAGCTGGGTGGACTCCTGCGTGCGTCCGGACGGGAACATCGTGGGCTTCAACCCCGGGCAGCTGGACGACCTGCAGCCCGGCGTGCTGCTGTTCCCCCTGTATGACCGCACCAAAGACGCGCGCTACCTCCCGGCAATGGACACGGTGGCGTACTACATGTCCCATACCGCCACCAATCCCGAGGGCGGCTTCTGGCACAAGGCCTGGTACCGCAACCAGATGTGGCTGGACGGCCTGTATATGGCTGGTCCGTTCATGACCGAATACGCGGTGCGCTACGGCCGGCCAGATATGATAGACCAGGTAGTTTTCCAGGCGAAAATGATGCGGGAAAAGACTCGTGACGACAAGACCGGGCTGTGGTACCACGCCTGGGATTACGAAAAACGCCAGCCCTGGGCCGACCCGCTCACCGGCAGGTCCCCGGAGTTCTGGGGCCGTTCCATAGGCTGGGTGCCCGTAGCGCTGCTAACGGACTGCGAGCTGCTGCCCGAAGGCGAAGCGAAAAAGGCCCTCTCCTCCCTGGCTGTGGAGCTGCTGCGCGCCCTGCTGCCCTGGCAGGACAGCGCCTCCGGCCTGTGGTACCAGGTCGTCAACAAGGGCGATCAGCCCGAAGACTGGCTTGAGTCCTCCTGCACCTGCCTGTACGCCGCCGCCCTGTGCATGGCCGTAAGGCAAGGGTTCATGGAAAAAGACGCGCTAAGGCCCGCCCTCAAGGCGGTAAAAGGCATTTTCGAGCGCCTGGGCGAGGATGAAAACGGCCTTTTGATAGGCAACGTATGCGTGGGCACCGGCGTGGGCGACTATCCCTTCTACTGCGCCCGCCCCACCAGCACCAACGACCTGCACGGCGTGGGCGCCTTCCTGCTCATGTGCGCGGAGGCCGCGAAAGTACTGTAAACCGAATATCCTGATTATCGCGGCAGACGGCTCTCGCACCGTCTGCCGTTTTTTGCGCCCGCCGCCGCGCGGGCGGCTTGACTTTACATTGTCTTAATGCTATACTTTAACCGATATTATAAATATACAGGGGGACAATTTATGAAACGGTTTTTAGCGCTCGTGCTTTCGCTGCTCATGCTGTGCTCCGCCATGTTCGCGGCCGGAGCCGAAGGCGTACAGGATGCCCTTGAAGCGGCCAGCAAAATGACCGACGAGGAACTCTACGCCAAGGCGAAGGAAGAGATCGCCGGCGGCGCTCAGCTCAACTTCTATTCCACCACCTCCTTTGCCGAGAAGGCTGCCGACAACTTTATGAAGGCGTATCCCGAGCTGGCAGGCAAAGTGATCTACGCCGAGATCGACGACGGCGAGACCTACACCAAGCTGACCAACCAGATCGGTTCCGGCGTCAAGGATTCTCCCGACATGGCTCTGGTCCAGAACGGTCCCGACCTCAAGGTCAACCTGCTCGAGGATGAACTGAGCTACAACTACTTCCCCGAAGCCTTCAAGGACGTGGTGCCCGAACAGTACCAGCAGCCCACCGTCGTGACCTTCATCAACTCCCTTATGATCTACAACAACAAAGAAGGTTCCGTGGGCGTCACCAACGTATGGCAGCTGGTTGAGGAACCCTGGAAGGGCCGCGTGTTCTTCAAGGATCCCACCAACGAGACCGTGAACCTCAACTTCCTTATCATGCTCACCAACCCCGAGTGGACCGAGAAACTCACCAAGGCATACGAGGCGTATTACGGCAAGGCCTGGGAAAGCAAGGAATTCGCCAGCGCTTCCTATCAGTGGATCGACGGCTTCCTCAAGAACGTGAACTACACCTTCACTTCCGCCTCCAAGATCGCCACCGGCATCGCCTCCGGCGCGGCGGGCAACATGGGCGTGTTCGTGTTCTCCAAGCTGCGCAAGGTCGCGGACGAAGACCGTCCCAACCTGACAGTGCTGCAGTTTGAGAACGACGTGGACTGCTTCTCCGGCTTCATGTACAACATTTACGCCACCGTGTGTTCCGACACCGACTGTCCCTACACCTGCGCGCTGTTCATCAACTGGCTGCTGAGCGAGGGCGGCTTTGCCGGCGAAAAGAGCTGGAACTCCAGCCAGGGCTACTACAGCCCCAACACCACCATCGAGAAGCCCGAAGACCTCGAGGACGAAAGCTACATGTACTGGGCTGACAAACTCGTGTTCGAGGATCTGGACTACATCGACAGCCTGGGCGCGGCCTATGCCGATATCTACCGCTTCATCAACGTGCGCGTAAGCAAATAAGAATCGCTTCCGGCGGGGGTCACGTGCCCCCGCCGTTATTATTTTACCGCCGCCGTCTGTTTTTCGGCGGCCCGGGAGGGTAAACTTATGAAAGAGATCCGGCAGGATCTGAGGCGTGAGCCCCTGTATTTCAGGGCGAAAGCGTTCTTCTCCAAGCCCGCCAACCTGATACTGCTGTTCTTCCTGGCGGTGCTGGCGGCGCTTTCGCTGGCGCCCATGGTGACCATGCTCACCAACATGTTCAAGGTGCACGCGGGCACGGAGAGAAAGCTGCTGCGCCTCAAGGTGGGCAGCCTCACGCTCAACCACTTCGAGATGCTTTTCAGGGATTACGAATGGGGCAGGGCCAATTTCTGGGTCCCCCTGTTCAATTCCCTGATAGTCGCCTGCGGCGCGGGACTGCTGGGCATACTTATAGGCGGCACGGTAGCCTGGTTCGTGACCCGCTCCGACCTTAAGTGCAAAAAGTTCATTTCCGCCGTGTTCGTGTTCCCCTACATGATGCCCGCCTGGACGCTGGCGCTGTTTTGGACCAACATGTTCCAGAACAGCAAAGTGGGCGGCGGCGTGGTAGGCATGGTGGAATCGCTGTTCGGGATATGCATGCCCGAATGGTTCGTGTTCGGCCTGTTCCCGATGATCGTGGTGATCGGTCTGCACTACTCCCCCTTCGCCTACCTGCTCATCGGCGGCATACTCAAGAACATGGACGCCACCCTTGAAGAGAGCGCCACGATACTCAAAGCCGGCAGGTTCACCATAATCCGCCGGGTGACGGTGCCCATAATCATGCCCGCGGTGCTGTCCACCTTCCTGCTCATCTTCTCCTCCGGCTTTGCCAGCTACACCGTGCCCGTGTTCCTGGGTTCGGCCACCCGCACCTTCACCCTCTCCACCAAGATGCGCGCCCTCATACAGGCGGGCTACGAAGGGCAGGGCTACATCATCGCCTTTATCTCCATACTGCTGGGCACGCTCATACTGGGCGTGAACCAGTACTATACCGGCAAGCGAAAGAGCTTCACCACCGTTACCGGCAAAAGCGGCCAGGTCTCCCTGGTCAAGCTCAAAAAAGCCAACTGGCCTATTTCGGCGCTGCTGATATTCCTTACGCTGTTTTTCGCCATCATGCCTCTGGTGTCCTTCGCGCTGGAGAGCGTGATACGCCAGCCCGGCAATTACTCCCTGTCCAACATGACCCTCAACTTCTGGATCGGCACGGAAGCCTCCCAG
Organism: Clostridia bacterium; assembly: GCA_017518705.1. The sequence continues at coordinate 25,678 of JAFWUC010000024.1, forward strand.
TTTGAAACGGGCATGCCCAGCGGCATACTCATCAACTCCACCATGTGGGCGGGTCTCGCCCGGCAGGTGTGTCTGGCGCTGGCGGTCAGCATGGTGGTAGGCACCTGCGGAATGCTGATAGGCTACGCCTGCGTGCGCAGAAGGGGCAGCTTCCTGTCAAGGGCGGTGGAAAACCTGGCGTTCTTCCCTTACCTGATGCCCGCCATGGCTTTCGGCACCATCTACCTCGCGGTAGCTACCAGCGGCGGCTTCAAGTGGATGTACGGCTCCTTCTTCCTGCTGGGGCTGGTGGCGGGCGTCAAGTTCCTGCCCTTCGCCTCCCGTTCCGGCGTGAACTCGATGATGCAGATCTCCCCGGAGATCGAGGAAGCCGCTACCATTTTCGGCGTGCCCTGGGTCACCCGCATGGCGCGCATACTGTTCCCCATACAGAAGAGCGCCATCATTTCCGGCTATCTGCTGCCCGTTATTAACGTGATGCGCGAAGTGGCGCTATTCACCCTGCTGGTGCCCTATCCGCGCTATCTGCTCACCACCATGCTGTTCTCATTCAACGAGACGGGCTACTCCCAGTACGGCAGCGCGGTGACGCTTTTGATCATACTGATAATCATCGGCATCAACTCGCTGGTAAACAAACTGACCGGCGCGTCATTCGACAAGGGAATCGGAGGTTAAGCACATGCCGCAGATCATACTTGAACACATAAACAAACGCTTCGACAAGTTCGTCGCCGTGGACGACCTGAACCTGGTCATAGAGGACCGTGGTTTCGTGACGCTCCTGGGTCCCTCCGGCTGCGGCAAGACCACCACGCTTAGGATGATCGCGGGGCTCGAGACCCCCACCTCCGGCCGCATACTCATTGACGGAAAGCCGGTGTACGACTCGGAGAAGGGCATCAACCTGCCTCCCAACAAGCGCGACATAGGCTTCCTGTTCCAGAACTACGCGCTGTGGCCCCACATGACGGTGTACCAGAACATCGCCTTCGGCCTGGAAATGCTCAAGTGGGACAAAAAGCGCATACAGGACCGGGTGCAGGAGATGCTCCGGCTGCTCAAGATCGAGCAGTTCGTTAAGCGCTACCCCGCCGAGCTCTCCGGCGGCCAGCAGCAGAGGGTGGCCATCGCCCGCACGCTGGCGCCCAGCCCGCGCGTACTGTTCATGGACGAGCCCCTTTCGAACCTGGACGCCAAACTGAGGGGCGAGATGCGCACGGAATTAAAGCGCCTGCATACGGACACCAACTCCACCTTCGTTTACGTGACCCACGACCAGCTGGAGGCCATGACCCTGTCCACCCGGGTCTGCCTTATGGAGACCGGTGTGCTGCAGCAGTACGCGCCGCCCCTTGAGATCTACAACCGCCCGGCCAACACCTTCGTGGCGGGCTTCGTGGGAAACCCCACCATGAACTTCATCCCCGCCAGGGTGCTAGGCCGCCTGCAAAACGGCCTTAAGCTGAGTTTTCTCGGCCGGGAGGCGCTGTTTGAGACCGCGGACGCGGGCGAAGTGGGCGAAGACGCCATACTGGGCGTACGGCCCGAATTCCTGCCCATAAGCGCAGGCGGCGCGCTGGAGGCGAATATCTACTCCACCCTGCCCGCCGGCATGGAGACCACCGTAAAAGCCAGCTGCGGCGACACCATGCTCACCAGCGTGGTGTTCGGCTCCGTGGACTACGAGGTCGATTCCAAAGTGCGCATGGACATAGTGGGCAGCGACATAATGCTCTTCGACCAATCGACCCAGAAAGCCGTGGGCTCCGGAAAGATAGTTTTCCCCGGTAAGTAAAGTTGCTCGCAAAAACGCTGCCGCATCCGCCATAAGGATGCGGCAGCGCCGTTATCGCTTCGTTTGAGGACATGCTATGGATCGACACGCATTTTCAGGATCCGAGACCCCGTTCGGCAGCCCCGTCTTCTGGGTCTTTTTCGACATCGGCTCGACACTGGTGGACGAAGAGGCAGCTTATGCCCACAGGATAAGGGACATGATCCGCGGCACGGCTGTGACGTTTGAGCAGTTCGCCGAGAAACGGATGGAATTTGCCAAAGCCGGGTACGACGGGGACAGAAAGGCGATCGAGTATTTCGGTCTTATCAAAACGCCCTGGCACAGCGAAGACGAAGTGCCGTTTGAGGACTGCGGACCCACCCTGTCGGCGCTGGAACGCAGGGGTTACAGGCTCGGCGTGATCGCCAACCAGGTCCCCGGTACGAAAGCGCGGCTCGACGCCTGGGGGATCGGAAAGCATTTTGAGGTGATCGCCGCCTCCGCCGAAGCGGGAATCGCCAAGCCCGATCCGGGGATATTCCTGCATGCGCTTAAACTGGCGGACTGCCGGCCTGAAAACGCCGTGATGGTAGGCGACCGGCTGGACAACGACATCCGCCCCGCTAAGCGGCTGGGCATGCGCACCATACGCATAAGAAAAGGGATCGCCGCTTTTCAGGCACCGTCCTGCGAAGCGGAGACCCCGGACCATACCGTGGAGACCCTGAGCGAAATACTCAGGTATCTGTAAACGGAGAAACAAGCTTATGATAACGGATCCGTTCGGCGACGGATCGCCCTCGCGCCGGCTGGGTACTCGGCGAACATGTGATGCCGGCCCGGTATACAGGTCTATCCCCGTTTCCCCGCTTCCCAGAACGCTATTGCCGCCGCGGCAGCCACGTTTAAGGAGTCCACTCCCCGGCGCATGGGTATGCGCACCGTCATATCGCAGCAGGCTACGGCCTCACGGCTGAGTCCTTCCCCTTCGTTGCCCAGCACGACGACGGGTCTGGATGTCCGTCTTAGCGCGTCCGGCTCCTCAGATCGGTCGGTCAAAGCCAGCGCGCACAGCGTGAAGCCCAGGCGTTTGAGTGCTTCCGCGCCGCCTTCACTCAAAGCGGGCAGGCGCGCCCAGGGCAGGCGGAACACCGCCCCCGTGCTCACCCGGGCGGCCCGGCGGCTTAGCGGATCCGAGCAGCCTCCGCAGAGCATCACCGCGTCCATTCCCAGCGCCGCCGCGCTGCGGAAGATCGCGCCTAAGTTGGTCTCGTCCCTGACGTCCTCCATCACCGCGCAGGCGCGCGCGCCCGCCAAAGCCTGCTCGGGGGTCATCGCCTGCGGGCGTTCCATCTCACACAGCACTCCCCTGGACAGTTCGTAACCCGTAAGCTTCTTTATTTCGTCGTCGGACGGCGCATATACCGGCACATCCCCCAGGCGCTTTATAAGCCCGGCGGCTTTTCCCTCCGCGTGACGCCTTTCGCACATCAGGCTCACGGGTCTTATGCCCGCGTCCAGCGCGCTTTGTATCACGTTCACGCTCTCGGCTATGAATACACCTTCGCCCAGCGCCTGTTTTTGCGTGAGCCCGCAGTAAGCTTTAAGCTCCGGAGCCGATATGTCTATGTCGCTTATGATCATGTTTCCATCCCGTTTTCGACTGTGTTCGGATAGATTATACGCTTTTTGTCGCTTTCGGGCAAGTCCGCACAATATCTTTCGGAACGCTTGACACGTTCCTGCTCCGGCGTTATCATTATCTTTTGGAAAAAACTGCCGAGGTGATGGTTATGGAATCAAATTACAACGACCGTTTATGGTACCGTCAGGAAGCCTGCACCTGGAACGAGGCGCTGCCCCTGGGCAACGGGCGGCTGGGCGCGATGGTGTACGGCGGAGCGCGGCTTGAGCGGCTGAGCCTTAACGAAGACAGCCTGTGGAGCGGCAACCCCAGCTTTTACGCGCAGAAAGACGCCCCCAAATACTTGGCCGAGGCGCGGGAGCTGGCCGCAAAAGGCGAATATCTGAAAGCTCAGGACGTCATCGAGCAGCATTGCACGGGGCTGTGGTCCCAGCTGTATCTGGCGCTGGGCGAAGCGGACATAGCGTTTTCCCACGCGGGCGAGATAAGCGACTACGCCCGCACGCTGGATATGTCCCGGGGCGTGCATACGGTCAGCTACACGGCTGACGGCGTGCGTTACACGCGGGAAGCCTTCGTGAGCTGTCCCGACCAAGCGATCGTGTACCGCGTCAAAGCGGACAAGCCGGGCAAGATAAGCGCGGATATATCCCTAAGAAGCGCTCTGGACGCCGTAACTCACGTGCGCGAAGACCATATCGACTTTGAAGGCTCCTGTCCCGGTGTTCAATGGGTCTACGGCGACGGCCAGCGCAATGACGCCCGAATGGAGTATTCCGCCTCGCCCGACTATCAGGGCATGCGGTTTTACTGCCGTCTTGCCGTAAAGCGCACGGGCGGGCGAACGGAAGCCGCCGGTGCGGGAATACGCATAATAAACGCAGACGAGCTTACCGTAATAATCGGCGCGCGCACGTCCTTCAACGGCTGGAACAGGCATCCCGTCACCCAGGGCAGGCCCTATATCGCCCCCTGCGTGGAAGACGTGGAAAATGCGCTGAATACGGAGTACGACGAGCTGCTCCGCCACCACGAAGAAGATTTTGCCGCTCTTTACGAGCGCTGCAGGCTGGATCTGGGTGAAGGTCCGCTGACTCAGAAGCCCACCGACGAAAGGCTCTACGCCCATGAAAACGGCGTAAAGGACAATTCCATATACACCCTTTACTTCAATTTCGGGCGCTATCTCACCATCTCCGGTTCCCGTCCCGGCACCCAGCCCATGAACCTGCAGGGCATCTGGAACTCCAGCGTGCGCCCGCCGTGGAACAGCAATTACACCATAAACATCAACACGGAGATGAACTACTGGCCCACCCTGGCGGTCAACCTGACCGAGTGCCTGGAGCCCATGGAACGCCTTATAAAAGAGGTCTGCGAAAGCGGCAAGCGCACCGCCAGGGTCTACTACGATCTGGAGGGCAGCTGCGCCCACCACAATACGGACGTCTGGAGGCTTACCACTCCCGTAGGCGCGAAGTGCTTCGGCTGCGCCTCGTTCGCCTGCTGGCCCATGGGGGAAGCCTGGCTGCTGCGCGCGATATGGGAGAAATACGAGTATCTTGACGACACGGAGTATTTGAAAAACGAAGTCTACCCGGTCATCCGGGAAAACGCCCGTTTTCTGAGCGGCATGGCCACCCTTGACGAGGACGGCAAGTGGATCATCTCCCCCTCGACCTCTCCCGAAAACGTTTTCCGCCTGGATGGCGTGATGGCGTATGCCGCCAAATGGACCACGATGACCCAGGAGATCGCCTGGGACGTGTTCAATATGTTCCTGAAAGCCAGTAAGCTGCTGGGAACGGACGCCGAGCTGGCCGATGAGATACGCTCCAAATTCGAAAACCTGCGCCTGCCTGACACCGGCAAATTCGGCGAGCTTAAGGAGTGGAACGAGAATTTCGAGGAGTGGGACGTGCACCACCGCCACATGTCTCATATGTACGGGCTGCACCCCGGTCAGAGGATAAGCCCCGAAAAGACCCCGGAGCTGGCCAAAGCCTGCCGCATCTCCATCGAACGCAGAGGCGACGAGAGCACCGGCTGGGCCATGGGCTGGCGCATCAATATGTGGGCGCGGCTCAGGGACGGCAACCACGCGCTCAAGCTGCTGGACAACCAGCTCATGACCGCCGACGGCCGCAACCCGGAAGTGAGCTACGCCTCGGGCACCCGCTCCGGCGGCACGTACCTTAACCTCTTCGACGCCCACCCACCCTTCCAGATCGACGGCAATTTCGGCGCGCTATCCGGCATCTGCGAAATGCTGGTGACCACCGGCGACGACGGCACGGTCATCCCCCTGCCCGCCCTTCCGGATAATTGGAAAAAAGGTTCGGTACGCGGCCTGCGCGTAAGAGGCGGCCGCACCGTGGACATCGAGTGGGACCGGGACCGCGATATCGTTCTCACCGTTCACGGCAAAGACGGCAGCGTGACGGTCACCCGGAAAGAATTCTGACGCAGAAAGCAAAAAACCACCCGGTCCCCGGGTGGTTTTATTTATGCTTCTGAGCTTGCGTCATCTGCTGCGTTCGGCAAGCACCACTGCCATCTCCCAGCTCTTCATGCCCCCGATGTGCACAGCGCTGTACTCCCCGCCGTTCACGGGACGGGTATCGAGCTGTATGTCGTCCCGGTTCAGGCTCAGGCTCACGGCGCTTGATACTTTCCCGCGCAGGCACAGGTCAAAGGGCCGCGCAGGAGACGTCTCGGCGTTTATCAGCAGCACTGCGGCGCGGTTTTCGTCCTCCCTGGCAAACACCGCGACCCGGGGCACATCGTATTCGTCTTCAGGTTCCAGCCAGATGTCCGCGCCCAGCGTTTTGAACAGTTCCCTGATCAGGCGCATACGGCCCGGCGTGCCCGTGAACCGGTAGGGGTTATACCCCAGCGTGACTGTCTGACCGCATTTTACGGCGCAGATCTCGTCTTTCTGCCCGTATGGCCGGGCAGTGTAGGCGAGCGCCTCCGCTTCCGGCGAAGTGAGCTCAAGGTCGTAGGCATTGCCGAATATGGCGCTCCTTGCCGCGCCCGCGAACTTGCCCGCCCAGGGCGTAGCGGCCAGCTTTTCCACGCCGCCGGTGCGCGCGGTTTTCACGCGTGCCCCCGCGCGCTCGCCGTATCCCCGCTCCCAAAGCGCCTCCAGAGCCTGACCGTCCAGTATGACCGGTTTCTCGAAGATGCGCCCGATCTCCTCATCCGAAAACGCATCAAGCGTCCTTCCCTGGATCAGGCTTCCCCACGCGCCTTTGGGGTCGGCGGTCACGGGGATGCCGAACACCGGCCACTCATGCACGAAACGGCTGGCATAGTAGTCGCTGTCATGCTCGTTAAACCACCCCTCGCTGCCCACTTTCATGGCGCTCATCATCCATTTGCTGTACGAGCCCCACAGCCCCGACTGGGGCAGATCCCGGGCGAAACTCAGATACCGGTCGTAAAAAGCGCGGTTTTCACGAAGCAGCTTCAGTTCGTACTCCAAATGGCCGAAGGGCCTGTCTCCGCCCGCGTAATACATGTGATTCATCGCGACCCCGGTGCAGCCGCCCCAGATCGATATCGCCATCTCCATCATTCTGGTCTCCGGCGTTTTGTTGAGCGGGGTCCTGGGATGGCTCTCTTCCTCGTACTGCACGTCGTCCAGCGCCTCAGCCGGGATGTCCGCCACCTGACGCGACATCTCGTACGCCTTGTCAAACATCTCCATGGGCGTCTCATCCCAGTAAAAGCCGTGACCGGGGCGGGCGCTTTTGGCCCTGAGCGCCTTCATGCAGCGCTCTATATAGTTGCCCGCGTATGTGGTGTGCCCGTAACCTACGCTCATGAACGGCGTCTCTATGGACGGATCCACTTCGTCCACCGCCTCGCGCACGGTACGGCAGTATGCCGCGAGCCGTTCCGCTCCGTAAGCGGACCATTTTCTTCTGAGTTCGGTGTTTTCCGGCGCGTTCAGCGCCCTGACCAGCGTTTCCCTGTCCCCGAAACGTCCGCCCTCAAAGCCCTTTACGCAGCTTGGACAGAAGCAGGGATACTCTGCGCCGCCCAGGTGCGTAAAGCGGCAGTCGTCATCCACCCACACGAAGTCACATCCGGTGCGGGCATACAGCTTATATCTTTTTCGCGTGTACTCCAGAAACTCCGGCGAAACGGGGCAGGCAATGCGTGACGATACGCTGCCGTCATAGCCAACCATGCCCTGATACGGCAGTTCCGGCTGCCCCTGACCGTTTTGGTAGCTTTCTCCCGCGCCGAAAGTCGGCCAGGGATTGATGCCCACCCTTATGCCTTTGGCGCGCGCCCGGGACGCATATCGTTTATACAGTTCACACTTCCGGGCGATCTCCTCCAGCGGTTCATACCCGCTGGATGTAGGCTCGGCTATGAATATCCACAGTTCATCCGCCGTCTGCCCTTCGTCGTTCATCATCTGAAGCAGCTGTTCAAACTCGCCGGGGTCCGCCATTTCTTCCACGCCCATGCGCCAGGAAAGCTTGTACCTCATGTCACTACCTCCGTTTTTTCAAAACAGAAACCGCGGTTTTGCGCGTTTATTCTTCGTTTTCCTTAACGGACGCCATCGCCGCTTCTATCGCGGCACAGAACTCCGGCAGTTCGCGTTTCATCCGCACAAACCCGCCCTCCTTCTTCAGAAAAACGTGCTCCGAGCGCGCCTTGCATACGATCTCATCCTTTTCGCCGAGCATTTCGTATCCTATGGTGAGTATCACGCCGTTGAAGCCTTCCACTGTGACCTTAATCTTGATCGTGTCTCCAAACACGCAGGGACGCTTGTACTCGCACGAGACTGATCTTACGGGAGACACTACACCTTCTTCCTCCATTTTTCTGTACGAGAAGCCCAGCTTATCCATGAAATCGATGCGCGCCTCTTCCATCCAGCGTATGTAATTGGAGTGATGCACCATTCCCATCATGTCCGTCTCGTAATACTGGACTTTGTGAATGTAAAACCTGTCCCTGTCCATATTGCCTCCCTGAATCCGGCAGATCATTACCGTATTCGCTTTGCAGACATTATATCACATCATTCGATTTAACGGCAACGTCATTGCTTATGCCATCTCCCGAATGGCACAAAAAAACCACCGTATTGACGGTGGTTTACGCTCCTCAGGTAGGACTCGAACCTACAACCCTTCGGTTAACAGCCGAATGCTCTGCCATTGAGCTACTGAGGAATATCATATGCCGTGGCTCCGCTCGGTCCGCTTC
>JAFWUC010000025.1 GCA_017518705.1 Clostridia bacterium
GCCGGACTCGGACAATTTTGCCGTCAGCTGGGAGGCGGACGGCGTCCGGGTCACTGTGAGCGCGGAGGAGCAGGAGGACACCGCTTATATCTTGTACTATGACGGCCGCAGCGCGATAGAACCCTGACGCAGGGAAGGACGCCTTTCTTATGGTCGGCGGCGTATATGGTGCATTTTTTGATTCACTTTTTCTGCAGCCCTTGATGCATTTTGTTAGCAAAATGTTAATGGCAAAAAATTAGCACTCACCTATTGACAGTGCTAACAAAATGAGTATAATATAAGGCGAACAAAGGGAAAGGACCGAAGGCGACACAGGTCCGGACCCCGAGTCCGCGGTAACAACATGCTGTGACCTACGCCGACACACACCCCTGCGACGATAGCCCGAAAGAGCGATCACAGCAGGTGCGCAGTACGCGCAAGAGTCAAAGGAGGTAAGAGTTATGTTGATGCCAAGTATTTTCGGTGAGAACCTTTTCGATGAATTCTTCGGCGACTTTGACAGGGAATTCAGGCACATGGACCGCAGGCTGTACGGCAAGAACGCCGCGCGCGAAATGAAGACCGACGTGCACGAGCACGAAGATCATTACGAAGTCGACATAGACCTGCCCGGCTTCAAAAAGGAAGACGTGACCCTGGAGCTTGAAAACGGCTATATGACCGTGACCGCCTCTAAAGGCGTGGACAAGGACGAAAAGACCGAGAAAGGCAAGCTGATCCGTCAGGAGAGGTACGCCGGCGCGCTGCAGAGGAGCTTCTACGTGGGCGATGCGCTCACCCGTGAGGACATAACCGCCAAGCTGGAGCACGGCGTGCTGAGCATAAACGTGCCTAAGAAAGACGCCAAAAAGTTGCCCGAAAAGCAGACGATAATGATCGAAGGATGATCCCAAAACGAAAAGGGACCGGCAAAAAGCCGGTCCTTTTTTGTGCCCGCAGATCGGCAAAGCACGGCTGTTTCCGGGATCGCACGCGGAATAAAAATATGGTCCGTCACGCCGCCCGGTCTCTCCCCTATGCAGGAAGAGCGCGCCGCCGCGGAGAATATATATGTTTTGCGCACTCACAAAGCGGAGGAGGGATCATCCTTGCCAGGCAACGAACAGATAGTAAAAATGCTTGAACCGCCCCGGGGCATCGCGGACATGGTGCTGGATACCGACGCGTACAACGAGATCGACGACCAGTTCGCCATCGCGTACGCCATAAGCGCCCCGGAAAGGCTGCGGGTGAAGGCGTTTTACGCAGCCCCGTTCTTTAACGAGCGCTCCTTGGGTCCCGAGGACGGCATGGAGCGCAGCTACGCCGAGATCAAAAAGCTGCTGAAACTAGCGGGAAAAGAAGATTTCCCCGTATTCCGCGGCTCTAAAGGCTACCTGCCGGACGAAAAGACCCCCGTGCCCTCCGAGGCCGCAGACGACCTTATCCGCCTGGCAGACACGTATTCTTCCGAAAAACCTCTGTACGTAGTCGCCATAGGCGCCATAACCAACGTCGCCTCCGCGCTGCTCAAGGCGCCCGGCATCGCCGAAAAGATCGTGGTGGTCTGGCTGGGCTGCCACGCGCCCCACTGGGAGGACAACTGCGAGTTCAACGTGCGCCAGGACGTGGCCGCCGCGCGCGCCGTGTTCGATTCGGGCGTGCCGCTGGTGATGCTGCCCGCCCAGGGCACCGTGAGCAGTTTCGCCACCACGGGTCCCGAGCTGGAATACTGGCTGCGGGGCAAAAATCCCCTGTGCGAGTACCTGATAGACCACACGATAGAGGCGGCGAACGAATACGCGAATGGCCGCGTGTGGAGCCGCCCCATCTGGGACGTCACGGCCATAGGCTGGCTGATGAACGACGGCAAAAAGCAGCTGATGCGCGACAGGCTCGTGCCCCGGCCCATACCCGAGTACAGCCATCACCTGGCCTGGGACTTCCGCCGCCCCCTGTGCCGCATGGTGTACCACATAAACCGGGACGCTCTGTTCCAGGACCTGTTCGACCACCTCGCCCCCGGCGGGCTGGGCGAAAACGCGTGACCATCAGCAAAGCGCGCGTTCCCGGGCAGATAATTCCCGAATACCTGGAAACCGAGTACTTGGAAACCGAGTGCTCGAAAGCCGAGTGCTCGGAAACCGGGCAGCATATTAAATACTAAATAACGAAATACTAAATAACTAAGTACTGAATAATAAAAGACACAGCCACCAATAACGCGCGCACGGGAGGCGGTGTCTTTTTCCATCTAGAAGAATGAGCCGCCGCGAATATTAAGTTTTTATAACATCTGCCTGCCGCAGGCGATCCGCCGTGGAAATAAACGCCGCCGCGGAGTATAATGTTACCCTGTGGAAACATTGAACGGAGGTAGACCATGCCCGGCAGTCTGAGCGTGCTCGTAAAGCCCGTGAGCGGGGCGTGCAACCTGGCCTGCTCATACTGTTTTTACGGTGAAGAAGCCGCCGAGAGGGCCGAAAAGCGCCTTCCGCCCATGACAGACGCCACGCTGGAGGCGCTTATACGGCGCGCCTTCGAAAGCCGCGAAAGCGAAGTGTTCTTCGTGTTCCAGGGCGGCGAGCCCACGCTGGCGGGGCTGGATTTCTTCGAACGCGCCGCGGCGCTGCAAAAGCAGTTTTGCAAAGGCAGGAAGTACCACAATTCCCTGCAGACCAACGGTACGCTTTTGGACGACAGGTGGTGTTCTTTCCTTAAGCGCGAAGACTATCTCGTGGGCCTGTCCCTGGACGGGGAAGCCGCCGCGCACGACGCCTGCCGCAGGGACAAAAGCGGGCAGGGCACCCACGCCCGGGCGCTGGCAGCGGCAGAACTGCTGAAAAGGCATGAAGTCCCCTTTAACGCGCTTTCCGTGCTCACGCGGCACAACGTCGGCGCGCCCGGAACCACATATAACGCGCTCAAGCCGTTCGGTTTCATACAGTTCATCCCCTGCGTGGCGCCCCTGCGCGGCGCTTACGACTGCGAGCTGCCCGAAGACGGGCCGCTGGGGGACTTCCTCATAAAGACCTATGAACTGTACAAACAGGACCTGCTCGCCGGCCGCTTCGTGAGCGTGCGCATGTTCGACAACTGGCTGCAGATGCTGATGGGCTTCCGCCCCGAAAGCTGCTCCATGGACAGTATGTGCCGCCTGAGCTTCACGGTGGAGGCGGACGGCAGCGTGTATCCCTGCGACTTCTACTGTTTCGACGTCAGGAAGCTTGGCAACGTAAACGAAAACGGCTTTGACGAAATGCGCTCCTGTCCCGCCGCACTGGATTTCGTGTCTTCCTCCGCTCCCATGGCAGAAGAGTGCCGCAGGTGCCAATACTTCGCCCTGTGCCGGGGCGGCTGCAGGCGCTTAAGGGAGAACCCCGCCGGCGGAGACCTCGGACTGAACCGGTACTGCGGAGCGTACAGGCGCTTTTTCGACGCCGAATACATGGACATGGCGCGTCTGGCGGGCATGATCGCCGCAAGGCGCGGTCTAAAGTGAAACACAAACCATTTTTGCAGAGGTGAGATATTTGAAGCTCAGCGAACTCAAGCCCGGACGCTCCGCCCGCATAGAACAGGTGGGCGGCGAAGGCGCTTTAAGGCAGCATTTTCTGGACATGGGCGTGATCCCCGGCACCGACGTGACGCTGGTCAAGCTCGCTCCCATGGGCGACCCGATGGAACTCAGGGTGAGGGGCTACGAGCTCACCCTGCGCGTGGCGGACGCCGAAAAGATACAGGTCTCCCCCGCGTCCCCCGACGCCGAAAAGCCCGGCAAGGCGCCCGAAAAGCGCTTTACCGACCACCCCGGTCTGGGCGAGGAAGGCAAGTTCCATCCCAAGGGCAGCGGCGATCCCCTGCCGGAAGGCAGCCTGCTCACCTTCGCTCTGGTAGGCAACCAGAACTCGGGCAAGACCACCCTGTTCAACCAGCTGACCGGCTCGAACCAGCACGTGGGCAACTTCCCCGGCGTCACCGTGGATCGCAAGGACGGCTCCATACGCGGCCATAAGGACACGCTGGTCACCGACCTGCCCGGCATTTACTCCATGTCCCCCTATTCCAGCGAGGAGATGGTGTCCCGGAACTTCGTGCTGGACAGCAAGCCCAGCGCGATAATCAACATAGTGGACGCCACCAACATAGAGCGCAACCTGTATCTGACCATGCAGCTGCTGGAGATGAACACCCCCATGGTTGTGGCGCTCAACATGATGGACGAGCTGCGCGGCAACGGCGGCATGGTGGACATAAACGCCATGGAAGCCATGCTGGGAGTGCCCGTCGTGCCCATCTCCGCGGTCAAGAACGAGGGCGTGGACGAGCTGGTGCGCCACGCGATACACGTGGCCAAATACAGGGAAAAGCCTTTGAGGCAGGACTTCTGCTTCCCTGAAGACCACGGCGGCGCGGTGCACAGGGCGCTGCACGCGGTGAGCCACCTTATAGAGGACCACGCCGAGGACGCTGGTCTGCCCGTAAGGTTCTCCGCAAGCAAGCTGATCGAGGGCGACGACGACATACTTTTGCACCTCAACCTGGACGCCAACGAAAAGGAGATGCTGGAGCACATAGTGCTGCAGATGGAAAAGGAAAGGGAGCTGGACCACTCCGCAGCCATGGCGGACATGCGCTTCGACTACATCGAAAGGGTGTCCGAGGCCTGCGTCACCCATCCACGGGAAAGCAGGGAACACCTGCGCAGCCAGAAGATAGACCGCCTGCTCACCGGCAAGTACACCGCCCTGCCCCTGTTCATAGGCATAATGGGCCTGGTGTTCTTCCTGACCTTCTTCCTTATCGGGCCGTTTTTGCAGGATCTGTTCGCCTCCGGGATAAAGGCTCTGGGCGATCTGGTCAGAAAAGCCATGGCAGCCGGCAGCGTGAACGAGACCATCAAAAGCCTGGTGCTGGACGGCATATTCGAGGGCGTGGGCAGCGTGCTGAGCTTCCTGCCCCTGATAGTCACGCTGTTTTTCTTCCTGTCAATGCTGGAAGACAGCGGCTACATAGCCCGCGTGGCTTTCGTGATGGACAAGCTGTTAAGGCGCATAGGCCTGTCCGGACGCTCCATAGTGCCCATGCTGATAGGCTTCGGCTGCACGGTGCCCGCGGTGATGTCCACCCGCACCCTGCCCAGCGACCGCGACAGGCGCATGACCATACTGCTCACGCCCTTCATGTCCTGCACGGCGAAGCTGCCCATATACAGCTTCTTCGTAAGCGCGTTCTTCCCCAGATA
>JAFWUC010000026.1 GCA_017518705.1 Clostridia bacterium
CTGTCGGTGAGCAGCATGACTAGACGGTCCACTCCGAAGCCCAGGCCGCCGGTGGGGGGCATGCCGTACTCAAGCGCGGTGATGAAGTCGTAGTCAACCTGGGCGCGGCAGTCGGGATCCAGCGCCTTGCGGATGGCGACCTGCTTTTCGAAGCGCTGCCTCTGGTCGATGGGGTCGTTCAGTTCCGAGAACGCGTTGCCGAACTCGGTGGCGTTGATGAAGTACTCAAACCTCTCGGTAAAGGCGGGTTCGTCGGGCTTGCGCTTCGCCAGGGGGCTGATCTCCACGGGATAGTCGTATATGAAGGTGGGCTGGATCAGCTTTTCTTCCACGAAAGCGTCGAAGAACTCGGCCAGTATCGCGCCTTTGGTGGGCGTTTCGGGCAGCTCCACGTTGTGCGCCTTGGCGCAGGCGATGGCGTCCTCGTCGCTGTTCCAGGAATAATAGTCCACGCCGGAGTACTTTTTGACCGCTTCCACCATGGTCAGCCTCTCCCAGTGGGACAGGTCGATCATGTTGCCCTGATAAGGCACCGTAAGTCCGCCGCACACCTTTTCGGCAACGGTCTTCATCATGTCTTCCACCAGGTCCATCATGCCGTGGAAGTCGGTGTAAGCCTGATACAGCTCAATGGAGGTGAACTCCGGGTTGTGGCGGGTATCCATGCCCTCGTTGCGGAAGATACGGCCCACTTCGTACACCCGGTCGTAACCGCCCACGATCAGCCGCTTTAAGTACAGCTCGGTCTCGATCCTGAGCACCATGTCCATATCCAGCGTGTTGTGGTGGGTATAGAAAGGACGGGCGGAGGCGCCGATCTCAAAGGGCGTGAGTATGGGAGTGTCCACTTCCAGGAAACCATTGCCGTCCAGGTACGCCCGCAGCTCCTTGAGTATCATGCTGCGCTTGATGAACGCGGCGCGCACGTCGGAGTTGGTCATCAGGTCCAGATACCTCTGGCGGTAGCGGATGTCCGTGTCGGTAAGGCCGTGGAACTTCTCCGGCAGGGGATGCAGGCTCTTGCTGAGCAGCGTGATCTCACTTGCGTGCACGGAGATCTCGCCCGTCTTGGTTTTGAACACAGTGCCCTTTACGCCCAGTATGTCGCCTATGTCGAAGGCCTTGAACTCGGCGTATTTATCCTCGCCCACGTCTTCGCGGCGGGCGTAGAACTGGATGTCGCCCTTGGCATCGTTAAGATGCGCGAAGGATGCCTTGCCCATTATGCGCCGGCTGATCATGCGCCCCGCTACGCAGACTTCCTGCCCCTCCAGGGCGTCAAAGTTCGCCTCGATGTCGCTTGACCGGTGGGAGACGGGGTACTTGGTTATGAAGTAAGGGCTGCGGCCTTCCGCGGAAAGCGCGGAAAGCTTGTCAAAACGCTGCTGTTCCTGTTCGGAAAGCCCCTGGGGAATGTACTGCTCCATGAAATATCTCCTTAAGGGATGTGTCTAAATGCCCTCGCGCCTGCGGATGGCCTTTATCTGGATCCTGTCGATGCCGCCGGGAGTGTGCGCCTCCACCGTGTCGCCCACTTTCGCGCCTACCAGAGCGGCGCCGATGGGGGATTCGGGAGAGATGAAAAGCTTGGAAGCGTCGGACTCGGTCAGGCCGACTATGGTGTACTCGTCCTCTTCCTCATAGGTCTCGTCCCACACGGTGACCACGGTGCCCATCTGCACGGTGTCGGTGTTCACTTCCTGCTCGTCCACTATAACGGCGTTGTCCAGCATATCCTGCAGCTGGGCGATGCGGGCGGCTACGCGGGCCTGCTCGTTCTTGGCTTCGTCATATTCGGCGTTTTCGCTCAGGTCGCCGTGGGCCCGGGCTTCCGCCAGATCACGCTTGACCTGCTCGGTCTTCACGGTTTTAAGCTCGTTGAGTTCCTCTTCCAGCTTGCGCTTGTCGGCAGTGGTGAGCACCATGCCCTGTCTGTTCTCTGACATCAGGAATACTTCTCCTTTGTTGACATACGTATAACAGGGAACGCGGCATCCCGCCGCGCCCCTGTTTTGCTAAATTGTACCTAACGGAACGTTAAATGTCAAGTTCGGTTGCGTTAACAAAAGGGAGGACAGAAAACGGTCCGGCTGAGGCGGCGAAAGGGATGACCTCGGATGTGCGGCTCATCTTTTCGGCAATGGTGGAAGACGGTGCGCCGCAGGCACAAAAAACCCCGCGCCCGAATTTCGGGCGCGGGGCGATGGGGTCTAATCAGAGTTTAATTGAGATTATTCCTCACCCAGAGCGCGGCGGTTGATCTCGAGCAGCTCTTCGAGGCCGTAGGCATTCAGCTGCGCGCAATACTCGTCCCACTCAGCTTCCACATCAGCCTGGCCGGCGATCCACTGCGCGGTCTTGGTCTTGATGTAGCTGTTCAGGTCGGCCTGGATCTCCGCGGAACGAACGGTGTCTTCTTCGGAGGTGCTCCAGACTTCGGGGAACTTCTCGTTCAGGTAGGGTCCGTACAGAGCCATCTTCATCTCGTTCTGCTCGTCGACCTTCTTCTCATCAGCGTCCCAGGGCAGTACGACAACGGGATTCTCTACATACACGTCATCGTGATAGTAGCGGGGCAGGGAGTTGGCGAAGCGGTTGCCCCAGCTGTACTTCTCTTTGTACTCGTCCTTCCAGAAGTCCTGGTTGATTTCCTTGTACAGGTGCTCACCCAGCTTGAAGCAGCAAATGCCGAAGGGGCCGGTAGAGGTCTGACGGCTGATGTCCGCCTCGTACAGGTAGTTGAACCAGCGTACGATGATGGCAGCCTTCTCTTCGTCGCACTTGTTGGTGATGACGGCCTGGGTCCTGAAGAGGGTCAGACCGGTGGAGATGCGGTGATACACGGGTTCTTCAACGCCCTTCAGCACGGGCAGGGGATGCATGGCGTTCTTGACGTACTTCACATACTCTTCGGAATCCGCCGGGAAATCGTCATAGGCGTCGCCGGGGCCGTAGGAGATGTCTACGCCGTACAGATCGTTCTTGCCCTTGGCAGACCAAGTAGCGACATCCTGAGAGAAGATCTCGGGGTCGATCAGGCCTTCCTTGTACAGGTCGGCAAAGAACTCGATGAACTGCTTGTAAGCTTCGGTGTTGGCCTGGAAAGCGATCTTGCCGTCAACCAGCGCGAAATAGGGGAACTGGTTCTTCTGGCCGGCCGCGTCAGCGCCCCACCAGCCCGCCAGCTTGGAGATGTCCAGGTTGTTCGGGTCGCCGGAGAAGGGGATTTCGTCGGAGGGATCGCCGTTGCCGTTGGCATCGTTGTCACGGAAAGCGATCAGGACTTCCTTCAGCTCTTCGGGGGTGGTGGGCATTTCGAGGCCCAGGCGATCCAGCCACTGCTGGTTGATGTAGGGGATGTAGAACACTTCGGGCTCACCCACGACGTAGGGGATGGAGTAGATGTGTCCATCCGGCAGGGTCATGGAAGCGCGGATGCCGGGCTTTTCAAGAACTTCCATGATGTTGGGAGCGTACTCCTCAAACAGCTCCTCCAGGGGCAAGAAGGTCTTGGTGCCCATGCCGTTGTCGATCAGGTGCTGATCGCCAAGGGTCCAACCGGCGATAACGTCGGCATAGTCGCCGCTGGAGAGGGCGATGCCGAGCTTCTCCTGCTGAACAGCATAGGGAGCCATCTGCCATTCGATCTTAATGCCGGTCTGCTCCTCCATGATCGGGAACATGATCTTGTCTTCCGGCAGACCGCTGTCGTCCAGGAAGATGGAGAAGGAGTAGGGCTCGTTGACGATGGGCAGGCCTTCCTCGTTCCAGTCCACTGCCAGCGCGTTAACGCAGGAGAGGGCCATCAGGACGACCAGCACAAGAGCCAGTTTCTTCATAGGGGGTTCCTCCTTGAAGTATTTTTTTATGTTACGCCACATGGCGCATCATACGGTTTGGGGTATCAGCCCTTTACGGAGCCGATCATGACTCCCTTGACGAAGTGCTTCTGAACGAAGGGGTAGATGATCAGCACGGGGATGGAGGAGATGATGATCAGGGAATACTTCATCATTTCCTTCAGGGCTTCCAGACGTCTCTTTTCCAGCAGCTCCGCCTCGGTCATGACCTGCTTGGTCTGGACGTTGGAGTTCAGAACCAGGATGTTCCTCAGCTCCAGCTGCAGGGGCCACAGTTCGCGCTTCTGGATGTAGATCAGGGCGCTGAAGTAGCTGTTCCAGTGGCCGACGCCGTAGTACAGGCAGAGGATGGCGGTGATGGCGCCCGAAAGCGGAAGCACGACATATAGGAAGAATTTCGTATTTCCGCAGCCGTCCAGCTTTGCGGCCTCCATCAGTTCCTGCGGTATGTTCGTCTTAAAGAACGTTCGTGCCACGATCATGTTGTAGACGCCCAGGCAGCCCGGGAGGATCAGCGCCCACCAGGTATCAAGCAATCCGGTGTCGCGCACGATGACGTAGGTGGGCATCATGCCGCCGCCTACGAACATGGTCAGGATGTAGAACAGGGTTATGGGGCGCTTAAGCGAGAAGTCGGGTCTGCTCAGCGCGTACGACGTGGGGATGGTGACCAGCAGGTTTATCAATGTGCCCATCACCGTGATGATCAGGGAGTTCCTGAAGCCGCGCATGACGGTCTTGGTCTTGAAGACCTCGGTATAGCCGTCCAGCGTGAAGCCCACGGGAGCCAGCACGACTTTGCCCGCCGACACCTCTATGGGGTCGGAAAAAGAGGAAATGATGACGAAATACAGAGGATAGGCGACGATAAACAGGATGAAGGTCAGGATGATGAATATGATCACATCATAGATGACGTCGCCGCGGGTACGTTTAAGTGCATGATGCCTGTTTTCCATATCTGTTTCCTCCTTTCCTTAGAATAGCGCGTTGTCGCTGAGTTTGCCGGTGATGTAGTTGACGGTGATCAGCATTATGGAGTTGACCAGGCTGTTCATCAGACCGACGGCGGAAGAGTAGGAAATGTCGCTCTTTATAATACCGTAGCGGTAAGTATAAGTCGCGATGATATCGGATACCGGCAGGTTCAGGTCGTTCTGCAGGGCGTAGACTTTTTCGAAGCCTACGGACAGGATCGAGCCCATGTTCATGATCAGAAGCATGGTCATCGTAGGCGCCAGGAAGGGCAGGTCTATGTGCAGCACGCGCTGGAACTTGGTCGCGCCGTCCACGATGGCGGCTTCATGGTATTCCGGGCTGACGCCGGCCAGAGCCGCGAAGTAGATAACGGAGGACCAGCCCATGCCCTGCCACACGCCGGACCACACGTAAATGTGGCGCCACATGCTGATCTCGGACATGAAGTTGATGGTATCGCCGCCCAAAGCGCGTATGACGTTGTTTACGACGCCGACGCGGGGGGACAGGAACAGAATAAGCATACCGCACATGACGACGGTCGAAATGAAGTTCGGCGCGTAGGTCACGGCCTGGATGACCTTGCGGTATTTCTTAAAGCGGAAAGAGTTGAGCATCAGCGCCAGTATGACCGCTACCGGGAAACCGGCGGCCAGGGAATAGGCGCTCAGGATCAGCGTATTGCGCACCAGGATCAGCCAGTCGGCACCGTTAAAGAACCTGATGAAGTTTCGGAGACCGACCCAGGAGCTGCCGAATATGCCCATGTGCGCCTTATAGTTTCGGAAGGCGATCTGGACGCCGTAGATCGGGATATAGTGGTATATGATCGTGAAGATCATTCCCGGAAGGCAGAACAGCAGCAGGTCCCAGTTGCCGCGCATCTTCTCGAGGAAGCTCTTTTTGCGCTTGGTGGTGACTTCGGCAGTCAAGCGAATTCCCCCCGTTTCAAACTTAATACCGGACAGGGCAAGCTTGGGCGGGGACGAAAGCGTGAGGTGCGCCCCTGCTGCGGGACGGGGACCGGGAACACGCTTTCATTATATCCGTAACACATCCGTAACCCTATACGGCTTCAATTATTATATTAAATTATTATGCCTATGTCAAGAATGTTTTTTATAAATGGGCAATAAGTATACTTTTTTTCGTTCTGTTTTGTGGAATATATAAAAAAACCTCCCGCGAGGGGAGGAAACGGACGCTTGATATCATTCAGGAAATGACGAAATATGCATAGGCCGGGTCATTTTTTCGGCGGCGCGGGAGTCACGGCGGCGTAGGGGTTCCTGGGCGCGTCGGCGCTGAACAGCAGCGTCTGGGTCTCGGTGCCCGCCAGACCGTCGGAATGCAGCCCGCCTGCCATCTGGAACAGTTTGACCGCTGCGGTGGTAAGGCTGCCGTAGTCGCCGTCGCACACCACGTCGGCGCTGAAATATCCCAGCTCCGCCAGGCGTTCCTGCACCAGCTTGACCGCGTACAGGCGGATGTTGGGCTTTTTGCCCAAAAGCACGTAGTCGGTGTATTCATAGGGCAGGGGCGCGGGCGGCTCTTTCGAGGCGGGGTCGTAGGTGAGCGGGCGGGTCTCGTTGGGCGCGTAACCCAGCAGTTCGTTTAATGTCACCAGATCGTAACCCTGCTCGACCGCCCAGGGGATGAACACGCTCAGCTTTTTGAGGTCCGTGTCCTTGGTGTGGAACAGATACACGGCGCCGCTGCGGGCGTGGGCTTTGATGTCGTCTATGCTGGTGCCCGAGCCGGACCAGGACCAGTCCGCCACGCCCTTGTAGGTGCCCAGCTGGATAAGGTACTGGTGGCTGCGGCCGCAGGTCTCCCCGAGCCCGCCGTGCATGCGGATGAAGTGGGGGTCGTACTCCACGCCCAGCGCTTTGTTGACCGCCATCTGCTGGTTCCAGACCTCCTGGGCCATGCGCTCGTCAGTCATGTTGAACAGGTCGGAGTGGGTCCAGGTGTGGTTCTCGATCTCAAAGCCCCAGCTGTGGGCGTTTTTAAGGGAGGTCTGGAGCGCGGGTTTGCTCTCTACCACGTTGCCTATGGCGAACAGGGTGAGCTTCGCTCCGTTGGAGCGTGCGATGTCCATTATCCGGTTCAGGTTGCTGACTTCGTTAAGGTCGTCCACCGTCACTGCGATCTGCTTTTTGTCGGTGTCCACGGATTTGATGATCGGCAGGAACTTCTGCGCAAGGGGAGTGGGCGAAGGCGCGGGCTCCGACGTTTCCGTGACGGCGGGCGAAGGGGAAGGGACGTTATTCACCGGGTCGTCCTTGCCGCCCCGGGGCAAGAATATAATAAGAAGCACTATGACCAGCGCCGCCGCCGCGAGCGCATAGCGCAGCAGCCTGCGCCGGCGGGCCAGGTATCTTTTTGAGTGTCTTACTCGCTTTTTGGCAGTTGCGGGCATGGTTTTACGCTCCATGAATGGTTTATTGATGCCGCATAACGTCGCGGGGCAGCAGCAGTTTAAGGGGCGGCCTGTTCCCGTCCGCGCAGCAGGCGGTGAAATGGCCTTCTAGCGCGGGATACTCATACAGGCGGCAGGAAGCACCGGGGATGCAGGGGGTCCCGCCGTCAAAACCGATCGTGACCGGGGGATAGCCGAGCCCTTCTCCTGTGTATTTGCCGTATGCCTCCTTTAACGCCCACAGCCGCGTGAAGCGCTCCGGGTCGTCCCGGCAGAAGGCGAGCTCTTCGTCCCCGAGCAGGCGGAAGAGCTTTTCCGGGCGGGGGATCAGCGCCTGTATGTCCGCGCCGACGCGGCCTTCAAGGCAGGCGGCGAGGGCGTATTTCCCCGAGTGGGCTATGCTTATGCCGACGCCGGGGAAGGCGGGCAGGAAGGGCCTGCCGGAGGGCGCGTATTCCATGAGTCGCTGTTTTCCTGCCGCCCCGAGCCCGTCCAGGATGTATTCCAGCAGCAGACCCGCGCCGACGCACAGGCGCCTGTCGCTTTCGGGCTTAAGGCGCGCCGCCTTTTCCCTGCGGGCGGGGCTCACCTGTTCAAGCGCGCGGGCGTATGCGTCCCCGCACTCAAGGAAATCCACCTTCAGCAGAAAAATCCCGTAAAGCATAACGCTCTCTTTCATGGTATGTTATTGAAATTTTACCATAGTCCGGCGAATTTTGCAATTAGAATATGGACGGGCGTCCGAAAAAGTGGTAATATTAACGGCAAATGCACGAAAGGAGACAAATGATGAAGAAAATCGTATCCATGATCCTTTGTCTTGCGCTGCTGGCGGGGCTGTTCGGCTTCGTTTCAGCCGAGCCCGAAAGCGCCTATACGCTTAAGGACAGCCGCCGCTTCGAGCTTGTGGGCGCGGACATAAGGGTGTATGAGCACAACAAGACCGGCGCGCTGGTGATGTTCGTAAACAATTCCGACACCAACCGCACGTTCCAGATCGCTTTCCGCACCCCCACTTACACGGACAAGGGCATCGCCTACGTGCTGGAGCACTCCGTGCTGGGCGGCTCGGCGAAATACCCTTCCAGGGGCCTGTTCACCAGCCTGAGCGCCCAGACCTACAACACCTACATGAACGCCTTTACCGCCAACTACATGACGGCGTATCCCGTGGCGTCCTTAAGCGAGAGCCAGCTGCTCAAGTTCGTGGATTTCTACACCGACAGCGTGTTCAATCCCATGATCCTGGAAGATGAGGACATTTTCAGGGAAGAAGCCTGGCGCTACACCCTGGACGATCCCGAGGGCGAACTGGGCATAGAGGGCACGGTGTATTCCGAAATGCAGGGTTCCTACACCCTGGCCCGCGCCGCGATGCTCAACTACTACAACACCCTGTTCCCCGGCGCCACCACGGGCAGGGACTCCGGCGGCATCCCCGAGGTGATCTACACCATGAGCTGGGAGGACGTTACGGAGTTTTATAAGGAATACTATCATCCCTCCAACTCCCTGACCGTGATATACGGCGACATAGAGGACGAAAACGCCTTCCTTACGCTGCTGGACGGGTATTTTTCCGCGTATGAGCGCAGGGAATTCGACATTAAAGAAAAGAATTACGCTCCCATAACCGAGAGCGTCACCGCCGAGTTCGGCTATCCCGTGGCAGAAAACAGCGACACCGACAAGCAGGCGCAGATCTTCTACGGTTTCGCTACCGACTGCACTTACGCCGACTATGACGACCTGGACTACCTGACCACCCTCATGAGCGACGACTCCGCCTACTTCACCCAGACGCTCAAAAAGGAGCTGCCCGGGGCGGCCGGCGGCGTCTATGTGGACAACACCACCCCCGAAATGTCCGTTATGTTCTACGCCCAGGGCGTGAACAGGGAAGACGCGGACACGTTCAAGCGCATCTGCGACGAGGCTGTCGCGGACGCTGCGAACAACGGCTTTGACCCCCAGGCGGTGGACGCCATAGTGTCGAGCTACAACCTGAGCATACAGCTGATCGGCGAGGAAGACGAGCTGAACACCGACATGGTGCAGACCGTAGCCCAGTACTGGGCGCTCCAGGACGACCTGTTCGGCTATATGGACTGGATCGACAGGCTGGATTCCTTTGAGGAGAAGGCGCTGGACGGCAGCCTGTCCAACGCGGCCGAAAAGTATCTGCTGGGCAACGAAAGGAACGCGCTGGTCGTGACCTATCCCGTCCCCGGCCTGCTGGAAGAGAAGACCGAGGCGTTCAACGCCATGCTGCAGGAAGACAAGGCCGGGATGAGCGAAGACGAGATCCAGGCCATCGTGGACTACAAGCCATACGACAAGGACGCGCTGGACGAAGCCACAAAGGGCTTCATAGCCCAGCTGACCGCCGTGACCACCCAGAGCCTGCCAGAGGACAGGCGCGTGTACGAGATCTCGGACGAGACGGACGAGGACGGCGTGCGCTTCGTGACCGCGGACGCGAACCTGGACGGCGTGGGCGAGACCGCCCTCATGCTGGACGCTTCCGGCCTTAAGGAGGAGCAGATCCATTACTTTAAGCTCCTGTGCGACCTGCTGGGTGAACTGGACACCGAGGACCACACCAAGCAGGAGATAGCCACCCTGGGCGCCCGTTACCTGTACGACGGCGTCATAAAGGTGAGCGCCATGGGCGACCTTGAGCGCGCGCGCCCCTACATGCGCCTGACTTTCACCGCCCTGGACGAAGACCTGCAGGCGGGCTATGACCTGCTGGCCGAACTGCTTTACCGCACCAAGCTGGACGACGCGGAGGAACTGCTCAAGCAGGTCAAACAGCTCAAGACCTCGCTGCGCACCAACATCACCCAGAACTGCTACGCGGTGATGCTGTACCGGGCGGAGAGCCCCTTCGACGCCACCACCAGGTATTTCAGCTACGTGACATACATAGACTACTACGAGTTCCTCGAGCAGGCGGAAGCGCAGCTTGAAAGCGACCCCGAGAGCTTCATAAGCGAGCTTGAGGCGGTCAGGGACTACTTCAACAACCGCACCGGCGCCATAGCGGGTTTCGTGGGCAACGAGACCAGCGCGCAGCTCAACAAGACCGCCGCCAAAGCGTTCCTGATGACCCTTGACGAAAGGGAGATCGTGCCCGCGGCTTACGCCCTGGACGCAGAAAAGAAGAGCGAGGCGCTCATAATCGACGGCACCGTGAACTACAACATGGTGTACGCCTCCTGGGAAGAGCTGGGTATGGACGGCTACGACGGCGCCATGGACGCGGTGGCTTCCTATGTGTACGACAAGTACCTCTACCCGCTGATCAGGGTCCAGTACGGCGCATACGGCGTGCTGCACGGCGCCAGGGACAGCGGCGTGTACGTGATCTCCTACAGGGACCCCAACGTCGACGAGACGTTCGACGTGTACGCTTCTCTGGGCGAGATGATCGCCGAGGACGAGCCCACCCAGGAAGAACTGGACGGCTACATACTGTCCGCCTACAGCTACTACGCCAAGAGCGGCGGCGAGCTTTCCGGCGGCTTCAACGCCCTGCTCAACTACCTGGGCGGCGAGAGCCAGGAAAAGACGCTGGATTACATGCGCGACCTGAAGGGCATGACCCCCGAGGTGTTCAGGAACTATTCCGCGCTGTACGAGAAGCTGGCGGGCGAAGGCGCCCAGTTCACCAGCGGCGGCGCCGCGGCCGTGGAGGCTCAGGACAGGTACGACCGGGTGCTCAACCCCTTCGGAGTCAAGGACATGAGCAAGGCGGAGATCGCGGATGTCAGCGAGGACGGCGTGTATTACGAGGCGGTCAAGTACGTAATGGCGGAAGGCTTCATGTCTCCCGTGAGCGAGACCGAGTTCGGCTCCGCGCAGGCTGCGAACATAGGCGACCTGGCGGTGTCCGTGTACATCTACATGGGCGGCAACTACGATCCCCAGACCGCGGTTGACTGGCTGGCGGGCTACGGCCTGCTGCCCCAGATGGACGCGGGCACGCAGCTCAGCCGCGCCGAAGCCGCTTACTACGCCTACAGCGTGCTGCAGGGGCTGGGCGTCGACCTGGGAGCGCCGGAACAGATGACTCTGACCGACGCCGCCGCCATTGGCGAAGACGTCGCTCCCATCGCGCAGGTCATGTGCGATTACGAGCTCATGCTGGCGGACGACGCCGGCGCCTTCCGCCCGGACGATACCCTCACCCGTGAGGAAATGGCCAACCTGATCTACGGAATATTCGCCGAATAAATACGGCACAGGGGCTGCCGCGGACGCGTTTTCCGCGGCGCCACGTTTTGTTTGAAACGTAAAGGAGACGATTCGATGAACAGACTGCCTGTGTTCTACTGCCAGCTGGATTACCCCGACACGCCCTATCCCAACCAGCGCACGGGCAAGGGCACCATCGCGGACAACGGCTGCGGGCCCTGCTGCGCGTCAATGGTGGCGGAAAACATGCTGGGCGTGAGCTTCCCGCCCGAAGAGGCGTGCCGTCTTGCCATAGAGTGCGGGGCGCGGGAAAAGCCGGGCACCGACCTGTACATTTTTTCTCCCGTGTTCGCCCGGCGCTTCGGGCTCAATGTGACCGACACCGAGGACGCGGACGAGGCGAAAAGGTTCCTTGAGGAGAAAAAGGGCCTCGTGATCGCCAACACCTACGGCGACCGGCCGGAGGACGGCTGGATCGGCGTGTTCTCGGACAGCGGCCACTATATCGTACTGGCGGGCATAGAGGGGGACACGGTAAAAGTGTGGGACCCCATGTACCGCCCCGGCAGGTTCGACAAACCCGGCAGGAAGGGCAAGGTGCGCATGGAGGGCAACGAGGCTTTCGCGGACTTTTCCGTGATCCGGGAAGACTGTTATCACCGGCCGTTTTTCCTGTTCAGCAGGGCATAACGCCGGACAGACGCAAAAAAAGAGGGGATGCACCCCTCTTTTTTGCTGTCCCGGAATAAAGCCTATTTGCCGGGCTTTTTCGCGCAGCCCGGGCAGCCGCATCCGCAGCCGTTTTCGCAGCAGCGGCTCTTGCCTTTCCTTACGCGTACGACCGCCGCAATGACCGCGCAGGCGACCAGAACGATTATCAGTATGTCCCAGATGTTCATTCGTTCCTCCTAAGCCGCGCCCAGCAGCATGCCAATCAGGCGCACTATGAGCGCGCCGACCCAGGCGATCGAGCACTGCAGCAGGATCACGTAAAACGCCCACCTGCGGCCCATTTCCCGGCGTATGGACGCTATCGCCGCCACGCAGGGAGTGTACAGCAGGCTGAACACCAGCAGGCACGCGGCGGTCAGGCTGCCGATGGCCTGCACGCCATTCGTAAACAGCATTTCCATGATGGACACCACGCTCTCCTTGGCCATAAAGCCGCTGACCAGGGAAGTTACTATGCGCCAGTCGCCCAGACCCACGGGCCGGAACGCGGGCGCGACGAAGCCCGCTATGCCCGCCAGTATGCTGTCGCGGGAGTCTTCCACCAGGTTGAAACGGAAGTCGAAGCCCTGGAGGAACCAGACCACGATCGTGGCGATCAGTATCACGGAGAAGGCGCGGTGCAGGAAGTCCCGGGCCTTTTCCCACAGAAGCTGCAGGACGTTGCGGGGGCTGGGCAGGCGGTAGTTGGGCAGTTCCATGACAAAGGGCACCGCCTCGCCCTTGAACAGCGTCTTGCGGTACACCAGCGCCACCAGCACGCCCGTCAGTATGCCCAGCAGGTACAGCACCGTGATGATCATCCAGCTGTATCTGGGGAAGAACGCGCTTACGAAGAAGCTGTATATGGGCAGCTTCGCGGTACAGCTCATAAAGGGCGTCAGCAGGATCGTCATTTTACGGTCCCGCTCACTGGGAAGGGTCCTGGTCGCCATTACGGCAGGAACCGTGCAGCCGAAGCCGATCAGCA
Organism: Clostridia bacterium; assembly: GCA_017518705.1. The sequence goes on from JAFWUC010000026.1 coordinate 13,160, forward strand.
TCGGCACGATGCTGCGCCCCGACAGGCCGATCCGCCGCAGCAGCTTGTCCATGAAGAAGGCCACCCGGGCGATGTAGCCGCTGTCCTCCAGCAGCGACAGGAACAG
>JAFWUC010000027.1 GCA_017518705.1 Clostridia bacterium
AACAGCGCCGTCAGCAGGTCGGTGTTCTCGAAGGTGTACTCGAACTGGTCGTCAAAGTCGCACTCCCCCAGCTGGAAGCGCTGCACGCTCTGGCGAGCCAGCAGCGCCTCGATCACGTCAGAGGTGTACACCCCCGTGCCGCCCAGCGTCAGGAAGCCCGGTAGGCAGTCGTCCATGAGGCAGGCGCACACGTGCTCCAGCCGGTACTCGGTGACGCCCCGGTGGCCGGGGCGTGCTTCCGGAGCCGCTATCACGCGGAACAGGCCCGCGTCCCTGCCGCCGTCCGGGAAGCTCACAAACGCCCGGGGCGTAAGCAGAGCGCACGCCGGATCCATGGATGGCAGCGTCACTTCCGCCTGGCTTATGTCGTTCAGCTTCAGCTCATAACTCAGCTTCACCGCGTTCTGCACGAAACCTGCCACCCGCAGCTGCTTGTCGTAGACTGTAATGTAGTCCATAAGCTCACACTCTGAAATGGTGCACCGACTTGACGATGTAACCCGGCAGCTCCGCGTCGGAGCGGCCCCGGTTGTCGTGGAACCAGCTGGCCAGGTCGTACAGCCAGGTGATCAGTCCCGGGTCCGTAAGGTCGCAGCCGGCGCGCTTGTACCACTCGCAGGCGCGCTCAAAGCAGCCCATGAGCACGCTCACGGCCTTTTCGTCCGTCTCCAGCACGCCCGCCCAGCGGCACAGCTCCGCTATCTGGCAGTTGTTAAGTTCCATAGCTCAGTCCTCGCCGTTGATGTTCTGCTGCAGCTTGTCGTATTTGTTCTTGCTGAACTTGAGCACCGTGTCCATGAACGCCACCACCGCCATCACGGTGGCGACTATCTGCTCCACGTATGGGAACGGCCATACCTGGCCCAAAGCTGCGTACAGCGTGCCCAGCGCGGGCAAAAGCAGGTCGGCGATAAACCGCATAGTGTCGTATATCTTCTTGTTCATGATCATGTCGATCCCTCCCCTACGGCTTGTAGCCGTCCTTCTTGACGGGCAGTTTCCTCACCTCGTCCATGAGGCGTTTGGCCGTGCCGTTGCCGCCCATGTCTTCATAAGGCTTGTACAAGTATTTGTACAGGTTTTCAAACTCGCTCCGGGTGATATATCCCCGGTCGATGTATTTCATACACAGGTTTATGATGCGGTCGTGCCCCAGCCCCAGCAGCATCCGGGTGCGCACGTCCTTCTTGTCCAGCTTGCGCTGGATCAGCTGCCACAGTCCGGTGGAACCGAACGCGGCTACGACTATGGAAACTACGGTGGGAAGCCAGTTCATAAGGCCACCCCTCCTTTGATAATGGAATACAGTGTTATAACCGCCCTTGAATACGCGCGGACGCGCCCCCTCGCGGGCAGAAATTGTTCAGGCCCGCTTTACGTTCCCGCCGTACAGGGCGGTGCGCCGCCGGAAAAGGTCGTCTCGCCGCGCCGGGGCTTATAGCCCCTTATGAAATGATCTAATAGGTCGGGCGCGCCAGGATCTCTACGGACGCTTCGACCGTGCCCTCGCATTCGGCCTCCACCGTCACGGTATTGGCTCCGGGTACTGCCTTGAGCGTTTCGGCCTTGCTTACGCAGGCCAGCAGGCTGGTCACCGTGTCCCCGCTTTGCTTATAGGCGTCCACGGGCGGCACGCACTTGATCACGGCTGTCTCGCCCGTTTCAAGCTCCATGTCCTCCAGTACCCACTGCTTGCCCGCCAGTGTGACGGTCAGGCCGGTTATGGCGTCCGCGCCCGCGTTGGTCACGTTCACCGTCACGTCCGCAGCCCGCTCGCCGCGCAGGATCAGTACGAAGTCCTCCCCGGCGGAGTCAAGCTCCCCCCTGGTGGTGCATATCGCCCGGTCCCGCGCTCCAGGCTGGCAGATAAAGGTCACGTTTATGCCGCCCTCTATCCAGTTTTTGTCGGTGAATGACATGCTGTCGTCCACCTGCGCCATGTAGAACACGCCGGGATCGTAGTCCAGCACCAGTTCGCTCCTGCGCTTTTTGAGCCAGCGCACCACGCGCCGGAACAGCTCTCCCGCCTCCCTTACGCCGCTTAGATCGTGTTCCGGGTAAAGGTTGCCTGAGAGCTTGAAGGGCTTCCTCTTGTCGCCGTCATACACCACGGTCTCTTCGCATCCGGAGACTTCGTACTCGTTTCTCTGGCTCGCCGCCTCTACCAGGGGAGCGTCCGGGATCCAGATGAGCCCGAAGTCCCTGAGTGTATGCCGGCCGTCGAATATGAAGCCCAGGTCCTTGTAATCATACATAACCCGTCCCCCTATTCGACCTTAATCACATTGAACGTGCCGTATATCAGCGTGTGTCTGTAGTCGCCCAGCTCCAGCCTGCAGACGTGATACTTTTCACCGGGCTCCAGCTGCGCGGTCTGCGCCGGGGTCATTTCCACGGCGTACAGCCCCTCTTCCACCAGGGTAATGCCGCTGCCTATGGACAGGCTCACCAGATTTCCCGGCGCGTCCTTGCTCTCCTTGACCTTGAAGGTCAGGCTCTCCACGCTGCGCCCCTGGGCGTCGTCTATCTTGACGGAAAAGGTAAATGTGTCGCCCTTTACGGCGTCGATCCTGTGTTCTACCATGTGATCACCTCGGAATACGGTTTATCTTGGGCATGGGCCCCTTATCGGGCTTCCGGCGTCCGCCCGCGCGGGCGTCCGTCCTGTTTTCAAGGCGCTTTCGCGTGCGGGCCAGGATGAGTATGGCTCTGGGCGTGAACTCGTCCCAGAACTCAACGGCACTTATGCCCATGTCCAGCGCCGTGTAAAGCATAAGCGCCCAGGGTATGCCTTCATCCCCGGGCCTTACGCGTTTTTTCCGGTCCCTTCTTCGGGCTCGGCGTCCGGCAGCGCCTGGTTTATCGCGCGCGCCAGCGCCTCGCTGACTTCCGGTATATCGGAAAGACGGAACTTATCGTCGAACTCGTCCCAGGTCAGCTCCGGCTTTTTCACCTTGAGCGCGCCATAGTACACGGCCATGACCGCGCCCGCCTTGCCCTTGATCAGGTCGCCCAGTATCGCGGTCCAATTGCAGGGCTGCTTAAAGTACACATTTTCGTAAACGTCCTCGGCCAGCGCCATGGCGCGGTTGTTGAACTTGAGCTCCAGCATCTCGCCGTCCCAGTTGAGCCTGAGAGTCGAGGGCCGCAGATCTTTCGCCTTTTCCATATCCTAACCTCTTTCGCTTATTTTGTGTCGTTGAACGTCTGGGCCATGATGGCGTCCACCAGGGCCGTTTCACGTTCCACCGTGGGCTGCTGCCAGGGGTACTGCCCCTCGCCGCTGGCCCTGCCGTACTCCAAAACGTTCGCGATCAGGGGAAGAGGCTGTCCGGCGCTGTCGTAGCCGTCCGGGTGAACTTTTGTAAAATAACCGCGCGAGGCGTCGTACTTGACCGGATCGATCCTGAAAGAGTTCTCCAGCTCGTGGGTGCTCCTGCCGGACACGTTCTGGCCCGCCAGGTGTTCCCGGAAGGCTTCCTTCAGGTGCCGAGCGCCGGCCATCACGGCTTTTTTGCACTTTCGCTCAAGCAGTGCCGGATCTCCGGCCTTGGCCATTTTGCTTATCAGCGCTTCCGCGCCGCTTATCTTCATGCCCACAGGCCTCTCCCCTTTCGCCCCGTTCCGACAGGAGCGCCCCGCAGGCGGCGAGGCGCTCCTGTCATTCAAATGCTTCAGGCAGGATCAGCGAGAAATACAGCGCTGAACCAGCCGCCGAGTATGGTCGTATCGGTCACCACGTTGCTGTCCGCTATGGCGGCCAGGTTGCCGTTATTGAGCAGCGGCATTGCGCTGGCGTCCAGGGTGGGAGTGGTGTACTCGATGTTGTCGGTGTCCTCGGTCTTCATGTTGCGGGTGACCTCGGCGCACTCGCACTTGTACACCCACCAGTATTCCTTGGTGCCGTCGTCGTAGGTGGCGCAGAAGCCCAGCGCGATGGTGGGCGCGATCTCGTCCTTGTTGACGAACTGCACCTTCTTGGTGGTGTCGCTCCTGCCCAGTACGGCCTTCAGGTCCGCGGGGGCGATATTGTCCGTGTTCATGGATATATCGTACCCGGTGATCTTCTTCTTGCGTTTGATGGTGGTATTGCTGGCTGCCAGCTTGCCCTCCGCGTATACGGGGGTGATGGTGGTCTCTATGCCTTTGCCCAGGACCTTCGGCGTGCCGTACACCGGCGCGGTGGAAGCGGTCTCGGGAGTGCTCATCTCGGCATAGTAAATGTCGAGCATACCGGAAAATACACCGTCCATAGTTTTCTCCTTTACAGATATTTGTTAAGCGGCCTCCCCCGGGCGGGAGAGGCCGTTATGCTGCTCGCTTAGGAGCGGGTCGCCAGAGCGACGTAGGGAGACCTGGCGGTGCTGCCCTTGTAGGGAGTGATGGCGCTGCCCCAGTCGGGACGGCCGCCCAGGCGCCAGCTGAATTTGAACACGCTCTCGTCGTAGTCGAAGCGGATGTGCATGGAGACCTGACGGGTGATGCCCGCGGTCTTCTCCACGATCAGGTACTGGCCGATATCGGCAAGCAGTATGTCGCCCTTGGTGCCCAGCGCAGCGCACTGCTCGATGGGGACCACGGGCAT
>JAFWUC010000028.1 GCA_017518705.1 Clostridia bacterium
CTTCCACACCGACTGGACCGGCCACGGTGGAAACACTACCGCCAACACCTACAACGCTTAAGGAGATAAGCATGTATACACAAAGCGTGTACGCCTCTTCCCCTTCAGGTCTCAGCCGTGACGAGATCAGGCAGGAGCTTGACAAGCTGTTAAGCGGTCTTAAGCTTAACAAGGTGCTTTTGCTGCCTCCCGACTACACCCGCTACCATTCGTACGCGGGGCAGATCACGGTCATGCTCTGGGAACTGCTGAAAGACAGGTGCCAGGTGGACATCATGCCCGCGCTGGGCACCCACGTGCCCGTCTCGGAGTCGGAATGGGAAAAGATGTTCTCTCCCATACCCTACGACAAGATGATCGTACACTCCTGGCGTGACGACGTGGTGAAGATCGGCGAAGTGCCTTCCTACTTCGTAAAAGAAGTATCCGAAGGCCTGGTCGAGGACAATATAGACGTGGAAGTCAACCGCCGCCTGCTTGACAAAAGCTACGACCTGATCCTGTCCATCGGGCAGGTGGTGCCCCACGAGGTGGTCGGCATGGCCAACCGCAACAAGAATATATTCGTGGGCTGCGGCGGCTCCTCCATGATAAACTCCAGTCACATGCTGGGAGCATTCTACGGCCTTGAAAGAGTGATGGGCAAGGATCACACCCCCGTGAGGAAGGTGTTCGACTACGCGGAAGAGCACTTCCTTAAGGACGTGCCCCTGTCCTATATCCTCACCGTCACCGACGCGCCTCAGGGCAACATCCGCGTGCACGGTCTGTTCATCGGGCGCGACAGGAAATACTTTGAAGACGCAGTGGCTCTCGCCCAGCAGAAAAACCTGAATCTGGTCGACGAGCCCTTCGAAAAAGTCGTAGTACTGCTGGATGAGCAGGAGTTCAAAAGCACCTGGCTGGGCAACAAGAGCGTTTACCGCACCCGCATGGCCATTAAGGACGGCGGGCAACTCATCGTTCTGGCGCCCGGCGTTGACAAGTTCGGCGAAGATCCCGGCATCGACAAGCTCATACGCAAGTACGGCTACTGCGGCAGGGAAAACGTGCTCAAGCTTGTCAAGGAACACGAAGATCTCAAGCAGAACCTGTCCGCCGCCGCTCACCTCATCCACGGTTCATCCGACGGAAGGTTCTCAATAACCTACTGCACCCGTCTGCTGACTAAGGAAGAGGTCGAGGGCGCCTGCTTCGGCTACATTCCCTACGACGAAGCGGTAAAGAAGTACGACCCCGCGGTGCTCAAGGACGGCTACAACACCCTGCCCGACGGAGAGAAGATATACTATATCTCCAACCCCGCCCTGGGGCTCTGGGCAGATAAAAGCAAGTTCTGATCCGCATAAGAAACCGCCGCGCCTCATTTGAGGCACGGCGGTTTTATTGTGAGAACGCGTCCTAAGCTTATTCTTTCATCGCCAGCGCGGTTTCCATGGCGATGCCGATCTCTATGCAGCCTTCGTCCGGATTAAAGCCCGGCGTATGCAGCGCGCTCCTGATGCTGTCTTCCGGCGAAGAACAGCCGATGTGGAAAAACGCTCCGGGAGCCTTATCCAGGAAATATGCGAAGTCTTCCCCGCCCATGCTGGGCGCGTCCTTTATCAACGTATTCCGGCTGCCTACGAGCTGCTCGGCTATGTCAAGCACCCGCTTTGCATGCGCTGCGTCGTTTGTCAAGGCAGGATAACCGGCACTGATGTCCGCCCGGCAGCGGCAGCCCATGGCGTCCGCGATCCCGCTGCACAGCTGCTTTATCTCTTTCCAAAGCTGCTGGCGCAGGGCGTTGTCCGCGCAGCGCACGGTGCCTTCCATTACCACTTCGCCGCAGATGATGTTGTTGGCTTTGCCTCCGGAGATCCTGCCGATCGTCACCACCGCGCTTTCCAGCGGTGATATCCGGCGGCTCACCAGCGTCTGCAGCGCGCCGACTATCTGCGCCGCACACACTATGGCGTCCTTTCCCGCCTCCGGATACGCCCCGTGAGCGGACTCGCCCGTTACGCATATCCTGAGACTGTCGGTGGAAGCGTTTAACGTTCCCGAACGGGTCTCCACCTGTCCCACCGTTAAGCGGGGCATCACGTGAAGACCATATACCCGGTCTATACCGTACTTTTCAAACAAACCCGCCTCAGCCATGGGTTTGCAGCCGCCCTCGGTTTCCTCCGCGGGTTCAAACAGCAGCACCGCTTCTCCCGCGAACTCTTCTTTATGCTCGGAAAGCAGTTTGGCGGTTCCCAGCAGTATTGAGGTGTGCAGATCGTGCCCGCAGGCGTGCATATACCCCTCGTGGGTACTGCGGAAAGGGCAGCCTTCCGGCTCGGTTATGGGCAGCGCGTCGAAATCCGCGCGTATGCCGGTGGTCTTTCCGGGTCTGCCGCCTTTGACCGCGCCGGTGATCCAGCCGCCCTGAGGCGCATCATACTCCGCTCCGATCTCCCTGAGCGCGGAAATGATGATCTGTTTCGTCTTTTCTTCTTTGTAGCCCGGTTCCGGCACCATGTGAAGCCGGCGACGTATCGCGGCAGCCCAGGGCGCATATGCGCGGGCCTGCAGCTTTATTTGCTCGAAGTCCATATCATTCCATGTCGAACAGAGGCTTGTTCAGCGTATACAGCATCTTATACCTCTCATACGCCCTGTCGTACGCCTGCCTGGTCTCGGGATCGGGTTCGTAGTGCACATCATCCTCTTTGAGCGCCTGGATAGCCTGTTCAAGATCCTTCCAGATGCCCGCGCCTACGCCGGCGACCAGCACCGCGCCGTAAGCACCGCCTTCACTGGCTCCCGACATGGTGTATACGGGCAGGTCGAATATATCCGCCGCCATCTGCTTCCACAGACGGCTGGACGCGCCGCCGCCGGACAGGTACACCTTTTCGGGCTTGACCTGCGCTCCCATAAGCTCGATCACCTGCTTAAGGCTGAAAGTGACGCCTTCCATGACCGCGCGGGTCATCTCCGCCCTGGTGGTCCCGAGATTCAGGCCGTAGAAAATGCCTCTGGCGTTGGGATCCGGATACGGGCACCTCTCCCCCGTCAGATACGGTGCGAACAGCACGCCGTTGGAATCCGCGGGCACCTGCTCCACACGCTCGTCCAGCAGTTTGTACAGCTTTGTGCCCAGTTTCTGGGCGTCGATCTTATCTTCTCCCGCAAGGGTCTTGGCAAACCAGTTGAGCGCGCCGCCCGCGGTCAGTGTGCAGCCGAAGCAGTGCCACAGTCCTTCCTCGTTGTTGCAGAACATCTGCAACTTGCCTTCCGGGTTGGGCCTGAAGCCGTCCATCGCCATGGATACGTTGCCGCTGGTGCCGATCACGACCCCCAGCGTGCCGGGTTTGACCAGACCGGTGCCGGTGGTCTGTATCACGGCGTCGCCGCCGCCCGCGTAAGTTGCAAGTCCCTCGGGCAGCCCGGTCTCCTGCGCCGCCTCGCGGGTCACAGCGCCGGAAAACGCGGTGCTCTCCAGACATTCGGGGAATATCTTCCTGTCGAATCCCACTTTGTCGATCAGTTCCCACGCCCACTCCCTGCGCTTGGTGTCATAGAAGCCCGTGCCGGAAGCGTCGGAAACGTCGATGGCTATCCTGCCTGTCAGCTTAAAACGGATATAGTCCTTGGGGCACACGAACACGCGCATTTTGGCGAAGTTCTCCGGTTCGTGCTTTTTGAGCCACAGGATCTTCCCGCCCGTATAGCCCGTGAGCATGCGGTTGTTGGTGTACGAAAGCAGACCTTCGAGCCCGCCCGCCGTTTGGGTGATCTCGTCGCATTCCGCCTGGGTCCTCTGGTCGCACCAGAGTATGGCGGGGCGGATGACCTTGTTTTCGCCGTCCAGCGCCACAAGGCCGTGCATCTGACCGCTGAAAGAGATGCCGGCGATCAGGCTCCTATCCACGGGGCAGGCGGTGAGTATGTCATTCATGCCCGCCTTTACGCCTTCCCACCAGTCTTCGGGGTCCTGTTCCGCCCAGCCGGGCTTAGGAGTGGAAAGCGGGTATTCCTTCGTGGAAGATGCCAGTACCTTGCCGGTGTCGTCGCACAGTATGCACTTGGCGCCCGAGGTGCCAACATCAAGTCCTATCAGATATCTTGCCATCGCCTTTATTCTTCCCCCTTTTGAGTTTATCCATCACTTTTCGTGAAACATTGCTTATCTTTTTGGCGGAAAGCATGTTTTCCCGCCCCGCTATCAGGCGCTTTATGTTTTCCCTGTGGCTGTACAGCGCCAGCGCGCCCAAAAGCGCGGCGCAGATTATAAAGCCCTGGCTGTTTATATGCAGTATCAGCACCACGATGGGCAGCGCGATCGCCGTGGTTATGGAAGCCAAGGACATATAGCCGGTGATCAGCACGATTATCACCTGCGCCACCAGCAGCAGCAGCGCGATACGCCAGTCCGCCGCGATCAGATAGCCCAGGGAGGTGCTCATGCCCTTGCCGCCCTTAAATCCGAACAGCACGGGCCAGTTGTGGCCGATGACCGCTGCGGCGCCGCCTATGTGCAGACCGACTTCGCCGCCTATGGCCTGTCCTATGAGCGCTGCCGCCACGCCCTTGAGCGCGTCGCCCAGAAACGTCAGCATGCTGGGCAGCCAGCCCAAGGTGCGCATCACGTTGGTCATGCCTATGTTTCCGGAGCCCTGCTTGCGAATGTCCACATTGCCGAACAGCCTAGCTATCACTACGCCCGTTGACAGCGATCCCAACAGGTAGCCTATCACGGCGCACAGCACCAAATATAATCAGTTCATATCAGTTTTCCTCGTCCTTGTCCCGTTCCCTCAGCACGAAGCGGATCGGCGTACCGTCAAACCCGAACGCCTGACGGAAACGGTTTTCCAAAAATCTTTGGTAAGAGAAATGCATGAGCGTCTCGTCGTTGACGAACAGCACGAACGTAGGCGGATTGGTGATGCTCTGGGTCGCATAATAGATCTTCAGCCTTCGTCCGCTGGTCGCTGGGGGCTGCATGGCCTGCTGGGCGTCCTGCAGTATGTCGTTTAACAAGCCCGTGGTTATCCTGCGGGAAGCCTGTGCATACACGCTTTTCACCATTTCCAGAATGCGGTTCACCCTTTGCCCGGTGAGTGCGGAAATGGAGATTATCGGCGCGTACTCCATGAATTTGAGCTTCTCCCGCACGTCTTTGGTAAACTTGTCCAAGGTGTTGGTCTCTTTTTCAAGCGCATCCCATTTGTTTATCACGATTATGGCAGGCTTGCCGGCTTCATCGATATAGCCCGCGATCTTGGTGTCCTGCTCGCTGATCCCTTCTTTCGCGTCTATCAGCAGCAGCGCCACGTCGCAGCGGTCGATGGCCGCGAAGCTCCTGACCACGCTGAAGCGCTCCAGGGACTGATATTCTATAGCCCGCTTGCGCCTGATGCCTGCGGTGTCGATTATGACGTACTCGTCATCTCCGTCCTTGAAACGGGTATCGACCGCGTCCCGCGTCGTGCCGGCGATGTCGGACACCATGACCCTTTCCTCGCCCAGAATGCGGTTGACCAGGGAGGATTTGCCCACGTTGGGCTTGCCCACCACCGCGATAGATATGGCCGCGTCTTCCTCATCCTCGGCTTCTTCCTCCGGGAAATGGCTGACTATTTCGTCCAGCAGATCGCCGAGGTTCAGCAGGTTCAGGCTGCTCACGCCGATAGGTTCGCCCATGCCCAGGGAATAGAAATCGTATACATCCGCCAGCTGTTTCGGGGAATCGATCTTATTGACCGCCAGCACCACAGGCTTTCCGCTCCTGCGCAGCATGTCCGCCACGGTCTCGTCGTCCGCCGTGACGCCCTGCTTGCCGTCGGTAAAAAACACTATCACGTCCGCCGTTTCAATGGCGATCTCAGCCTGACGGCGCATCTGCTTGAGCAGCGGATCGTCGGAATGCGGATCGATGCCGCCCGTGTCGATAAGCGTGAACTTGTGGGTCAGCCACTCGCAGTCCGCGTATACACGGTCGCGGGTCACGCCGGGAGTGTCCTCCACTATAGCGATGCGCTTGCCGCTCATTTTATTGAAGAATGTGGACTTGCCCACGTTCGGGCGTCCAACCACTGCAACTAAAGGTCTTGCCATATACATACGTCTCCAAACTAAACTGTATATATTTTACTACACTTTGCAGAAATTTACAAGCCCGCGCTTCCTTTAGCGTTTCAAATGGATATAATGTAACCAGCAAATACTGGAGAATACTATGGACGGATTTACTGTTTACCATCTTGCGCGGGAACTGGACGCCCGCTTAAGCGGCGCGAGGGTGGACAAAATAGCCCAGCCCGAACGGGACGAAGTGGTCCTTACCCTGCGTTGCCCCGGCGAAAACGTGAACCTGCTCATTTCAGCAAACCCAGCCTGTTTCCGGGCGCACATAACCGGCATAAAGAGATCCAATCCGCTGGAGCCTCCCGCCCTGTGCATGCTCATGCGCAAGCACCTTGTGGGCGGCAGGCTTACGGGAGTAAGGCAGCTGTTCAGCGACCGGGTGATGGAATTCCGCTTTGAGCATACCGACGAGCTGGGCGACAGGATGCCCAAGTCCATAATTCTGGAGCTGATGGGCAAGCACTCCAACATCATTTTCGTTAGCGACGAGGGCCGGATACTGGAATCCTCCCGCCACGTGAACGAGCTTATTTCCTCTTACAGGGAGGTGCTGCCCGGGCTCAAATACCTTCCTCCGCCGCCCCACGGCAAGCTGGATTTTGACCGGTTTGACAAAGCGGAGCTCTCAAAAGCACTGACCGGCAGAAGCGGTACGTTTGCCAGGATACTTCAGCAGTCCGTAAGCGGCATGTCCCTTCCGCTGGCGCGGGAGGTCGCTTACCGCGTGTGTGGCAGCGAAGATGCGGACGTTGCCGACGCGGGCGTATACTCCGATGCGGCTGCGGACGCTGTCGCGAATATGCTTTCGGCGCCTTCTCCCCGCCTCACGCTGGACAACTCGGGCGATCCGCTTGAACTGTTGCCCTTTGAATACAAATCACGGCTGGATACAGTCCAAAAGCTGTACGCAACTTTAAGCGAAGCTGCCGACGAGTTCTACCGCCTGCGGGACATAAAAGAACGGCAGGGGCAGATAAGCGCATCACTTAATCGGGTCATAAAGACGAATATCGAACGCAGCCGCAAAAAACTGGAGCTGCAAAGAGAAGCGTACGACGCGGCTTCCCGGCTGGACGAATACCGCATCAAAGGCGAAATGCTGCTGGCAAACCCGCAGATAGTGCGAAAAGGTCAGAAAAAAGCGCTGCTTCCGAATTATTACAACGAAAACGCAGCGCTTATGGAAGTGGAGCTGGACGAAAAACTGGACGCCAACGCCAACGCCCAGAAATACTTCAAGCAGTACAAGAAAGCCCAGACCGCGCGCAAACTGGCAGGTGCTCAGATCGACGCCTCGCTTGAGGAGCTTAAATACCTTGAAAGCTTGGAAACCATGCTCTCTCTGTGCTCCGACGAAGCCGGTCTTGCGGAAATACGGGACGAAATGGTGCGCGCGGGCTACGTGAAGGACGTATCCTCCCGCAGCCGCAAAAAGGCGCTGGCGCCTTCAAAGCCCCTGGAGTTCACAGCCCCGGACGGGACATTGATACTCGTCGGCCGCAACAATCTGCAGAATGACGCGCTCACGTTTTCCGCCCGCCCGGACGAAGTGTGGCTGCATGCCAAAAACATCCCCGGCTCACACGTCATAATCAGGTCTGAAGCTCCTTCTGACGAGACGCTGCTTTACGCCGCTTCCCTGGCGGCAGCGTATTCCGGCGCGTCGACTTCAGGCACGGTGGAAGTCGCTTGTACGAAACGCAGATACGTGAAAAAGCCTTCCGGTTCCAAGCCCGGATTCGTGATCTACACTCACGAAACCACCTTCCCCGCAAAACCGGTAGAAATAAAACGCGGCTGATCAGCCGCGTTTTTTCATACGCGCATATTACTTAAGGAATATCGGGTTGCTCCAAGCGCGGCAGCCGTTCTCGTCTTCTATCATCAGGCGGGTATATAACTGATCCTTCACGCTCACTTTGAAACGGGTCAGGTACTGCCCTTCCTCAGCCTGATACAGGCGGGTGGGGCGCAGTCCCGTGATGAACCTGAGCTTC
>JAFWUC010000029.1 GCA_017518705.1 Clostridia bacterium
GGTCTCGGGGCGCAGATAGATCTCCGCCGCGGAATCCTCGTTCACGCCCTGATGGGTCTTGAACATCAGGTTGAACTGGCGGATGCCGGTAAAGTCGCTCTTGCCGCACACGGGGCAGGGAATGGCATGCTCTTTGATATAGTCTTCCAGTTCCTTGTTGCTCCAGCCGTCGCCCGTCTCCTTGCCGCCGGTAAAGTCCTCGATCAGCTTGTCCGCGCGGAAGCGGGCCTTGCACGCCTTGCAGTCCATGAGCGGGTCGTTAAAGCCGCCCACGTGTCCGGACGCCACCCACACCTCGCGGTTCATGAGTATGGCGCAGTCCACGCCCGTATTGTAGGGGCTCTCCTGCACGAATTTCTTCCACCAGGCCTTTTTCACGTTGTTTTTGAACTCAACGCCCAGGGGACCGTAGTCCCAGGTGTTGCTCAGGCCGCCGTATATCTCGCTTCCCGCGAATATATAGCCCTTATTTTTGCACAGTGCCACCAGTTTGTCCATGGTCAACGCAGCCATCAGAATAGTCCTCCAAATGTGAATTGATGTTTTGTGATAATATTATTCCGCCTTCCCGGGCGGTTAACGCCGGGAAAGGTCAATCGTTTTCCTGTCTTCTTAAGTACTTAAAGCACTCGCGGGCTTCGCTTATGCCGTCGGGCTTAAGGCTCTCGCTCTCCACCACCATCAGCATGTTGAGCGCTTTGGCGGTGTCGTAGGCTTCCCTTACGGGGGCGTTTCCGCAGCCCAGGGGCATGCCTTCGCCGCGGCGGAAGCCGTCCTTGATGTGGATAAAGTCTATCCTGTCCTTAAGTCTTTCCAGTATGCCTCTGGCGGAGATGCCCGTCTGGTCAAAGTACCAGAAAGTGTCTATCTCAAAGCGCAGGTCCGTCCTGTACACCAGCTGCTCGTGGATCATGCTGCCGTCGGGGTTGGCCCTGAACTCATGGCCGTGGTTGTGGTAGCCCAGGGTGATGCCTTCGTTTTTCAGCTTCGGGATGAGCTCGTTGACGTGCTTTACGAAGGCGTCCAGCTTTTCCTGGCAGGACAGGTCCGCGCCCGGTATGATTATGGCGGGGCAGCCGATGGCCTTGTGGTATTTTACCGTGCCTTCAAAGTCGTCAAGCAGAGGATTGATGCCCGTATGCGTGCCGCTGGCGGTAAGGCCGAATTCGTCCAGCCAGCCCTTGACTTCGTTTGCCTCATGGCCGAAAAAGCCCGCGAACTCCACGTATTTGTAGCCGATGTCCGCCACCTGTTTGAGCGCGCCTTTCAGGTCCTTGCCCGTAATGTCCCTTACGGAGTACATCTGCAGTCCGTATTCCATAGTCTACCCCCTATAAACTTCTTCTACTGTATCTCCAAGTACGCACATGGCGTACATGCTTCCCTTGCTTTCCCTTCGCTCTATCTTCACGTGGTCGGTGTTGAATATCTGGGTCTGGTCGCCCGTCAGGCGGCAGATAAAGTTGAACGGCTCCTTGACCTCCATCACAGCCGCGAGATAGCTGCCGTTGGAGGCGTTTTTGAGCAGGTTAAAGCACCTGACGCCCTTGCCGCCCCGGGCCTGCAGGTCGAAGTCTATCAGCAGCACCCGCTTCATAAAGCCCTTTTCGGTGACCAGCAGCACCTCGCCCTCGGAGGAATTGGGCAGCGCGAAAAGTATCTCGTCCCCTTCGCCCAGCCCCATGCCCTTGACGCCCGCGGCAGTGCGGCCGATAAGCGACACCTCGGAAAGGTTGAAATGTATGCTCATTCCCTGGCGGCTGATGAGCAGCAGGGTCTCTTCGCCGCTTAGGCGTTTGACGAAGGCGAGCTTGTCCCCGCCCTTCAGCCCGGTGCCCTGGAACTTGGCGCGGTTGATGTCGTATTCCTTGAGCTCCGCGCGCTTGACTATGCCGCCCTTCGTGACAAAGAGTATCTCGCCGGAAAAGTCGCCGTTTTCGATGAGCACCGCGCTGACCGGCGTCTCCCCGTGCTCAAGCCCGGCGAGCAGCGCCCCGGGAGGCGTGCCCCTGTCCTTTATCCGGCATTCAGGGATCTTTTCGGCGGGCAGCGTAAAGCAGGAGCCCTGGTCCGTAAAGTACAGCAGTTTCGCGTTGGTGTCCGTGCGGAACAGCTGCTCCCCGGCGTCGGTGGTCTCTCCCGCCGCCACCGCCTTATCGTACAGGCGGGGACTGACGCGCTTTATGAAGCCCTGGCGACTGATGTAGATCAGCGTCTCCTCGGCTTCTCTGGGCACGGGCTTGATCTCGGTCTCCTCGAAACCTTCCACCAGAAGCGTCCTGCGGGGATTGGCGTATTTCTGTTTGAGCTCCAGCAGTTCGTCCTTTATCACCTGGTTCAGCTTCTTTTCGCTTTTCAGTATCGCTTCAAGTTTTGATATCAGCTTGAGGATGTCGGCGTACTCCTGCCTTAATGTGACTATCTCCAGGTTCGTCAGACGCTGCAGGCGTATGTCCAGTATCGCCTGGGCCTGCTCTTCGGAAAGGCTGAACCTTTCCATCAGGCGCCCCTTGGCTTCCTTGGGGGTCTTGCTGGAACGGATAAGCGCTATCACTTCGTCCAGGTTGTCAACGGCGATTATGAGCCCTTCGAGTATGTGCGCCCTCGCCTTCGCCTTGTCCAGGTCGTACCTGGTGCGGCGGGTGACAACGTTTTTGCGGTGCTTAAGGTAGTAGGACAGTATGCTCTTGAGCCCCAGCTGCATGGGCTTGCCCTCCGCGATCACCACCATGTTTATGCCCACGGTGTCCTGCAGCTCGGAATACCTGTACAGCCCCGCCAGCACCCGCTCTGGGTCGCAGTCCTTTTTAAGTTCTATGACCGCCCGCATGCCCGTGCGGTCGGACTCGTCGCGTATGTCGTATATGTCGCTGAACAGCTCTTTCTTTTCTTCTGAGAGCCTGAGTATCTTTTCCAGCAGGGCGGCCTTGTTTTTGGCGTAGGTCATCTGGCTGATCACCAGCAGCGTCCTGCCCGCAGCGCCCTTTTCTATATCCACCTTGGCGCGCAGCTGCACCTTGCCGCGGCCGGTCTCGTACGCCTCGTACAGCTCCTCTCCCGCGGCCATCACGCCGCCGGTGGGGAAGTCCGGACCGGGAATGTACTTCATCAGTTCCCGCGTGGTTATGTCGGGATCGTCCATCAGCGCCACCGCGCCGTCAATGGTCTCGCCCAGGTTGTGGGGCGGGATGTTGGTGGCGAGGCCCACGGCGATGCCGTCCGCGCCGTTCACCAGTATGTTCGGGAACGAGCCGGGCAAAAGGTCCGGTTCCATCTGGGTATCGTCAAAGTTCAGGTGGAAATCCACCGTGTTTTTGTCGATATCCTTGAGCATCTCGACGGCCAGGGGCGTCATGCGGGCTTCAGTGTACCTCATGGCAGCGGGCGAATCCCCGTCTATGGAGCCGAAGTTGCCGTGGCCGTCCACCAGCGTCTCCCTGAGCGCGAAGTCCTGCGCCATGCGGGCCAGCGCGCCGTACACGGAAGAGTCGCCGTGGGGATGGTATTTTCCCAGGCAGTCGCCCACTATGCGGGCGCACTTCCTGTGGGGCTTGTCGGGGGTCAGCCCCAGTTCCTGCATGGTGTAAAGTATGCGCCTCTGCACGGGCTTTAAGCCGTCCTCCACCCGGGGCAGCGCCCGGTCGAGGATCACGTGCTCGGAGTAGGGCATCATGGAGGCGTGCATCACGCTTTCCATGGTCTTCTGGGTTATGACTTCGGTCTTTACGCCTTCCATGGGCTCGTTTTTTGGCCTTCTTGCCATTTACGCGCGGCCTCCTTCCTCGCCCACGGGCACGAAATCGTCTTTTTTATTAAAGTCTGCATAGGCGAAAATGTAGTCCTTGCGGGGCTCCACCTTGTCGCCCATAAGCACGGTGACCATGCGCTCTGCCTCCGCGTCGTCCTCTATCGACACCTGCGTCAGCTTGCGCCCGGCGGGGTTCATGGTGGTCTCCCAGAGCTGCTCGGGGTTCATTTCGCCCAGACCTTTATATCTCTGCAGCGTGTAGCCCTTGCCCACGCTCCTCATCACTTCGTTAAGTTCCTTGTCGTCGTAGCAGTATGTCGCCTTGTCGCCCTTCTGCACTTTGTAAAGCGGCGGCATGCCCATATACACGTGCCCCTCCGTGATCAGCGGCTTCATGTAGCGGTAGAAGAACGTGAGCAGAATCGCCCTTATGTGCGCGCCGTCCTGGTCCGCATCCGACAGGATTATGACCTTGTCGTACTTTAGGCGGCTTATGTCGAAATCCTCGCCTATGCCGGTGCCCAGCGCGGTTATCATGGAGCGGATCTCCTCGTTGGCCAGCACCTGCTCCAGGCGCTTTTTCTCGCTGTTCAGGGGTTTGCCCCTCAAAGGCAGTATCGCCTGGAAACGGCGGTCACGGCCCTGTTTGGCGCTGCCTCCGGCGGAATCGCCTTCGACTATGAACAGCTCGTTCAGTTTGGCGTCACGGCCCGTGCAGGCGGAAAGCTTGCCCACCAGCGGCGCGGCCTCCAGTTCGTTTTTCTGCCGGGCCACGTCCCTGGCTTTTCTTGCGGCCTCCCTCACCTTGGCGGCTTTCATGGCCTTTTCCAGTATCAGCCTGGCGGCGGCCTGGTTTTTAAGGTCCTCCAGGTACAGGCTCAGCTTCTCGGACAGCCAGCCTTCCACTATGGGCCTGACTTCGGTATTGCCCAGCCTGCCCTTGGTCTGCCCCTCGAACTGGGGGTTTTTCACGTTCACCGCCAGTATCGCGGTCATGCCCTCGCGGAAGTCCTCGCCGGACAGGTTGTTGTCCTTTTCCTTAAGGGCGCCCATCTTGCGGGCGTAGTCGTTGAACACCTTGGTCAGCGCGGCCTTGAAGCCTGTCTCGTGGGTGCCGCCCTCGGGCGTGGGGATGTTGTTCACGAAGGAAAACAGGCTCTCGGTGTAGCTGTCGGTGTACTGGCAGCAGGCGCGGATGCGCATGCCTCCGCTCTCCCCCTCGAACAGCATGGGCTCTGTTATGGTGGTCTTGCCCTCGTTAAGGTAGGCGACGAAGTCGGTCAGTCCGCCCTCGTACATGAACTCGCTCTTTCTGAGCGTCTCGTCCTTTATCCTTTCGTCCGTGAATATGAAGCGTATGCCCTTGTTGAGATACGCCAGCTCCCTTATCCTGCGCCGCACGGTGTCGGTGTTGAAGTCCGTATCTTCAAACACCCGGTCGTCGGGCTTGAAGCAGATGGTGGTGCCCCGCTTCCTGGTGTTGCCCACCTTTTCCAGGGGCGCCACGGGATGGCCGGACATGATCTTGTGGGTCTTGGGATCCTCCACGCTCTCAAAGCGCATATAGTAGTGGGTGTAGTCCCTGTACACGTCGACGGTGCACCACTCGCTCAGGGCGTTCACCACGCTGGCGCCCACCCCGTGCAGACCGCCGGAGTACGCGTAGTTCTTGTCGTCGAACTTGCCGCCCGCGTGCAGCTGCGTGTAAATGACCTCCACCGCGCTCACGCCCAGTTTGGGATGGATGTCCACCGGCAGACCACGCCCGTTGTCCGTGACCTCGCAGGAGCCGTCCTTTTTCAGCGTCACGCTTATCTCGGTGGCGTAGCCGTTGGCGGCTTCGTCTATGGCATTGTCCACGATCTCCCACACCAGGTGGTGCAGGCCCCGGGGACCCGTGGAGCCGATGTACATGCCCGGACGCATGCGCACCGCGTCCAGTCCTTCAAGTACGGTTATGTCTTTTGCGGTATAAGTCTGTGCCATTTATCGATTCCTTTTCAAGTTATAGCCGTTTCCCATTGCCCGCTTGCGCGGGACTTTATCGCCGCTTCCATCAGCCCCTGCAGCCTGAGCGCCTCGTCAAGCCCGCAGGGCGGCACGGTGCCGTTATATATCGCGTCCAGGAAGCTGTAATAGCAGTGGATGTGCCCCCTCTCCCAGCCCACGGCGTTCTTGGGGGGCGGGAAAGCCCCGGCAGGCGCGGGATAGCGCCCCACCGTCTCTATCTTCGTGAACCCGCGCCCGCCGCCCAGAGGCTGTTCGGGCAGGGTGTTGTCGTAAAGCTCCAGGTGGGAGGGCTCCATAAGGTCGAACTTTACTGCGCCCTTAGTGCCCCGGACCTCCACGGTCAGTTCGTCGTCCGCACCGGTGGATATCTTGCTTGCTTCGCAGTATCCCAGCGCCCCCGAAGGCATTTTGAGCAGCATCAGCGCGTGGTCTTCCCCCAGGTCTTCCGTCACTCCCCCGCCCTTCACGGGTCGGGTCGGATACAGCACACGGCTCGAGCACATCACCTTGTCAGGCCAGCCCGCGATATGGCAGATCAGGTCCAGCGCGTGGGAGGCCAGGTCCAGTATCACGCCGCCCTCACCCATCATCTTCCAGCCCGCGACCTTGTCGGGGCTTATGCTGCCGGAGTGCAGATAGCGCGCGGAAAACGTGAGTATGTCTCCTATCCTGCCCTCGTCCGCCAGCTGCTTCGCCCGCATCACCGCAGGCAGGAAGCGGTTGTTCATGACCACCTGCGCCTTTGCGCCGCTCTGCTTCCAGGCGTCATATATGCGTTTGGCGCTGTCGTAGGAAGTGGACAGCGGTTTGTCTATGTATATGTTCTTGCCCGCACGCAGCAGGCTGACTTCCATCTCCTCGTGCAGGGAATTTGGGGTGCACACGCTGACCGCGTCTATGTCATCCCGGGTCAGTATCTGCCTCCAGTCGTCGGTATACTCTTCAAAACCCGCGTCCAGCGCGCCCCTTCGGGCATTATCCAGATGGCCGCTGGCCAGCAGTTTCAGCTCCGGCCGCCAGGGCAGGTCCCTGTACATCAGCGGGATGCTTCTCAGGGCGTGGGCGTGCATCCTGCCCATAAATCCCCAGCCTATGACCGCCACATTGATTTTACGCATACTGCACTCCCCCCTATTATAAGATATTTTACCACTTTCCGGCTTTTTTGGCAACCCCAATTATCACTTGCCAAATCGCCGCGGATGGAGTATAATTAGACTGATAATTTATGTAAGGGAGTGCAAGCTAATGGGTCAGGTACACGTCATTGATCATCCCCTCGTACAGCACAAGCTGACGCTCATGCGCCAGATCGAAACCGGAGCCAAGGATTTCCGCGAGCTTTTGAGCGAGATCGCCACCCTCATGTGCTATGAGGTCACCCGCGACCTTCCAATGGAAGAGATCGAGATCGAGACCCCCATCTGCAAATGCAAAAGCAAAGTCATCAGCGGCAAAAAGCTGGGCATAGTGCCCATACTCAGAGCAGGTCTGGGCATGGTAGACGGCTTTGTGAGCCTGATCCCCACCTGCCGCGTGGGCCATATCGGCCTGTACCGCGATCCGGAGACCCATCTCCCCGTGGAATACTACTGCAAGCTGCCCCCGGACGCCTCCGAGCGTGAACTGATCGTGGTCGACCCCATGCTGGCCACCGGCGGTTCCTCCTGCGACGCCATCACCATGCTCAAGAAGCGCGGCTGCCACAACATCAAGCTGGTGTGCCTGGTGGGCTGCCCCGAAGGCATCAGCAAGGTCCAGGAGACGCATCCCGACGTGGACATCTTCATCGCCGCCATCGACGAAAAGCTCAACGAGAACAAATACATCGTGCCCGGCCTGGGCGATGCGGGCGACCGTATATTCGGTACCAAATAAACTATTGGAGCTGACAGTTATGACCACATACGAAATCTGGCTTAACAGCCCCTCCCTGGACGCCGCGCAGAAGGCGGAGCTCGAGGCTATAAAAAACGACCCCAAGCAGATCGAGGACCGGTTCTACAAGGACCTGGAGTTCGGCACCGGCGGCTTAAGGGGCATACTGGGCCTGGGCACCAACCGAATGAACGTGTTCACCGTGCGCCGCGCCGCCAAGGCGCTGGGCCTGCGTCTCAAGGAAGAGGCCCTGCCCGGCAAAACGGGCGTGGCCATCGCCCACGACAGCCGCAACTTCTCCCGGGAGTTCGCCTGCGACTCCGCGCGGGTGCTGGCGAAGATGGGGATCCCCGTATATCTGTTCGACTCCCTGCGCCCCACTCCCGAGCTTTCCTTCACCATCAAGCACCTGAACTGCGCGGCGGGCATAGTCATCACCGCCAGCCACAACCCCAAGGAATACAACGGCTTTAAAGCCTACGGCGCGGACGGCGGGCAGATAACTCCCGTCACCGCTTCCTCCGTGTTCGAACTGATGAGCGGGCTCGACCCATTAAACGTGGAAATGGCCGAAGAGAACGATCCCCTCATCACCGCCATCGGCAAGGAGGTGGACGAGGCTTACATCGAGCACGTGCTCTCCCTGCGTCCCGACAAGGATCTGCTCACCCGCACGGGCGTCAAGCTCAAGATCGTGTACACCCCCCTGCACGGCGCTGGCAACCTGCTGGTCAGGGAAGCGCTCAGGCGCGCGGGCTACACGGACGTGACCGTGGTCAGGGAGCAGGAGCTGCCCGACGGGAACTTCCCCACCGTGGCGAGCCCCAATCCCGAGAATCCCGAAGCCTTCACCATAGCCATCGGCTACGCGGATAAGATCGGCGCGGACGTGATCATCGGCACCGACCCGGACAGCGACCGCATGGGCATGATGATCAAGATAGACGGTGTGTGGACGCCCGTCACCGGCAACCAGGCGGGCTGCCTGATGCTGGAGTACATCCTCAGGGCCAAGCAGCCCCCGGAAGGCGCCTACGCGGTGACCACCATAGTGTCCACCCGCATGGTGGACTACATCGCCAAAGCCTACGGCATCACCATCGAGCGCGTGCTCACGGGCTTCAAGTTCATCGGCGAGACCATCGACAAAAAGGAAAAGCTCGGCAACCACGGTTTCCTGCTGGGCTTTGAGGAGAGCTACGGCTATCTGACCGGCGGCTACATCCGCGACAAGGACGCCGTGATCGCTTCCCTGCTGGCAGCGGAGCTCACCGCCTACTACAAGTCCAAGGGCATGAGCCTTATGGACGCGGTCAACGACATGTTCGCCCGCTACGGTTACTTCGCCGAAAAGACCGTGTCCGTGACCATGCCCGGACTGGACGGCGTAAAGAAGCGCGAGGAAGCCACCCGCCTGCTCAGGGAAATTCCCCCCAGCGAGGTCGCGGGCCGCAAGGTGCTCGAGGCGCTGGACTTCGCCAAAGGCGGCGTTATGGGCCTGCCCGCCAGCGACGTGCTGCTGTACAAGCTGGAAGGCGACGCGTGGGTCTGCGTAAGGCCCAGCGGCACCGAACCCAAGCTCAAGATCTACGCGGGCGTAAGGGAGGACAGCCGCGAAAAGGCGGCGGAAGCCATAAAGAAAGTGAGCGAAGGCTTCACTTCCCAGATAAGCGTCTGACAAACATAAAAGCGGCGGGGCCTGGCTCCGCCGCACGTTTTAGAACAAACCGGCCCTTCGCGGCGTCTAACCTAAAAACCACAGGAGATATTTATGGGCAGCAAAAAGCAAAAACGGCTTAAAAAGCAGAGGCAAAAGCGGATCATCATCGGCGTCGCGTGCGCGCTGGTGATCTGTCTGGCGTTTTTGGTGACGCTGCCGATACTCAGGGGCAGTTCCGACATCAGCGCCCGCGACAGCGACATAGTGGACGACGGCATGATCCGCGTCTACCTGCGCTCCCTGGGCAGCCCCAAGGCGCTGGGCCTTACACTGGACGGCATCTACACGGTGGACGGGGACGCGGGCTTCCGCTTTGCCAAGGGCACCGAGGTCACCGTTGCCGAAGACAGCGGCACCCTGTACCTAAGCGCTGGCGGCCTGACCATAGACATGGGCGGCGCGTTCACACTGAAGCGCCACGCGGCGGAAGACAATTCCGACCCCGGCGGCATATACATCCACGAAAGCGAGAAGGACAACCTGTTCAAGGGCGACCTGCGCCTAAGCTCCGACGGCAGGGGCATAAGCAGCGTGCTCTCCATACAGGTTGAGGACTATCTGTGCGGCGTCGTTGCTTACGAAATGAGCAATTCCTTCCCCCTGGAAGCCCTGAAAGCCCAGGCGGTGGCCGCCCGCACCTACGCCCTGAGAGCCAAGCAAAACGCTGGCAAAAGCGCCTACGACCTGGTAGACACCACCCAGGACCAGGTGTATAAGGGGCTTGATTCCTCCCTCACCAACGTCATCCGCGCCGTGGAACAGACCCGGGGCATCGTGGGCATGGCAAACGGCAAGTACGCCCAGTGCTACTACACCGCCTCCAACGGCGGGCAGGTGGCCGCCACCAAGCAGGTGTGGGGCGGAGTGGTCAGCTACATCCAGATGAAGGACGACCCCTACGACCTTGAAAACAGCTTAAGCCAGCAGAAGACCGCCTTTATCTCCCGAAAGCCTGCGGAGGACAGCCCACTGTATCCCCTGATAATGGATGAGCTCAAGCTGAGCCTGCCCGGAGCGCAGGAAGTCCGCCTGGACGAGATCGCCTCCGTCAAGCTTGCCGATCCCGATACCGAGGGCAGCCTTATGTACAAAACGCTGGAAGTGTATGTAAACGCCAGCGTGAGAAAGCTGGAAAAGGTCACGCCCGCTCCGACGCCCGAGCCGTCAGACGAGCCTTCCGCAACTCCCGCGCCTTCCGGCACTGCCGAACCCTCGCCCACCCCCGAAGAAAAGTGGGTGCTCGGGGAGTTCACGCCCGTTGAGGAGCCGGTAAAGATCACTTTCGGCACTTATTCCCAGCTTAAGGAGCTTCTGAACCTCAAGATCAATTCCACCAACTACGAAGTGTTCTATGTCGAGGAGGACGAAGACGGCTTCACCCTCATCTCCCGCCGCTTCGGCCACGGGGTAGGCATGAGCCAGCGCGGCGCCCAGACCATGGCGGGCAAGCACCACATGGACGCGGAAGCGATCCTCTCCTTCTACTATCCCGGCCTGGAATGGTACAGGATAGACTGGAAACAGATGTCCCTGCTGCCCCTGTCCGCGCTGCCGGATTCCCTGGGTTACGCCCGCGCCAAGCCCACTCCCCGGCCCACCCAGGCGCCGCTGCCTCCCCTTGAGGACGGCGAGTATTACGCCACCGTCACCGCCACCACGCTGAACGTGAGGACGGCGCCAACCACCCAGAGCCAGATCGCCGCGCTGCTGTACAGCGGCGAAAGGGTGATCGTCACCGGCCAGTACGAAGACAACTGGGTGAGCTTCAAGACCGTGGAGCTTACCGGCTACGTCAAGGCGGACTACCTGAAAAAGGATTGACCGCAGCCCAGATGAAGCGCCTTTTAGCCATTGTAATTATAATAATACTTCTGTCCCTGCCCGCGCTTGCGGACGCCCCCAGATACCGGGCGCTGTGCGCGGGCATGACCGTTTATGAGGACGGGCGCGCCCGCCTGGGAGGCCTTAACTCCATAGCGGGCGTGGCGGACGCGCTTACCTTCGCGCTTGACGGGGAGACCCGCTTTTCCGGCGAGATCATATTCGACATGACCCGGGAGGAGCTGTTTTCCGCCATCCGCCGGCGCTTTGCCTATGCGAAAGAGGACGACGTGAGCCTCATCTACCTGACCGCCCACGGCGGAAAGGACGCGGACACGGTCTACATCGAGCTGGCGGGAGACGACCGCCTCACTCCTCAGGAACTGGAGACGGTCACCCGGGAGATCCCCGGGCGGGTGATACTGTTCATAGACTGCTGTTTTTCCGGGGGCTTTGCCGAAGGCGAAGACGCGTCGGGCTGGCTGCTGCCCTCCTGCTTCGATTCCGGCAAATACCTGCTGCTCACCTCCTGCAGCTGGGACGAGGAGAGCTACCGGGTCACCGAGGGCGAACTAAATGAGGACACCGTGTCCACCGCCTTCGCCCGCAGCGTGTGCGAGGGGCTGGGCTGGGACATGATCAAGGACCGCCCCTGCGAGCTCAGGGCGGACTTCAACCTGGACGGGCGGGTCACCCTGTTCGAACTGTACGCCTACGCCCGCACGAGGGTGGGCTTTTACCTGTACGCCGACCCCGCCCACATGCAGACGGTGAGCCTGTATCCGAACCCCGCGCACTTCATACTGGCCCGCCGCGCCCCGGCGGAAGAACCGCTCATTGGTAGATAGCCGCCGGTCTTTTGCCATCCTATTTTGCCGAACAGGATCTCCCCTCCGACGCAAAAAACGCCCGAAAGGCGTTTTTTATTTTTCGGCATATGGGACAGCAGCCGCGCGTGATCGCGAAGGCGCGAAAGTGACCGCGGCGACCCATCTGCCCGTGCTATTCGACTTTCTGTTCTTTCTCTTTCTTTTCCGCTTCAAGTTTCTCTATGTACTTTGCTACGTATGCGCTCTTTTCCGCCGCTTCGCCTATGGCGTACAAACCGATGGAACCTAAATAGGACATAAACGAGCCAACTATCGCAACTGCTATTCCGGTAATGACTCCACTATCGCCATTGCTGATCTCCGATCCCCGTCCGATAAGAACAATGCCATAGATAACGCTGCCGAAAATGCCCAGCCAGCACAAAGCCGCAGCCAGCGCTTTGCACTTTCCGCCGATATTCGCCCACATGCCGCGTTCCTCATCCGGCTGTTCGTTATTTTCGCGCTTATCCTCTGCCGTTTCGCATTTGGATCCTTCCGCTTCTTTATTCTTTTTTATGCTCCTTCCGGCAGCAACAAAGCACCATACTAATAGACCAATGAGCGCCAGCAAAAGCAGGACACCGATCCAGTTTTCCATATGTCCATCCTCCTTGTTTTTTCTTCGTCATTGTACCATCCGCGCGAAAACAAAGCAAGCCGTTTCCCTCTCCCCTTGACTTTTCCTCCGTTTCGCGCTATGGTATTGTCCGAAAGAGGTGATCATCATGAGTGTAAAATCTTCCCGGTCGAAGATCGAAAAAAGCGTAAAGCGCATAAACGAAATGGAACCCCTGCTCAACGAGTGTCAGGAAGTTTTGTGCGGCCTGGAGACACAGCTGGACCGCATGGACGACGTGCGCAAGGGCATGATAAAGCTGTTTTCCTATTACGGCAGCAGCGCCTGGCGCAGCGACCTGGAACTGGACGAACAGGGACTGCTTCCCGAAGGTCTCCAGCGGGGCGTGCTTAGCGAGGACCTGGTGTACGACCAGATCGTGGCTGCCCGCGACGCCGCCTATAAAATGCTGGAACTGGCGGCGGACATACTTAAAAACCGCATCTGAAGCCGATCCGATATCGCGAAAGAAACATCCGCCCGAGGGCGGATGTTTCTGTTTCGGCTCGTCACATTTCAAACTCCCGGCAGCCGTTAAAGCGGCTGAAGCGCTTAAGCGTCCTTTCCAGCTCCGCGCCAAGCTTCCTGGTCTGCCTGACTCCCGGCTCCCACCAGAGTCCGTTCACTTTCAGCACGCCGCGCTTCCGGTCGACAGCCGTGTCTATGCGCCCGGCAAAGGTCTCGCCGCATAGTATCGGCAGCGTGTAGTAGCCGTATCTGCGCTTGTCCGCCGGAGTGTAGATCTCCCAGGAATACTTAAAATCCCACAGCGCGTTTACCAGCGCCTTGTCCCACATAAGCGGGTCAAGCGGCGCTATGAACTCCATGCGGGGCTTAAGGTCCGCATGTCCGGCAATAACGCGGCTAAGCAGCTCTTCGTCTTCGGCGCGGAGGCAGAACTCGGTTTTGAAGCCTTCCACCCGCACCGGGATGACGAGCCCGTCGTTTTTCAGCCTTTCCAGCGCGCGGGCGCGTTTTTCCGCGTTGAGCCCGATGCCCAGGAACGCAGCGCTGTTTTTGTCCCACAGCAGACCCGCGGCGCCTATCCGCCTGAGCACGCGCCAGCAGATAAAATCGTCTTCGGTTTCACAGGGATTCGGGGCAAAAAGGAGTTCGCCCGGCAGGTGCCTTTCCGCCAGGTCGTAGTACTTGCGGCTGCCCTGCTTGTGGTGGATCACCAGCGTGCCGTCCGTGTACAGCTGTTCCAGTGCCGACCTGGCCGCATGGGAGTTTTTGTTCCAGTTTCCGCTCCAGTGCATGGAGGAATGCCAGAATATCTCTCCCTCTATGGGCAGCGTGTCGCTGGAGACGGGCCCGTTTTCGCGGATGTAGTTTAACGCCCGTTCCTCCAGCTGCTCAAGTCCTTCGAACGTCTCCCCCGTCCTGCGGCTGCGTTCCCGGTAGGAAGCGAAGTACGGCCAGTCCTCTGCGGGCCAGATGGAAAGCTCCTTGTCGGAATAGTCCACCAGCGCCCGGTCTTCGTATAACAGCTCCCAAAGCGCCTGTTTGGTAAAGCCCTTCACCCGGGACTGCAGCGTGAGTTCCGCGTTCTTGCCGCATACGTCCACAGGGTCAAACTGTATGCAGCCCGCCTGCTTTACGAAGGCGTAAGCGCCGCCCTTTCCCTCGAACCGGTGCGCGCCTATAAGCCCCTGCTTCGCCAGTATGAACTGCCGAGCCTGCGCTTTGGTTAGTTCGGTCATCGTGTCCTCTTTACGGTGTTTTTCTGTGCGCCAAGCCCGCCGTGGGCGTTCATTCCATATACTCGACCGTGACGGTCACGCCGGCAGCTTTCCCCCACGACTGCAGGGCGGCGGAAAACTCGGAGTAGCCCTCCCAGCAGACCCCGTCCTTAGAAGCTCTGCCCGAGCAGAAATCCATTCTGCAGCGTTTCACGCCCCGCGCCGTGCGCACCGCCATGCCGCGGAACACCGCCGGGGAATCGGCATTATAGATCCGGTCGGGAGAGATGCGGATGTCCAGTATCTCTCCCGCCGTGAACACGCTGTCGTCCACCTCGAGCCTGCCCGGGTATAGCGCGATCCTGCCGGGCACGTCCAATGCGAATTTCCTGTATATGCCCCACTGCGCGAGTATGCCGGGCACGCAGATCGCGCATGCGAACAGCAGTATGTACAGCAGCCTTACCGGGCTGCCGAACACGCCGCCCCACAGCGTGATCAGCGTTATGAGCGCGAACACGCCCAGCGCGGCAAGCGCCGTGCCTTTTATGACGCTTACGAACCTGCGGCGTGCCGCGCCGGTCAGCTTTTCCCGGGGCAGCACGAATTCCCTGCACCCGGTCCCGTCCGCTTCGCGCGGTGCCGGACGCGCTTCGTTCTGTGCCCTGAGTTTCTGTTCCGCTTTGTTTTCCTTCCGCGCCCATACGGCCCAGAGCACGCCGTAAAGCAACGCGAAGGCGCCCGTGATCTGCGCGAAGATAACGCATACGGACCTTATGCCCGTATCACCCAGCAGCCACGCCGTCCCCGATGCCGCCAGCGCTGCCGCGCACAGGCACGCGAATGTGACGCACAAGAATCTGTTTATCTTCCTGCCTTTGTAGATCGGGATCTCACTCATGTCATCAGCCCGCAAATGCTCCGCAGCCCGGCATGTCAGTCGAGGGGCAGCTCATTTTCCTCCGCCATAGCGCACACGAAGTCCACCGCGCCCAGGCAGTCGTTAAGGTCCGCCGTCTCAATGGGAGAATGGATATAGCGGGTCGCGACGGACACGCAGCACGCGGGCTTGCCGCCTCTGGTGGTCTGCACGGCGCTGGCGTCGGTGCCTCCGTAGGGCAGCACCTCGTTCTGGACCTTTATGCCGTGCTTGTCGGCCACTTTGTGCATGAACTCGATCACCGGCCTGGTTATCACGACGGAACGGTCCTTGTACTTGATGGTGGGGCCTTCGCCCAGCTTCATGGGCATGGGGCTGCACTCGGGAGTGTCCGCGGAAGCGGTCACGTCCAGGTTGATGCCGAAATCCGGGTCGATCCAGTACGCCGCCGCCTGGGCGCCCCGGCAGCCCACTTCTTCCTGGGAAGTGAACACGCAGTAGATGTCGTGGGGAGAACGTATCTTTTTCATCGCCGCCACCAGTATGGCGCAGCAGATGCGGTCGTCCAGCGCGCAGCACGCCACGCGGCTGCCCATGTCCACGAAGTGGGGAGCATACACGCAGATGTCGCCTATGGCGACGTGCGCTTCCGCTTCCTCACGGCTGGTGCAGCCTATGTCTATGAACATCTGGGTGAGCGCGGCGGGAGGCGTTACGTTCTTCTGCTCACGGCAGACTACGCCCCGGGTGCCGTTGTCGAACACCACGTCGCGGCCCACGGTCATTTCGGGGCTTATGCCGCCCACTGGGGCGAAACGCAGGAAGCCCTTGTCGTCTATGTCCAGCACTATGAGCCCGATCTGGTCCATGTGGGCGGAAAGCATCACTTTTTTGCCGCTGGTGCCCTTCTTGATCCCCACCGCGTTGCCCAGGGCGTCGAACCTGATCTCATCCACATAGGGACGGATCATGTCGGTCAGCAGCTGCCCCGCCTTGGTCTCCCTGCCGGAAGGGCCGTAGACCGCCGTGGCTTTCCTTACGATCTCCTTGAACTCGTTCATCATATTCCCAGCACCTCACAATACTTTTTGTCCCTTAAGAACGCGTCCGCCAGCAGTATCATATTCTTTAGATCGCTCCAGCTGGCGACGCTCTGCGCCGAGTGGATGTAGCGGCAGGGCAGGGATATGCCCCCCGCGCGGCAGCCGCCCAGGTCCGTATGTATCCTGCCCATGTCCGTCCTGCCGTTGGTGCCCTTCCTGAGCTGGAAGGGTATGCCGTGGGCTTTGGCGGTCTCCCTGAGGGCGTCAAACACTTTTACGTCCGCTATGGTGCCCCGGTCCATAAAGGTAAGCGCGGGGCCCTTGCCCACCGAGGTCACCGATTCGTGCCCCTTGACATCGGGCATGTCGTTGGCGGTCGTGCCCTCGAAGTTCAGCTCTATAGCCGGCTTGACGTGGTCCGCCACCAGGTTCGCGCCCCTGAGGCCCGCTTCTTCCTGCACGGTGAAGGCGGCGTAAAGGTCGCATTCGTAATCCTGGGTCAACAGCGCCATCAGCACAGCGCAGCCCACCCGGTCATCCAGCGCCTTGCCGGTAAACAGCCCTTCGCCGAACTCCTCGAATTTGGTGGTAAAGCAGGCGTAATCGCCTATGTTCACGTACTTTTCGGCGTCTTCTTTGTTCTTCGCGCCAATGTCTATGGTCAGGCGTTTGTGGGGCACGCTGCTCTCGCGTTCCTCATCGGACTGCAGGTGGATGGCCTTGGTGCCTATCACTCCCGGCACCGCATCCTTGCCCACGTACACCCGCCTGCCGGGCATGACCCGGGGATCCAGCCCCGCGTAGTCGTACTCCAGTTCGCCGTCGTCACTTATCTTCTTTATCAGCATGCCCACTTCGTCCATGTGGGCGGTCAGGGCGACCACGGGCGTGCCTGTCTTCTTTTTGTGGGCGTACAGGTTGCCCATGGTGTCGGTGAACACCTCGTCGCACAGGGGCGTCACCTTTTCGCGGATGAACCTGCGCACCGCGCCCTCGTCGCCGCACACGCCGCGCAGCTCGGAAAGCTCCTTAAGGTATGTATCGCTTAAACCGATCTCATTCAGTCGAGGCACAGCTTATCCCTCCAGTCCCCGCCCAGCGCGGTAATGAATTCGGCGCACACCCTGCCGCAGTTGAGGAGCGTCTCGATCCTGATGACCTCCGCGTTGGTGTGCATGTATCTGAGCGGCGGCGACACCAGGCCGCAGGGCACGCCCACGCCGCTTATCTGCACGTCCGTGGCGTCGGTGCCGGTGGCGCCCATCACAGGCTCGTAGTCCCAGGCGACCCGGGCGCTGTCCGCCGCGTCTTTGAGCATCCCGAACATCTTCGGGTGGATGTTGGGGCCCAGTCCCAAGGCGATCTTGTCCATATCAAAGCAGTCGGGGCTGCATGCGGACTTGCCGAAGGTGACGTCCATCACTATCGCCATGTCCGGTTTCACGCTCCACGTGCCCGTTATGGCGCCCAGGCCCGAATGTTCCTCGTCCACGGAAGCGACCATGACCACCTTGCAGTCGAACCTGCGCTTTTTGAGCAGCTCCAGGCAGTAAAGCTCCGCCGCCACCAGCGCCCTGTCGTCCAGGGATTTGGAGGCCGCAAGCCCGTTTTTGAGCTCAAGCACGTCGTCGGGCCAGAAGGTCACCCGGTCGCCTACAGAAACGAACTCGCAGGCGCGTTCCCTGCTAAGGCCCAGGTCGACCGTGAGCTCGTCCCACTTGTATGCCTTGTCCTTGGAGGCAGTCAGGTGGGGCGGCACGGCGCCTACCACGCCCATAAGCTCCTTTTTCCCGCACACGCGCACGCGGCTGCCCGGCAGCACCCGGGGATCCACTCCCGCCACGGAGGCGATGCGCAGCATGCCGTTGTCCTCTATCCTGGTGACCATCATGCCCACCTCGTCCATGTGGGCCATTATCATCACGGTGGGTCCGCTCTCGCCCACCTGCGCGAACGCGTTGCCGTTGACGTCCGACCATACCTTCGCTCCCGCAAAGCCTTCGGTGAACTCACAGAATAACTCTTTTACGGTCTGCGTGATGCCGGATCTCTCGAAGCCGGTGACGCCCTGCGCCTTTATCAGCCGATCGAGTATCTTTACTGTTTCCATGTACTCTCCTTTCCCGCGAACGGCGGCTGTTTTGAGGTATTATACCATATTCCGCACCGGAAAGGAACAGGATTTATTCTTACAAACCTGAAGCGATATACAAAAACCCCGGGAGCCGTACACTTCCGGGGTCTGATGAAGGACCGGGGTTCCTGTCCTATGATATATAATTATCTCCCGTTGTCCCGTATCCGTCCGGTATCCTGATATAGGCCCGTATATGCTCATCTTTCGGGCGCTCTATGATCCCCGACGCATTGTTCAGGTTTCCTTCCGCGGCGATGATCGTGTCTCGGGAGTTCTGCAGGACGATGCCCATATGGTCATGCGCCCGGTCCTCAAAAACCCTGTCATAGATGACGATATCGCCGGCTTCCGGAACGAAGCTTTCTTCTGACTTGCGGTACTCTATCCGAGCATCCCCCTGCGCAAATTCTCCC
Source organism: Clostridia bacterium (assembly GCA_017518705.1). Next base: position 18,821 of record JAFWUC010000029.1, read on the forward strand.
CAGGCGATGCAGCCCGCCAGATGGCAGGTCTTGCATGCGTCCGGCTTGATGGGGATCTCAAATCCCGCCTCGCGGCAGCAGTAATATACAAATGCCGCGCACCATAATACGTCGGCTTCTCTCAGCGTCCACTTCGGGAAAAACCGAACGATCGGCTCAAGATTTGATCCTTCCCCATCGATATAGCCGTGAAAAGGGATCTGAGCCGCTTTCCCGGCAACCTCCGCCAGGTGTCTTTTTGTCGCCTTTTCCATGTTGATCCCGCCTCCACATATTATTTTACATACCTGGACATCCGATGGACGCCGATGCCGCATAAAAAACCCCGGAAACGCTGAATTTCCGGGGGTTTTCGTATATCGCTCGGTCTCGTTTAACGCTTGGAGAACTGGGGAGCCTTACGGGCCTTCTTGAGACCGTACTTTTTGCGCTCCTTCATTCTGGGATCGCGGGTCAGGAAGCCGGCCTTTTTGACGGCGGACTTGAGCTCTTCGTCAGCCTTTACCAGGGCCCTGGCGATGCCGTGACGGATAGCGCCGGCCTGGCCGGTGTAGCCGCCGCCGCGCACGGATACGACCACGTCGAACCTGCCGGCAGTCTCGGTGAGAGTCAGGGGCTGGCGGACCACGGTCTTAAGGGTCTCAAGACCGAAGTACTCGTCCAGGCTGCGCTTGTTTACGGTGATGTTGCCTTCGCCGGGGATAAGACGCACGCGGGCAACGGCCTTTTTCCTCCTGCCTACCGCGCTGAAGTTGATCTCTGACATTTTTTACGTCCTCCTCCCAATTACTTGATCACGAAGGTCTCGGGCTGCTGGGCGGCATGGGGATGCTCGCTGCCCGCGTAAACCTTGAGCTTTTTCAGCATTTTGCGGCCCAGGGGTCCCTTGGGGAGCATGCCGGCGACGGCCTTCTTAAGGGCAAATTCGCTCTTCTTGGCCATGAGGTCGCGGTACTTGGTCTCCTTGAGTCCGCCCGGATAACCGGAATGATGATAGTAAACCTTCTGATCCAGCTTGTTGCCGGTCAGGGCGATTTTATCGGTGTTTACGACGATGATGAAGTCGCCGGTGTCTACGTGGGGGGTAAAGGTGGGCTTATGCTTGCCGCGCAGCATAAGGGCTACCTGGCTGGCCAGCCTGCCCAGCACCACGCCGTCCGCGTCGATCAAGTACCACTTGCGCTCGACATTAGCGGGCTTTGCCATGAAAGTGCTCATTTCGTTTCCTCCAAAATCAATATCAATACTGATGTCTCCGGCATGAGGTCAAGCATGCCCGACAATTCATCAAACGCCCGGGGCTGTGAGCGGATTGACACGCAGGATATTATACCGCGCAGCGTATATCAATGTCAACGGTTCAAGAAAATTTAACCTGCCAAAGAGAAAGCACAGGGACTTTCCGCTATTCCGCGATGCGGATTGCTATCGTTATGCCCGTTATTTACCGCATATTCTTCGTTTCCGGAATATCCGGTGTCCAAAAAACAGACTACGGTCTGTAATTTCAGGTCGTTTATACAGACTATAGTCTTTTTATAACGGTTAAATTGCAGACTTTGGTCTGTATTTAGCGTGACCGTTTAGTGAGCTCAAATACAAACTACGGTCTGTTATTAAAGGTGCATATACCAGACTACGGTCTGTTTTCATGCTGAGGCACGAGCGAATCGGATAAAAAAGACCACAGTCGGTATTTTGCGGCACATATAGCCTTCAAAACAGGCTGTGGTCTGTATTCATTTTCTGCCCTGATCGCATCTGTCGATCCCTCGCCTCGGGTGCTTCCCGCGGCAAAGGCAAAAAGCTGCGGGCGGGAATTATCCCGCCCGTTTGTTTACAGCTGGTTCCTTATTATCTTTCCGCTTATGGTCTTGGGAAGTTCGGTGCGGAACTCCACTATGCGGGGATACTTGTACGGCGCTGTGCGGCTCTTCACGTAGTCCTGTATCTCCTTTTTCAGGGCGTCGGAAGGCTGTTTGCCTCTGGTGAGCACCACGCACGCCTTGACCACCTGGCCCCTTATCTCGTCGGGAGCGGCGCACACGCCGCACTCCAGCACGTAGGGCAGCTCCATTATGACGCTTTCGATCTCAAACGGCCCGATCCTGTAGCCGGAAGACTTGATAAGGTCGTCCACACGGCCCACATACCAGAAGTAGCCGTCCTCGTCCCGCCAGGCGGTGTCGCCGGTGTGGAAGTAGCCGTCCGAGCTGTCCATTTCGGGCTTGCCCGTCTCGTTGTTCCAGTAGCCCAGCATAAGCCCGCAGGGGCGTCCCTTTTCCAGCTTTATCACAATCTCGCCCGTCTCGCCGTAGCCCACGGGATTGCCGTCGTGGTCGATTATGTCCACGTCGTAGCCCGGCACGGGTTTGCCCATGGAGCCCACCTTGGGGCGCATGCCGGACAGGTTGCCTATCACCAGCGTGGTCTCCGTCTGTCCGAAGCCCTCCATAAGGCTTATGCCCGTAGCCTCGCGGAAGCGGTGGAACACCTCCGGGTTCAGCGCTTCGCCTGCGATGGTGCCGTGCTCGATGGAAGACAGGTCGAACTTGCTCAAGTCTTCCTTTATCATGAAGCGGTACATGGTGGGCGGCGCGCAGAAGCTGGTGATGTGATACTTGGCGAACAGGGGCAGTATATCGCCCGCGTTAAAGCGGTCGAAGTCGTACACGAAGGAGGCAGTCTCGTTCATCCAGGGTCCGAACAGCTTGCCCCACAGTGCCTTGCCCCAGCCCGTGTCGGAAATGGTGAAGTGCAGCCCTTCCGGGGAGGAGCAGTGCCAGTACTTGCCCGTCATAAAATGGCCCAGCGGGTACTTGCAGCTGTGCACGGCGATCTTGGGATAGCCGGTGGTGCCGCTGGTGAACAGCATCAGCATGGGCTCGTCGCCCTTTATGCACTCGTCGGTGCGCTCGAAGGAACTGGCGTACATCTTGTACTCCGTGTCGAAGCTCTTCCAGCCTTCCCTTTCGCCCTCGACCAGCACCTTGGTCTTCAGCGTGGGAGACAGTTTTTCCGCCAGCTCCACCTGCTCCTTGACCCCGCCCAGAGCGGTGCACACTATCGCGCTCACTCCCGCGGCGTTGAAGCGGTAGGTCAGGTCGTGCTCCACCAGCTGGTTGGTGGCGGGAATGAATATCGCGCCGATCTTCATAAGCGCCAGCGCGCAGATCCAGAACTGGTAGTGCCGCCTCAGTATCAGCATGACCCGGTCGCCCTTCTTTATGCCCAGCGCCTTAAAATAGTTTGCGGCGCGGCCGGATTCCCGTGCCATCTGCTTGAACGTGAACAGCGTCTCGTGCTTTTCCCTGTCAAGGTGCAGCAGCGCCAGCTTGCCGGGCTTGGTATTGCCCAGCACGTCCACTATGTCGAAGGCGAAGTTGAAGGAATCTATGTTCTTGTAGGAAAGCTCCGTGGGCAGGCCTTCGGGCGTCTCCTTCGTGCTCACATAGCTGTCGTAGATCAGCTTTTCCGCGCTCCTCGCGGCGGCGATGGTCTGGCTGATCTCCTCCTGCACGGTCTCCTCACCCGGCAGCACCACCGCCAGGAACAGGCAGTCCCTGCCTTCCACAGCTATCATGCCGTGGGGCTTGGAGGAGTCATAATAGATGCTGTCGCCTTCGCGCAGCACTTCCGTATGCTCGCCCACCTGCACCTTCAGCGCGCCGGACAGGATCAGGTCGAACTCCTGACCGCTGTGGCGGGTCAGGTGGATGGGGCGGGACTGCTGCTTTTCGTCGAACTCGTACCTGACGTAATAGGGCTCGGCGATCTTGTTTTTGAACATGGGCGCCAGCTGGCGGATCTCAAGCCCCGTCTCCTTGGCGGTCATCATGCCCTGGCCGGCGCGGGTCACGGTGTACCCGCTTAGGTGGGCGGAGCGGCCTTCCATGATGTCCGTGATCTCCACGCCCATCTCCAGCGCGCACTTGTGTATGAAGGTGAAGGGAAAGTCCAGTTCACCCAGTTCGTAGCGCCGGTACAGTTCGGGGCTGACCTCGGTCTTCCGGGCCATCTCCTCCTGGGAATAGCCCGCGATCTCCCTTAGTTCCTTTATTCTGAACGCGATCTCCTTCAGCTGCTGGTCAACACCTGTGTTCATATTTTTCTCCTTACGCGTTAGTCCTGAAAACAAAAACCGCCTCAAGGAAACCCTTGAGGCGGGAATAAACTCCCGTGGTACCACTCAAATTGCGCTTATGCGCCGCTTTGTCAGGCTCTGTCAAGCCCTGCGCCCCTAACGCCGCGCCCGCGGGACGGGCTAATAAGGTTCACCCGTCCGGCTCGGAAGTGATAGGATCTGACCGCTCCCCCGCACCCGCTCTCACCAAACGCGGGCTCTCTTGGGCGGAATAGCGGACGCCGTCTCCGTCATCGCCGTTGAACGAAATGATAGCACTTGCGAACGGATTTGTCAACGTTTTCTTTTCGTGAAATATATGTACATGTTTGGCGATATGATAGATTTTAACATTGCGGCATGCTATAATACGCCATACTTTTTTTGAAAGGCGGCAGGTTTATGGCAAGAAGCATGATAGCTATCGTGGATCTGGGCAGCAATCAGAACGCTTTCATCGCAAGGGAATTAAGAAAACTTGGCGTGTACAGCGAGATATTCAATTACGACGTCTCCCCCGCCGAGCTTAAGAACGCCCCCGGCATACAGGGCATCATCGTCAACGGCGGTCCCAACCATGTGCTGGACGGCAGGAATATCGACGTGGACCACGGCATCTACGCGCTGGGTCTGCCCGTGCTCAAGGCGGGTTACTCCGGCAGCGAAAAAGCGGACGTGGAAGCCTGGGACGAGGATCCCTCCAAACAGCTTGACGCTTTCATAACCAAGACCGGCGCCGAAAGGAACTGGAGCGTGGAAAGCTTCATCGAAGCCGAAGTCGAAGCGCTCAGAAAGCAGATTGGCTCCCGCAAGGTGCTGCTGGCGCTGTCCGGCGGCGTGGACTCCTCCGTGGTCGCGGCGCTGCTCATCAAGGCCGTGGGCGATCAGCTGACCTGCGTGCACGTGAACCACGGCCTGTTGCGCAAAAACGAGCCCGAGCAGGTCATCAAGGTGTTCAAGGAACAGCTGGGCGCGAACCTCATCTACGTGGACGCCATTGACAGGTTCTTAAACCGCCTCGCGGGCGTGAGCGATCCCGAGCAGAAGCGCAAGATCATAGGCGACGAATTCATCGAGGTGTTCCGCGAGGAAGCGGGCAAGCTGGACGGCATAGAGCTGCTGGGCCAGGGCACCATCTATCCCGACATAGTCGAAAGCGGCACCAAGACAGCCAAGATAGTCAAGTCCCACCACAACGCGGGCGGCCTGCCCAAGGACATCGCCGAGAAGTTCGAGCTGGTCGAGCCGTTAAAGATGCTGTTCAAGGACGAAGTGCGCGCCGTCGGCCGCGCCCTGGGTCTGCCCGAAGGCATGGTGGAGCGCCAGCCCTTCCCCGGCCCCGGTCTGGGCGTAAGGTGCCTGGGCGCCATCACCCGCGAGCGGCTTGAAAAGGTGCGCGAAAGCGATGCCATCCTGCGCGAAGAGTTCGAAAAAGCCGGGCTTAAAGGCAAGGTATGGCAGTACTTCACCCTTATCCCCGACGTCACCTCCACCGGCGTAAGGGACGACGGACGCGTGGACGAGTATCCCGTGGTCATCCGCGCGGTCAACACCCTTGACGCCATGACCGCCTCCGTGCCCCGCCTGCCCTGGGAAGTGCTTGAGACCATCACCCTGCGCGTGACCAGCGAAGTCCCCGGCGTGAACCGCGTGCTGTACGACTTAAGTCCCAAGCCCGTCGCCACGATAGAGTGGGAATAAGGAAAAAGTGATTCTTCGAGACCGCGAGGCCTTGAAAATACTGGACTTTTGAGTTCCCGCTACTCCGAGTGATAGCAAATTGATAGCACGAGAATCTGAGATTTGTCGAGTGCAAATCCAAGGGTTTGCGAGTGTGCTGTCACCCAACATCCATAAACCAAAGAGGTCAACCTGACTTTTGCGTAAGTCGGGTTGACCTCTTTCTTTTTGCCTTTGGACAGACATTTATTCTTTTTTCAATTCTTCAATCAGCGCATCGGACAGAGCTTGCGTGGGCACTTTGGCCCACCGCCCGGATTGATCCAACTCCGGGTACTTATACCGCCAGCAATCATACTCCTCTTTGCAGATCTCTCCGCGCTCCAGCTTGGCGGCTTGTTCCCGCCAGGAACGAAACATATCAAAGATCTGAAGATAAGTCGATCCTTTTGCCTTATCCAGCCGCAGGCAAACTTCGCCGTCGATCTCTCCGATCTTGAGTCCGTAGATATCCTCCAGCGCAAAAAGCGTGTGCATCAGCCCAACATAGCTGTCGATCTCCGGCACATCCAGCGCTTTAGGAGATACATCCAGTACTCTGGCCAGCTCTGCGGTCAGATCGGCCTTGGGGGTTCGAGCGCCGGTTTCATACTGTGCCATGCGAACATCGGCCGTCTTTTCCGAAAAGCCGACCATCATACCCAAATACTTCTGCGTCATGCCCCGCAGGGAGCGGATGAAATGGATTCTTTCACCGATCGCCATACCAGATAACTCCTATCTACTCGTAGTTTCGAGAATATATTAGCAAATATGTTTAGTGTTGTCAAGGAATAATTAAATAAATTTGTTTAGTTTTCCTTCTTGACTTAACTGTATTTGTTTAGTATAATTACCATGAGCTAATCTAATATGTTTAGTGAACTGAATGACCGTCCGACCAGAGATACACCGCCATGATCTTCTAACTGGAAGGGAGCGCCTCCACAGAGGGGGACGACACAGCGCCGCGCAGGGTTGCCTGTCTGGAAACTGGAATCGGGTAAAACGGCAAGCCATTTTCGTTTTTAAATAACTGCTCTCACTTTTGAGGGCGGGGAAGGGAGGTGATTCATATAGCTGAACAGGTTTTTATGAAGGTGGACGAGGTCGCAGCTGAGCTCGGAGTTTCAAACTCCTATGCCTATAAGCTAATCCGGGAGCTGAACAAGGAACTCAAGGCTGCCGGCTGCATCGTCATCAATGGTCGTATTGACCGAAAGTTTTTCCACGAGCACTGGTATGCTACTCAGAAAAAGAAGGAGGATTGATCATGGCAGCATTCAAAGACAAGAAAAACGGCACATGGTATGTGCAATTCCGCTACACCAACTGGACCGGTGAGCGGCAGCAAAAACTTAAGCGAGGATTCACAACAAAACGTGAAGCCCAGGAA
>JAFWUC010000030.1 GCA_017518705.1 Clostridia bacterium
GGACAGGGGCCTGGGCCGGGAAGTCAAGAATTACCGGCAGCAGTACTTCAAGCCCAACGAATCCGTGGCGCACCTGCGCAGCGTGATAGAGCAGCAGCGGAAACTGCTGAGCGAACTCAAGCTCACGCCTGCTTCCAACAAGGCGGAGCCGCTGAGCATAACTGACGAGCTGAGCGATTTCTGACCGCCTGACATTAAGCACACAAAAGCGACCGCGGGTCGCTTTTGTTTTACCCTGAAACAGGAGGCCGATATGGCACTGAAATTCTGGAACCGGAAAAAGGACGATGGAAACAGCCCGGACCTGGGAGCGCTCAGGAACGTGAGCCGCGTCAGGGGAGACTGGACGCTGACGACAAGCGAAGCCGTGTACTCCGCCGTGAGCCGCATAGCTAACGCCATGGCCATGCTGCCGCTGCACCTGTACAGGGCCTACGAGATCGCCAGCGACGATTACCGTGAAAAGCTGCTTTCCTACATGCCCAACGCCTATATGACCCCATACTTTTTCAAGAGCACTATGGAGGCGTTCCGCAATACGGAGGGCAACGCCTACGCGCTGATAGTGCCGGATCCGGTCACCGAGAAGATCGTGAGCCTGGACGTGCTGGACGCCGCCCAGGTGACGCCCCAGCGCTCGAAGGAGACCAAGGAGATGTGGTATTCCTTCACACTGGACAACGGCGCACCCTGCATGGTGCACTCATCAAGGATGCTGGTGCTCAGGCACTTAAGCGCCAACGGCGAAAAGGGCATAAAGCCCATCGACGTTTTAAGGGGCAGCCTGACCTACACCGAAAAGATCAGGGAGTTTTCCCTTTCCCAGCTGGAGGGCGTGAACGGCGGCATAGTATTGACCTTGCCTTCCCAGGCGATAGACGAAGAACGCAAAAAGAAGCTGGTCACCAGCTTCATAGATACATACAAGAAGTCCGGCGGCCGCGTGATGGTGCTGGAGGGCGGCATGCAGTCGACGAACCTCTCGCGCTCTCCGGTGGACGCCAACGTGCTGGACGCGGAGCGCATAAGCCGCAACCGCGTGGCGGCCGTGTACGGCATACCCCCGCACTTCATGGGGGACTACACCAACAGCAGTTACTCAAACAACGAGCAGAGCCAGCAGGAGTTTTTGGACATGACCATCCTGCCCATCGTTACACAGTGGCAGGAGGAACTGAACCTTAAGCTGCTCACCTGGGAAGAGATCCGCAAGGGTTATTCCTTCCGCTTCGACCTGAACGATATGAAGAAAGCCGACAAGGCCACCACCGGCGAGTACCACCAGAAAGCCATACGCGGCGGCTGGATGAGGATAAACGAAGTGCGCCGTATGGACGGGCTGCCGCCCGTGGATGGCGGCGACGAGCTGCTGGCGAGCCGCGACCTGACCAGGCTCAGCGACGTTATCAAAGGAACGGTGGAATGATATGGCGTACTGTGCTGGGGATATGAGAGAGCATATCGACCTGCTCAAGAAGGAGAACCGGACCGACAGCGAGGGCTTCAAAAAGCCCGTGTGGATGGTGATCCACGAGCAGGTCGCGTGCCAGGTGTCCGGCGTTTCCGCCCGGGATTTTTACCAGGCCTACGCAGCCGGCGCCCAGAACCTTATGACCTTCGTCACGCGTTTCATACCTGAAGTGAACACCGGCTGGCGGGTCAGCTACCTGGGGGAGGTGTACGAGATCCTTCAGGTGAACCCGCTGCAGGAAAAGCGGGACTTCATGATGCTCAAAACGATGCTGACCAAGGCTGACTAACAGCTAAATGCGTCGTGAGACGCTTAGCGCGGGGCAGGCGCTTTTTCATAAACGAGTTCCTCCACAAAACTCACACCGGGACGTACCTCCCTATACGTCTTCAAACAAGCCTGCCCCATTTATTTTAAGGCCCAGGGTTAAGCCCGCGCGGGACGCGGAGACCCCGGGTCTTTTTATGCACTGACGCCATCGGGCGATCCTCGCGGAAAGGAGGTAAAGAGAACGATGAAATTCTGGGCATACTCCGAAAACGGCAACGAACTCAGGATAGAGGGGCCTATCGACAACGAGACCTGGTTCGGGGACGAAGTGACCCCCAAGGCGTTCAAACAGGAACTGGACGCCCACCCGGGCGACCTGACCCTGTATATCAATTCCCCGGGCGGGGACGTGTTCGCGGCCAGCCAGATCTACACCATGCTCCTTGAACGCGAGGGCACGGTGACCGTCAAGATCGACGCGGTGGCGGCGTCCGCTGCCAGTGTGATCGCCATGGCTGGCACCACGGTGCTGATGGCGCCCACGGCCTACCTGATGATCCACGACCCCATGACCTGCGTGATAGGCGCAAACAAGAGCGACCTCAAGGAAGCCATTAAGACGCTGGACGAGATCAAGGAAGGCCTGATAAGCGCCTACGAACTCAAGACCGGGCTGGACCGTGATACCATCGCCAAGCTCATGGAGGACGAGGGCACCTGGTTAAGCGCCCTGACCGCCATGGAGCTGGGCTTCTGCGACGGGCTGATAGAAAAGCCCGAAAATGCTTCGACCGAAAAGGTCAAGGCGCGCCAGGCCATGGAAAAGGTGGCCGCACTGGCTGCCGGATCCATACCGGTTTACAACTCGGCGAAGATGGGCCGCGCATTGCTTGACAAGCTGAAGCCGGCCAGGGAACCCGATCCGGCGACCGAGCCGGAAGAATCTCAAGAAGCAACAGCGTTAAGGCAGAAGCTTGCCGCGCTTTGCGATAAGTATCTGAAGCCATAGAAAGGAGAAAAAAGTATGGCAACCATTTTAGAGCTCCGTCAGAACCTGCAGGACGTGCAGAACGATCTCAAGAGCGCAGTAATCAAGGGCGGCGAGCTGGCTAACACCAAGACCACCCAGCTGGAGGACATGCAGAAGCAGGCCGCTGTGATCGAGGATCTGCAGATCCGCGAAGCACTGCTTAAGCAGGACCTGGAACGCATGGAGAACGAGGGCAAGCCCGCGCAGACCAAGGCGGCTGTCCAGAA
>JAFWUC010000031.1 GCA_017518705.1 Clostridia bacterium
ACAACGCTTCCTCCGACGAAAAGGGCAGGTTCGGTTACGCGTACGAGATATTCGAGCATACCGGTTCACCATCCCCGGATGACCCAGACATGGATGATCCAGCCATGGAAAACCCAGGCACGGAAAAGCCAGGCACGGAAAACATGGGTCTATATAGAATAATAAATAACCAAGAACGTAATAACCAAGAAAAGAATAATAAAGCACACAGCCACCAAGAACGCGCGGGCGCGGGCGGCGGTGCTTTTTCTGAAAATGATGACGGAGAGAACGAAACGAAGGACGCTGACGCTAAAGGGAATGACCTTCGACCAATGACCGCCGTTCCCCGACCAATGACCGCCTCCGCTGCAGATGCTCCGGACATTCGCGTAAGCGAGCATCCTTTGTCCGGCTGTGCCGGACGACCAATGACTAATGACCAACGACCAATGACCGCCGTTCCCCGACCAATGACCGCCTCCGCTGCAGATACTCCGGACATTCGCGTCAGCGCACATCCTTTGTCCGGCTGTGCCGGACGACTAATGACCAATGACCTTCGACCAATGACCTCTTCATCCGTCTCCTACGCCTTACGTCAGGGGATCGAACTCAGCGAAAACAACCTGAAGGAGCTGGAGGTCTTCGCCGATAAACTCGGCGGCGAAGCCGTGGTCTGGGCGGTGGACGAGGCGCTCGCCTCGGGCAAAAAGTTCTACGCCTACGTGCGGGGCATACTGAACAAACGCATCGCCCTGGGCGCGAAGAACATGACCGACATCCGCTCGATGGAAGAAAGGAGACACGCCGGAAGCGATAAATATCTCGGCCGCGAAAGGCCCGGAAATGCTTCGAGCCGCTTTGACTGCGACATCACGGTGTGAGGGGGGACGAAGCTTTTAGCTTTTAGCTGTTAGCTGCGAGCTGTGAGAGGCTTACGCGAATGGGCAGTCTGACACGTTTTGCGCGGCAGAATGCCGCGTCATTGCGAGGAAGGCGCAATGCGCCTGACGTGGCAATCCGTACCCCACTTTCACAAATCAAGAACGGATTGCCACGGCTTGCAATGCAAGCCTCGCAATGACGCAAGGAGAAGGACAGGCGTGCCAACGGGAAACTTTGTTTGGCGTCAGCCAAACGACCAATGACCAACGACCAACGACCAATGACCAACGACCAATGACCAACGACGCGGCGCTTGCGCCGCTCTAAAAGCTAAAAGCTAATGGCTGACAGCTGACACATCACCGACATCCGCTCGATGGAAGAAAGGAGACACGATGGAAGCGATAAACATTACTGCCGCGAAAGGGCTGGAAATGCTCCGGGCCGCTTTGACTGCGACATCACCGTCTGACCCCGCTTTAGCCGAAAGGAAGAAGGCGGAGATGATCAACTCCACCCCCGGCCGCCTGAACGAGCAGGACGGCTACGACTGCCCCCTGTGCATGAACCGGGGGTATTTTCAGGAGGTGGACGACTCCACCGGCAACCTCTACACCCCCGTGCGCCCCTGCAAGTGCATGAAAGTGCGGGAGATCCTGGCGCGCATCAGGCAAAGCGGCCACGTGCACGCGCTCAAGACGCGCACCTTCGAAAGCTTCGACGCCAAGGAGGACTGGCAGAAGCAGATGCTCGCCACCGCGAAGGGCTACGCCGAGGGCTGGAACGGGAAAAACTGGCTGCTGCTGTGCGGACAGCCCGGCTGCGGCAAGACCCACCTGTGCACGGCGGTGTGCGGCGAGCTGCTCAAAAGGGGCGTGGCGGTGGAGTTCGCCCTGTGGCGGGACGAGATGACGCGCTTAAAACGCGCCATAACCGAGGAGGGCGACGCCTTCGAAAGGCAGCTGAAGCGCCTGAGGGAGTGCGAAGCGCAGTATCTGGACGACCTGTTCAAGCCCGTCAAGGGCACCGAGCCCTCCCCCGCGGACGTCAAGCTCACCTTCGACATCATAAACCACAGGTACGAAAACGAGCTCCCCACGATATTAAGCGGGGAGCTTTCGCTGAACCAAATGCTGGAGCTGGACGAAGCCGCCTCCTCCCGCATAGCGGAAATGGCGCGGGCGCACAGGCTGTATATCGGCAGCGCCCCGGGGAGGAACAAGAGGCTGGAGTGAGGGGCGGAGGGAGCGAGCTTTTAGCTTTTAGCTGTTAGCTGCGAGAATGCGCTGCGGCGCAGGAAACGACGGACGCAGAGAGAGACACATCGCACGCACAACAAAAGCGGCGCTTGCGCCGCTTCTAAAAGCTAAAAGCTAAAAGCTGACAGCTACAACAGCATCGACATGACGGCGAAGAAGGCGATCAGCAGCAAAAGCAGCGCGGCTTCCTCCTTCCAGTGCTTCTTCATCAGCCCCGCGACCTCGCGCATGAAGGCGTTGGGCCAGTACCACCAGGCGGTTTTGCCGCCCGTGCCCTCCGCCTCCAGCCCCGCCGCCAGGGCGCAGATGCCGCTGCGGAACACGTGGTAGCTGGTGGTCACGAACAGCACCCTGCCGCCCGGGGCGACCCTGTCCGCGATCTTTTTGGAGAACAGCATGTTCTCTTCGGTGTTCTTTGAGGCGGTCTCCGGGAAGATGGACGCGTCCGGCACGCCGTTTTGGGTCAGATACCTGCGCATGGCTTCCGCCTCCGGCATGGGTTCGTCTCTGCCCTGCCCGCCGGACGGGATGAACACCGCGCTTTTGCCGCTTTGCTCCTTCTGCTGCCGGAAAAACTCCAGCGCCCGGTCCACCCGGCCCTTGAGCAGGGGCGGCAGCGTGCCGTCGGGCCTGAAAAAGCAGCCCAGTATGATTATGGCGTCCTTGCCGAATGCGGGACGGCGCCTTGCCGCGGTGACCGCGCAGATGACGGAGCCCGCCAGCATGCACTCGAAGTAAACGAACACGGTGGCGTAACTGTTCTCGAGGGTGCCGCGCACGCGCCCCTCCCACTCCGAGCCCATGAAGTCGCGGGTGATCAGGAACAGCCACACCGCCTCCCCCGCGATCAGAACGAAGCTCACCGCGAGGCCCAGCGCGTTCTGGGGCGAGGGGCGCTCGTGCTTAAGCAGCACCAGGTTGCTGACCGCGAGCGCGAGGGCGAAAACGAGGATCACGGGCATGGTCACGGTCATAAAGCCGGCGCTCGCGCGGGTTATGGCGTCCAGCGCGGCGTACATGTTGAAGTTCAGGGGATCCGCCAGGTGCCTTGCCGTCACCATCAGCAGCATCCCGCCCGTGACCAGGGAGAATATCGAGAAGCCGGAAAAATACACCGAGGCCTGGGAATAGTACCCGGGGCCCTTCGCCCGGGAATAGTGCCACAGCATTATGGCGCTTATCAGTAACCAGAACAGCGCGGAGGAGACCAGCATCACCGTGTCGCCGGTAAAGCCCCGGGTCTGCCAGTCGTACACCGTGCCCAGCCGGTCCACCGAGTACATGCGGTAGGCGCGCGTCTGCCCGTCCGCCCCCACCACGCGCACCGCCGTTTCGCCCCTGCCCGCGGGACGCACGGTGAAAGTAACGCTGCCGTCCTGGGTATGGACGTCGGAGACGGAGATTATGCCAGGGTCCTCCGCTTCGAGGCGCAGGCCCTCCTTCGCGGCGCCGAACAGCTCCACCCGCGCGGTGTAGGAGCGGCTGAAGGTCAGGCGGCACAGGGCGAACAGCGCAAGCAGCGCCGCCGCCAGGGCGAGTATCTGTCTTGCTGCCTGCTTCATGGCGCGCCTCCTTCGTAAAGCCGTTTTGTGTATTATACATCACCCCGCCCCCGCTTTCAATACCGCCCGCCGCCGCCGTACCGCCGCCTTTTTGGGCGCGTCTATTGTAATTTGCGCTAAAATAATGTAAAATACGGGTACAGGACATGACACACCCGCGGCAAAAACCGCTCTTACAGCTAAACGAGGAGGAAGAGACCGTGAAAAAACTGCTTTTGACCGTGCTGGCGCTGCTTATCGCCCTCACCGTGCTGGCGGAAGGCGACATCGTGCCCGAAGGCGCGGAAAAGTTCATCGGCGACTGGCAGGACGGCGAGACGTTCATACTGATGGACTGGGACGACGAGTGCTTCCGCGTGCTGATAATCCAGGGACGCGACGACGGCCAGACGGAGTGGGAATACAGCTGCCTGTACGACAGCGAGACCGGCGCGCTGGCATCCCTGCCCTACGGCGTAAGGCGGGAGGTCGTGTTCGACGACAACGGCGAATTCGTGTCTTCCGACGAAGTGTACGGGGACGGCGAGGCCGCGTTTGCTATCGACGAAAACGACCGCCTGACCTGGCAGGACGAAAAGGACGGCGCGGGCGACGGCCTGGTGTTCGAAAGGCTGCCCGGCTTCGAGCCCCTGTTCTCCGACATGCGCGAGGCGCTGGCGGACGAGGGCTATACGGGCTTTGAAGGCACCTCCTGCGGCTACTACGTGGCGGTGGTGGAGGTTGACGGCGCCCTGAACCGCGTGGCGGCGGAGCTGGACGAGACCGCGCTCAAGCTGGAAGATGCGATATACGAAAGCGACGACCTGTCCGCGGCGGTCGAGGCGTACGAGGATTACGTAAGGACGCTGCCCGTCAGCTACCTTGAGGAGATCGTGCAGCAGCCGATGACCGAAGAGGAGACGGCTCAGATAATAGGCAAAACGATAGGCGAACTCGAGGAGCAGGGCTTCGAGGCGCTCTCCTTCGACGACGGAAGCGAGGCGTTCGTGGTCACGATGGCGTTCGGCATGTACGACTACGACCTCACTGTCAACGAAAGCGTGGACATACAGGCGCTGTGGGACGGCAAGGCGGACTACGAGACGCTCACGGTGAAGAGCGCGGTGTACGCGGGGCTCTCCCCCAACGTGACGGACTTAAACTACCTGCCCGACGGCACCTGGTACGACACCGAGTTCGGCTTTGAGGGCGAGGACGACGGCTTCGACCTGATGGAGGCGCTGTTCGAGGCGGTGCAAAGCGGCGAGCTCGACCTTGAGACGCTGGAAAGCACGCTAAGGGAAGCGGTGCCCGACCAGGCGGACGAGATAATGGGCTACCTGAAAAGCATGATCGAGACCTTCGGCGCTTCCGAAGACGAGGACGCCGGGGACTGATCCCCCTTTACGACTGACTTTTCCCGCCGGCGGCGGGCGCGGACGCGAAAACAGGCGCGGTCCGGCCTTCCGCCGGTTTTTGTTATGTTTGCATTAATCGCAGAAAAGGCAGTTGACAGCTGTCACCTCCGGTGTTATAGTATACACAGATGACACGCGTCACCTATAGGAGGTACCCCATGAAGAATCTTGCCGAGAAGATCTCAGCATCGGAACTCGAGGTCATGCAGGTGCTGTGGGAGGCGGGGGACGCCCTGCCGCTCACGGACATACGCAGAACTCTGCAGTCGCGCTTCGACTGGAGCGATCCCACCGTAAAGACGCTGGTAAGGCGCCTGTGCGAGAAGGGCGCGGTGAAGCAGGAGAAGCGGGAAGTGTTTTATTATCTGCCCTGTTTGAGCCGTGACGAATACAACGCCTGGGCGGCGGGAGACATGGTCAACCGCCTGTTCAAAGGCAACGCCCAGGAACTGGTGGCGGCGCTGGTGAAGGGCAACGGCTTAAGCAGCTCCGACATAGACGAATTAAGGGCGATGTTCAAGGTGGAGGGCGACTGATATGGCGGAATTTCTGTATACCGTGCTGTCGCTCACCCTGGCGGGCAGCGCGCTGGGGCTGATAGTGCTGCTGGTGTCGAAGACGGCGGGCAAAAAGCTGTCCAGCCGCTTCGTGTACCTGTGCTGGGCGCTGGTGATACTGCGCTTCGCGCTGCCGCTGAACGGCGTGATAGGCGTGTCCTTCATTAAGGAAGCCGCCCCCGAACCCGTCCGCAGTGTGAGCACCGACGGCAGGGCGGGGCTGTACGTCTCCCCCTTAAGCCGCACCGAGGGCACGCTCACCTGGGAAAGCGCGATAGAGAACGTGCGCAAACAGGCGGAACAGCCCGCGCAGACGTCTTCGAAGGGCGCCGTGGTCGCGGTATCGGCGAATAACGGCAATATAACCGGCTCCGCCGCAGCCCCCGCCCCCCGCATACCCTTTTACAAAGACCCGGACTTCTGGTTTTACCTGTGGCTGAGCGGCGCGCTTTTAAGCTTCCTGGGCACAGTGATAAGCTTCGGGCGCTTCCGCCGCCTGCTGTACAGGACATTAAAGCCCGCCCGGCCCCTTGACAGCTCCGTGCTCAACGCGCTTAACGCCTCCCCCTTCCCCGCGCTGTACCGCTCCGACAAGGTGAGCACCACGGTGCTGCTGGGACTGGTGAGACCCGTGATAGTGCTGCCCGACCGGGAATACTCTTCCGACGACCTCGACCGCATATTAAGGCACGAACTCACCCACTACCGCCGGGGCGACCTCGCCCTCAAATGGCTGCAGACCGTGGTGTACGCCGTGCACTGGTTCAATCCCCTGGTATACCTGTTCCGCTCCCAGACCACGCTGTACTGCGAACTGAGCTGCGACCAGAAGCTGCTCAAACGCATGGGCCGGAACGACAAACAGTCCTACGGCGAACTTCTCTTAAACCTCGCCGCGGACAGGGCGCTTCCCCGGCGGGTGATAGCCGTGAGCTTCACCACCCAGAAGCGCGATCTGAAAGAAAGGCTGGTACAGATAATGACTTTTAAGAAACTCGGAAAACAGGCGCTGGCGCTGAGCTTCGCCGTTGTGATGGCCATATTCGGCTGCGCGTTCGTGCTGGGCCCCGCGAAGGCTTCCTCCGCCGACAGCGCGAAAAACGAGGCCGAGACCCCGTTTGAGACCATAAACGTGTCCACCGCGGACGAATTCATCGAAGCCCTGGGCAGCAACCGCAAGATAGTGCTCGCCCCCGGCACCTACGACCTGAGCCTGGCCTCCGGCTACGGCAGGGACCAGGGCGACAGCTACTACTGGGAAAACACCTGGGGCGACGGCTGGTCCCTGGTGCTGAACGAGGTCAATAACCTGACCATAGAGGGCGAAGGCGGCGCCGAAAGCGTCAGCATCGTCACCCGTCCCCGCGACGCCGCGGTATTGCGCCTGCTGGGTACCAACAACCTCACCATACAGGGCATCACTTTCGGCCACACCATCCTGCCCGACGCCTGCCAGGGCGCAGTCATCGAAATGTACGGCTGCCGCAGCGTCGCGATCAACGACAGCGTGCTCTTCGGCTGCGGCACCATAGGCATACAGGCCAACGAGTGCTGGAAGATCCGCTGCGAGAACACCGTGATCAAGGAATGCACTACCGCCGCGCTCGAAGTCGCCAACAGCTCCGATATCACCTTCTACGGCTGCGAGTTCCGCAATATCCGCGCCCACGACGGCTATCCCGGACTGTACGTGATCAACGCCTACAACACCACTTACCTGGGCGTGTACAACACCGCCATCCACGACAACTATGTGGGCGCGCTGGCGGAATGCTCCAACTCCAACCGCGTGGAGATCGCCGGCTGCCGCGTGTACGGCAACAAGGTGTCCACCGGCTTCAGGCTCTACGGCAACAGCATCGCCGTGGACGGCTGCGAATTCAAGGACAACAACCTGAGTGAGTTCAACTGGTTCGGTCCCGACATCAATTACGTGTTCGACCTGGAAGACAACGCGCTGGACGCCGAGGCGCTTGAGAACATGCAGTACAAGGAGTTCACCTCTTCCGGCGAAAAAGCGCCTTCCGCCGACAAGCCCGAGGGCAAAAAGCTGGACGACGGCACCACCGAGTACCACGTCTCCACGGTGGACGAGCTGCTCGCCTGCCTGGGCAGCGACACGGTGATCTACCTTGAGGGCGATTCCTTCGAGCTCTCCTCCGCCTCCGCCTACGGCAGCGGACTTGCCTCCAACTACTACTGGACGCAGTGCTACGACGGCTACGGGCTGGTGCTGATAGGCGTAAACAACCTTAAGCTGATCGGCGCGCCCGGCAAGGTGAACGTGGAGCTCATGCCCCGCTCCGCGGACGTCATGGCCTTCAAGTACTGCAGCAACGTCACGCTCGAAAACCTGGTGCTGGGCCACATCAGGGGCGCGGGCAGCTGCACCGGCGACGTCGTCTCCTTCCTGGGCTGCGACGCCTGCACGCTGGACAACTGCGAACTCTACGGCTGCGGCGTGAACGGCGTGAACGCTTTCGGCAGCGTGGATCTCCGCATCAACAACAGCGAGATCTACGAGTGCAGCTCCTACGCCGCGGTGATCAGCGACTGCGAAGGCACCCGGTTCGACAACGTGACCATCTACGACTGCGGCTCCAACAGCATCCAGACCCAGCGCAGCCGCGTGATGTTCAGCGGCTCCACCTACTACACCGACTCCTACGTGCCCAGGAGCTACGACGACGAAGTATCCTACTATTACGGCGACGACGGCACCCTGTACGAAAGCTACGGCGAAGAGATCTACGGTCATGCCCTTGAGCCGGAAGAAGCCCATGCCGATACCGAGCCGGAAGGCGACGTCTGACACACCCCATCCACTGAACTGAAAGACCGCCGCGGGACGATCCCCGCGGCGGCCGCTTTTTGCGGAAAATGCCGCTTCTCCGCCCCGCGCCTCGCAACGCCGCCCCCGCCGACCCGCCTTGACGGTGTGCGCCCCCGGTCCGCGCCCCGCAGGCGCAAAAAGCTTGATAAGCTCCGCGAAATAAGGTATACTGTGTGTGCTCCGCTTCTGTTACGACGCGCAGGGGCGCGCGGCGATGGTGAAGCACAACGGAGTGATGTACGGGTATACTGACAGCAACTTGAAAGACAAGCTCACGGTCTTTGACAATGCCACATACACATATGACTCGATAGGCAATCTGACGAACGACGGCTGGTGGACATATACCTGGGAAGCCGGACGCCAGCTAAAGAAGCTGAGCCACGGGACAGGCGCTGACCTTGCAGAGATAGAGTTCACATACAACCATGCCGGGATCAGGACGAAGAAGGTAAAGAAGCTGGGATGTACTGTAACAGGGACGACTGAGTACATTCTTAACGGCGACAAGGTCGTGGAACAGATATTTACCGATCATGTCCAGAACACAGTCGACGTCTTACACTTCTACTATGACGCTCAGGGTAAGCCCGCGATGGTTAAGCACGGCAGCAACATGTACGGGTACGTGTATAACCTGCAGGGCGACGTGCTGGGGCTGCTAGACAACAGCGGCAGTGCAGTGGCGGAGTACGGATATGACGTATGGGGTATGCAGGGAGCCGAGGTTTACGGCGGAGTTGGCGCGCTTAACCCATTCCGCTACAGGGGCTACATTTATGACCTCGAAACGGGCATGTATTACCTGAAGAGCAGGTACTATATCCCGCAAGTTGGAAGGTTTATTAGTGCAGATTCGGTAACTCTACAAGGTTTGCCTAATCTTTTTCGTTATTGTGAGGATAACCCAGTTAGAAGAATTGATAAATATGGTAAC
>JAFWUC010000032.1 GCA_017518705.1 Clostridia bacterium
CACGGGCCAGAACGGCCTGAACCAGGCGCGAGTGTTCATGGACGTGACGAAGCTGGACGGCATCGTGCTCACCAAGCTGGACGGTACCGCCAAAGGCGGCATCGCGCTGGCGATACGCCGGGAACTGGACCTGCCGGTAAGGTACATAGGCGTGGGCGAGGGGCTGGACGACCTGCAGCCCTTCAACGCCGAGGAATATATAGACGCCATATTCGGCTGAACCTGATCGGGAACGATAAAATCGAACATATACAGGAGGTCCCATTATGAAATTAAGCGTGTTTACGGTACTTTTGCAGGACAGGCCCTTTGACGAGGCGTGCGCGTACCTGGCGTCCAGGGGCGTTCAGGCGGTGGAGATCGGCTGCGGAGGTTTCCCGGGCAAGGCCCACTGCGACCCCAAGAAGCTGCTCAAGGACCCCGCGAAGATCGACGCGCTGAAGGCGACGCTCGATAAGTACGGCCTTGAGATCGCCGCGCTGTCTGCCCACGGCAACCCCGTGCACCCCAATAAAAAGCTGGCGAAAATGTACCACGAGGACTTTGAAAACGCGGTGCTGCTTGCCGAGAAGCTGGGCGTGGACACGGTGGTGGGCTTTGCGGGCTGCCCCGGCGGAAGCCCCCAGGACAAGACTCCCAACTGGGTCACCTGCCCCTGGCCGGACGATTTTACCGAGATCCTCAAGTATCAGTGGGACGAGGTGCTGATCCCTTACTGGAAACAGGAAGTGGAATTCGTAAAAAGCCACGGCGTAAAGAAGATCGCCTTCGAGATGCACCCGGGTTTCTGCGTGTACAATCCCGAGACCCTGATGAAGCTGAGGAACGCGGTGGGTCCCGTCATCGGCGCGAACCTGGATCCCAGCCACCTGTTCTGGCAGGGCATCGATATCGCCTATGCCATCCGCTACCTTAAGGACGCCATCTACTACTTCCATGCCAAGGATACCAAGATCGATCAGTTCAACAGCCTGACCAACGGCGTGCTCGACACCAAGCACTACGGCGACGAGCTAAACCGGTCCTGGATATTCAGGACAGTGGGCTACGGCCACGACGCGGGCGTGTGGAAAGAGATCTTCTCCGCGCTCAGGACTACGGGCTACGACGGATACATTTCCATAGAGCACGAGGACAGCCTTATGAGCGTGCCGGAAGGGCTTAACAAGGCCATAGACATACTCAAGCAGACCATGATGTTCGAGAAGAACGGCGCGATGTGGTGGGCATAATGAGCATAACAGAGCTGCTTTACAAAAAACGCTTCGGCGGCGAGCTTTCTTCCGAGGAGATACGCGCCTTCGTGCAGGGCGTGACCAGGGGCGAGTTCGCGGACTACCAGATCTCCGCCATGCTGATGGCGATCGCCATAAACGGCATGACCGCACGTGAGACCGTGGATCTCACCATGGAGATGGCGCAGTCCGGCGACATGCTGGACCTTTCGCCTATATCGGGCGTAAAGGTGGACAAGCACTCCACCGGCGGCGTGGGCGACACCACCAGCCTGGTGCTGGTGCCGCTGCTTGCGGCCTGCGGCGTGAAAGTAGCCAAGATGAGCGGCCGCGGCCTGGGCTTTACCGGGGGCACGCTGGACAAGCTGGAGAGCATACCCGGCCTCAGCATCAGCATGGATACCGACAGGTTCATGAAAGTGGTGGACGAAAGCGGGCTGGCGATAATCGGCCAGACCGCCCAGCTGGCGCCCTGCGACAAGGTGCTGTACGCCCTGCGCGACGTCACCTCCACCGTGGACGTGATGCCGCTCATAGTCAGCTCTATTTTAAGCAAAAAGCTGGCTGCCGGCGCGGACGTGATCGTGCTGGACGTCAAGACGGGTTCCGGCGCCATGATGACCACCGTGGACAAGGCCATGGAACTGGCCAGGACCATGGTGGACATAGGCAACCGCACGGGCAGGCGCTTCGCGGCGCTGGTCACGGACATGAACCAGCCGCTGGGCAGGTACGTGGGCAACGCGCTGGAGGTCGAGGAGGCCATAGACATCCTTTCTG
Source organism: Clostridia bacterium (assembly GCA_017518705.1). The sequence goes on from JAFWUC010000032.1 coordinate 2,016, forward strand.
GCCGCACGTGCGGCGAGCTCAAGGAAGTGTCGCTGCAGCTGGGCGCCCAGATCCTGCGCTTAAGCGGTAAGGCTAAAGACGCGAAAGAGGGCTACGAGTTGCTTTCAAAGGCGCTTGACGAGGGCCTGGGCCTTAAGAAGCTGGCGGAAATGGTCAAAAACCAGGGCGGCGATCCCGAAGCGGCTTACAACACATCGCTTTTGCCCAAGGCGGACAGGACCGAGGAACTGCCTTCTCCCAGAGCGGGCTATGTCACAAGGATCCACACCAATATGATCGGTTACGCCGCCAAGGCGCTGGGCGCGGGCAGGGAAAAGAAGGAAGATCCCATCGATCCCGCTGCCGGGCTCATAATGCGGGTGCGGCTGGGCGAAAAAGTGGAAGAAGGCCAGAGCCTGGCCACCTTGATGGAGGGCAGCCTGTCCAGGACGGAGGAAGCGAAAAAGCTGCTTCTGGCCGCCATAGAGATCGGCAGCGAGCCCGCTGAAAAGCCGGAACTGATCTACGGGGTAATTGAGTGAAAGCACGCTTAAGCCCGTGGCTCAAGGCGCTTATCGGCGCCGCTCTGACCCTGACCGCCCTGTGGGGCGGCAAGGAACTGGCCAAACTGCTGGTGGGGAGCCGGTTCGCGGAGGGCACAGACCCAGGGACCCTTTCCGGTGCGGCGAGGCAGGTCTACCTGTACTTTGAGAGCGTCACGTCGGTGATGGCGTACATGCTGGGGCTGACGGTGTGCCTGTTCGTACGGGACACGGTCGGCAAAGACGGCAAAAGCGCAAATTTGCGGCTGCTGATGCTGCTACCGGCGGGCGTCATGCTGGGCGCGGGGCTGGTCAAACTGCTTATAGACCTGGACGTGATACGCCGGGAAAAAGCGGCGCCGGAAGCGGGCGCGTACATTGCGCTCGTACTCATCCCCCTGCGCTGCTGGTTAAGGGAGCTGCTTTGCAGGAACGTGCTGCAGAAGGGACTGTCCGGCAAAAACAGCATTTTGGCGACCGCGGTCAGCGCGACAGTTTCCGCGCTCATGTTCGTACTGATACCCGGCAGGCTCAGCGTCACCGGCGCGGCAAACGGCCTGCTGCTGGGGCTTATCGGCGCCTTGGTGTACGATAGAACCGGGTTGTGGATGCCCATGGCGCTGCTGGATACGGGCTTCTGCCTGGGGGTGAGCCTGGACGGGTTCATAAACAGGAGCTCGCTGTACAGAGTAGGGGACGAGATATTCAGCGGGAACCTCTCGCTCATATACGACGGGCTGGGGCTTACGCTGATACTGGCTGCGATGACGGCGCTTCTGATCATTTCAAGGAGACCGAAAAAGAAGATACGCACATGAAAAAACTTTTGTTTATTGTGAACCCCACCGCGGGGAAAAAGAGGGTCGCCGGCAGCCTGAGCGAGATACTGCGCATATTCTGCGCCCACGGCTTCGCGCCCACGGTGCTCATGACCGAGAGGAGCGGCCACGCGGTGGAACTGTGCCGCGACAACGCAGAGGGCAACGAACTCGTAGTGTGCGCGGGGGGCGACGGCACCCTGAACGAGACCATAAACGGGCTGCTGGCCTGCGGCGCGGACGTGCCGGTCGCGTACCTGCCCTGCGGCACTACAAACGATCTGGCCAGCACGCTGGGGCTGAGCACCAACCTGCTCTCCGCCGCGAAAGACGCGGTGGAAGGCGACGACAGGAACCTGGACATAGGCAGTTTCAACGGCCGCAATTTCGTGTACACCGCCTCTTTCGGAGCGTTCACGAAGGCCAGCTACGGCACTCCACAGAGCGTGAAGAACGCGCTGGGCCACCTGGCCTACGTGCTGGAGGGCGTGAAGCAGTTGGGTTCGCTCAAGCCTACGCACGTGAAGATCGCCACGGAAAAAGAGGAGCTGGAGGGGGACTATCTGTTCGGCTCGGTGTCCAACACCACGTCCCTGGGCGGGATAATCACCATAGACAAGGAACTGGTGATGCTGGACGACGGGGAATTCGAGCTTATGCTGGTGGAAATGCCACACAACGTGCTCGATTACTCCAAGCTGCTCACCCAGATATCCGCCGCCAAGTTCGGCGACATGATACACCTGTCTTCCGCCGCGTCCATAAACATGGAAATGACCGAGGACACCGACTGGACGCTGGACGGTGAGCTGGAAAAAGGCGAGACCCTGTTCGAGATAAAGAACCTGCATAACGCGGTGAGGATAAAGGTGCCCCGCAAGTGACCCGGATCCGCGAGGTATAAAGCAAGCCCGGAAGATATCTTGTCTTCCGGGCTTGCTTTATTTTACGAAAACAGAGGTTATCTGTATCCCTTCGGGTTCTTTCTCTGCCAGTTCCAGCCGTCCCGCACCATTTCCTCTATGCCGCGGGAGGCTTTCCAGCCCAGTAGCTTCTCCGCCTTGGAGGGGTCGGCGTAGCACTCGTCCAGGTCGCCCGCGCGCCTGGGACCGATGACGTAAGGTATCTTCACGCCGTTGACCTTCTCGAAGGCTTTGACCATGTCAAGCACGCTGTAGCCCGTGCCGGTGCCCAGGTTGATCGCCTCGCAGCCGCTGTGGGAAGAAGCGTATTCAAGCGCCTTCACGTGGCCGTCCGCCAGATCGCACACGTGCAGGTAATCCCTTACGCCGGTGCCGTCGTGGGTCTTGTAGTCGTTGCCGAACACGGTCAGGTGGTCCCTCAGGCCCACCGCGGTCTGGCAGATGTAGGGCATGAGGTTGTTGGGGACGTCGTTGGGGTCCTCGCCTATCATGCCGGAGGAATGCGCGCCTACGGGGTTAAAGTACCTGAGCAGCACGCAACTGAGCTCCGGCTTGGCTTTGGCGGCGTCGCGGATTATCTGCTCGCTCATGTACTTGGTCCAGCCGTAGGGGTTTATGCACTCGCACCGGGCAGTCTCGGTGAGGGGCATTTTATTGTCCCCGGCGTATACGGTGGCGGAGGAGGAGAAGATAAGGTTCTTGACGCCCGTCTCCAGCATGGCTTCGATCACCGCTATGGTGGAAGTCAGGTTGTTGCGGTAGTACATGAGGGGCTTGGCTACGCTCTCGCCCACGGCTTTGTGGCCCGCGAAGTGGATCACGCCGTCTATGCGGTTCTCCCGCATTATCCTGACCAGCAGTTCCTTGTCCTGGGCGTCGCCCTCTATGACGGTGAATTCCTTCCCGGTCAGCTGTTTGACGCGCCTTAGCGCCTCGGGAGAGGAATTGTTGTAATTGTCCAGGGTGACTGCGCCGTAGCCGTTTTCCAGCAGGCTGATCAGTGTGTGGGACGCGATGTAGCCGGCGCCGCCGGTCAGAAGGATGTTCATAGTCTGGCTGCCTCCTCAGAAATAATACCGCGTATCTTTTCGAAATTGTCTTCGGTGTCCTGTACGAGCTTAAGCTGCGTGCGGCACCTTACCAGGTTGTGTTCCGGGTAGGCGGTGGAGAAGTACACGTCGCCGCTCAAATAGTCGGTAAGGAACCTGGCGCCGCACTCGTATGTCATAAGGTATCCGCCCCAGGGGAGCGTGTCGATCTCGTCACCGGTGAGCTCGCCCGCGCAGGCGGACAGAAAACCGCCCGCGAACCCCCGGTACATGTCAAGGTCCAGCCTGACCAGGGACAGGTCCTGTTCGTCCTCCTTGCCGGTGGTGGCTCCGGAACGGATGCAGTCCCCGAAATCGTTGCCCGCCAGGCCCGGCATAATGGTGTCCAGGTCGATCACGCATACGGGCGAAAGGGTCTTTTCCTCCAGCAGCACGTTGTTTATCTTGGTGTCGTTGTGGGTGACACGGGTCTTGAGCTGCCCGGCAGCCTGCATGTCCAGCATTATGGCGGCGTTCTTCCGGCGGGACATATATGACTCGAACTCGGGCCTGACCGTTTTGAGACGGCCGAATTCATCCTTTTCGGCGGCGGCCTCCAGGTCATTCAGGCGCTTGACGGTGTCGTGGAAGCGGGGGATCGTTTCACCGAGTTTCCCGGCGTCAAAGCCGCCCAGCAGCCGCTGGAACTCGCCGAACGCCCGCCCGCAGATGCCGAGTTCCTTGGGGGAGGACGCCTTTTCCAGGCTTACGCCTTCCACGTATTCGTACAGGCGGAAACAGCCTTCCGGGCAGCTGAAGTATTTGCCGCCTTCCCGGGTGTTAAGGAACCTGAGCGTGGACGCGCCGATCCCGGTCAGGTATCCGGTCACGGCAAAAATGTTGTTCATCAGCAGGTCCACGTTCCTGAACACGTTGGTGTTTATGCCCTGCAGCACGTACTTGCGCGCTTCTGACGTGACGACCAGGTATGTGCGGTTTATATGGCCGTTGCCCAGTTTTTCGCAGGACAGCGCGCGCCCTTCTATCGGGAAGGCTTCCGCGATCTCAAGCAGTGTCATCATCTGTTCCTTTCCGGCAGCACGGAGCCGTCAAACAGGTCGTTCGGGTACGCGCCCGAATCCTTCAGCTGCTGTATGCCGCGGCGCGTCTTTTCCACGTCCGCCTGGTAGGTGAGCCCGAACCATTTTTCTTTCGTGGGCAGCACGCTGAAGCGCGCCTTGCCTTCCGAAATGAGCCTCTGGGGCAGGGAAGGCAGGTAGTACTCCTTTTTAAGGGGATTCTCGCCAAGCTCGTTCTCAAGGAAGGCGTGGAAGCCTTTTTTGAGCTCCGCGAACACGCCTTTTCTGAAGATCCAGAAGTTGAGGCTCACGATGCTGTCGCCGGAGAGGGGATAAAAGTCCTTGTCGTTCTCGGTGAAGACCGCGTCCGCACCCATCTGGCTGATCTTGGTGCGCTCGGTGATGCCGGTAAGATAGCCGTTTTCGTCCGTCTCGCACACGCCGCGGGCTACGGAACCGTTGGGGGTCATGGTGTTGCGCAGGCGGTAGCCCACCATGGCGTTAAGGCAGGGATCATTTTCCCCGTCCAGGAAGCGGGCGGCCCTTTCATACGCCTCGCGGCCGTAAAAATCGTCCGCGTTTATGCACACGAAGCCGTCCGGCACCTCGTTTTCGGCGCACAGCGCCGCGTGGCCCGTGCCCCAGGGCTTGACCCGGCCTTCAGGCACGGTGAAGCCTTCGGGCAGGTAGCTTTCCGGGGTCTGGAAAGCGTATGCCACTTCTATAAACCTTTCCCAGCGGCCGCCGACGCCTTCGTGGAAGGCGTCAAGGCTGTCGGGTTTGATCACATAAACCACTTTTTCGAAGCCCGCCCGGCAGGCGTCGAACACGGAGTAGTCGATTATCATCTGGCCCAGGTCGTCCACGGGGGTGACCTGCTTGGCGCCTGCTTTTCCGCCGAAGCGGCTGCCCAGCCCCGCGGCCATTATTACCAGCGTTTTTTTCATTGGAACGCTCCTTGATATTGATAAGAATATTGTACCACAAAAAACCGGGCGAAAAGCTATGAAATTGTAAATAAGCTTGCCAGAGGCACAAGACTTTCATATAATTAATCTCATGATCAATCTCGGGCGGGAGGCGGAAACATGTTAGACAGAGAACTGGACAAATTCTGGGAAAACGACGAGAAGGCCCACAGGGACAACTGTTTTGCCGTAGAGAGCCAGATCGCCTTCGGTATAAGGATGAGCGACGAATGCGTGTTCTGGGAACTGGGCGAGGAAGGCGAACCCTGGGGCTACACTCCCCGGGAACGCCGGCTGGACCTGAACAGGCGCTACAACGATAAAGCGGAAAAGATAGTCGGCAGGCGGCTGCTTAAGGAAGAACTGCCCCCCGAGGACGCGGCTTTCCCGTACGTTAAGCGCATAGGAGAGGTGTTCGGCGGCACATACGCACTGGAAAACGGCACGGAGTGGCTGAAAGAGTGCATCGAAGACGAAAAACAGCTGGAACAGACGCTGGACCGGGTGGAGAAACTGTACTTAAGGGAGTTCATGCTGCCTCCGAACTGGGAGAGCGAGAAGAAGCGCATATACGAAAAGTACGGTCTGCTGCCGCCCCGCATGCACTGGGTAAGGGGTCCGGTCACGCTGGCGTGCTCGCTGATGGGCACCACGGAATTCCTCTACTTCCTGGCAGATGAGGACGAGCTGGCGGAACGGTTCTCTTCCGTAATGACGGATGTGATCATTAAAATGGCGGAGATAATGGACGAGGAAGCGGGACGGACGGGCAAGGATGCCCGGGGGTTCGGTTTCGCGGACGACAACTGCTGCCTGCTGAGCCCCGCCCTGTACAAAAAGTTCGGCTATCCGGTGCTCAAAAAGGTGTTCGAGCACTTTTCGCCGGACGAAGGTGACGAGAGGTTCCAGCATTCCGACAGCGCCATGGGCCATCTGCTGCCCCTGCTGGGCCAGCTGAACCTGACCGGCGTCAACTTCGGGCCCACGGTGCTGGTGCCGGAGATAAGGCAGTACCTGCCCAAAGCCCGCATAGACGGCTGCATCGCCCCGTTCACCTTCATGCACAACGACGAAGAGCAGCTCACGTTCGAGACGCTCCGCGACATTGAAGCGGGCAAAAAGTACGGCGGCGTGAACATATGGACCGCGGGCTCCATCAACAACGGCTCCAGCTTAAAGAGCATGCGGCTGATGATGGATCTGGTCTGGGACAATCAGAGATGACGGGAGGCGCCGGGTGACCATATTCATTTGCGGGGATTCCACCGCAGCAAACTATCCGCCCGAACAGGCGCCCCAGACGGGCTGGGGACAGTTGCTGGGCGAGCTTACGGGCGGCGTCCCGGTGGTGAACTGCGCCATGGGCGGCAGATCCACCAAGAGCTTCATATCCGAAGGACGCCTGGTCGGCATCGAAAAGCAGTTAAGACCCGGCGACCTGATGCTCATACAGTTCGCGCACAACGACGAGAGCGACCTGGTGTGGCGGCATACGGACCCGTGGACGAGCTACATAAACAATCTGGCAATATTCGTGGACACCGCGCGGCTGTATAAAGCGGTGCCCGTGCTTATGACGCCTATATGCATGCGGCTTTGGCAGGACGGGCAGCTCGCGGAAAGCCACGGGGATTACATAAAAGCGGTGCATTATCTCGCGGAGCAAAGGAACGTGCCGCTTATAGACATGTACGGCAAGAGCCGGGAACTGGCAGAAAAACTCGGCGAAGAAGGGAGCAGGACCCTGTTCATGCACCTGGAGAAAGGTGCGTATCCCGCCTTCCCGGAAGGCCGGGAGGACAACGCGCATACGCAGAGGGCGGGTGCGGCGGCGTTTGCCAGGATCGCCGCGGAAGAGCTTAAGCGCCTTAATCTTATACGGGAGAGCGTGCTATGATCTATGTGGTGGCCGCAGACGGCAGCGGCGACTTTACTTCCCTGCAGCAGGCGGTGGACGCGCTGCCCGTGTGTTCGGACACGCCGAACATACTCGTACTGCGCATGGGCGAGTACCATGAACGCGTGGTAGTCGACAAAAGCGACGTGCGCATAGTGGGCGAAGCCCGTGACAGGACGGTGATAACCGCTTCGGCGTGCGCAAAGGATCTTGACGGCGAAGGCAGGGAAAAGGGCACGTTCCTGTCCGCGACGGTGATAGTTACCGGCGACAGGGTGGAGATGGAGAACCTGACGATCCGCAACGACGCGGGGGACGGCAGGCAGGCGGGCCAGGCGGTAGCGCTGTACGCTACGGGCGACAGGGGCGCATTCAGGAACATAAAGCTCATCGCCCACCAGGACACGCTGTTCTGCGGTCCGCTTATGGAGAAGGTCGTAAATGACATTCATGGCAGGCGCGGCAGGGCGCAGGTGGTGGAAAGCGTAGGCGACTGCCCGCCCACTTTTGCCCGGGAATACTTTGAAAACTGTTATATCCGGGGAGACGTGGACTTCATTTTCGGCCCCTATCGCTGCTGGTTCGAAAGCTGCACGCTGTTCATGAACGCGCGGGGCGGCTGGTACACCGCAGCGAACACTCCCGAAACGCAGCCCCACGGTTTCGTGTTCAGCAACTGCCGCCTCACGGGCGAATGCGGCGAGGGTGAAGCGTATCTGGGGCGCCCCTGGCGCAAATATGCCCGCACCGCGTTTATTTCCTGCGATATGGACGAGCATGCGGCGCCTCAGGGTTTTGCGGACTGGAACGCGGAAAAGCCGGTCACCTGGCGGTATCAGGAGTACGGCACGACGGGCGCGCGCAGCGAGCTTTCGGCGCGGCATCCCTCGGAAAAGCGGCTCACCCGGGAAGAAGCCGGGCAGCTCACGCTTCCATCTGTCATAGGCGGCAGCGACAAGTGGCGGCCCGACAGGCGCGCAGCCACCGTGTTCCTTGCGGGAGATTCCATCTGTGCGGACAAGCCTGCTAACGAATACCCCATGCGGGGCTGGGGGCAGGAGATACAGGCGTTCCTTCCCGACGTATATGTGCAGAACGAGGCCAGGAACGGGCGCTCAAGCAAAAGCTTTATCGCCGAGAAGCGGCTCTCTTTCATAGAGCTGTGCCTGCGTCCCGGCGATGCGCTGCTCATAGCTTTTTCCCACAATGACGAGAAGGCGGACGCCGAAAGGCACACCGACGCCCGCGTGACCTTCCCGGAATACCTGAACATGTTCATAGACGCGGCGATCAGGCAGGGTGCGCTGCCCGTGCTGCTCACGCCCATGCCTTGCAGGCGGTTCGGGGAGGACGGAAGACTGATACCCACCCACGGTGAGTATCCCGATGCCATACGCACGCTGGCGCTGCAAAGGGGAGTCAAGCTCATAGACCTGGAACGCATGGCGGCGCCTCTGCTGGAAGCGGAGGGCGCCGAAGCGTCCAAAACATGGTACTGCCACGCGCCGAAGGGACACTTTAACTACCCGGACGGCGTGGCGGACAATTCACATTTAAGCCAGACAGGCGCCGCCCGTGTGGCGGAAATGATCGCCGAAGCGCTCAAGGAGGACCGGATATGGTGACCGAGTTTGTAAACGATTCTGCCCGCAAGTTCGCCGACAGCCTGATGAAGCGCTGCGGACTGCTCACCGCCCGCTGGAGCTACGATTATTCCGTGGTGTGGCGCGGCATGGAGGCGCTGTACGCCCTGACGGGGGACAAAAAGTACTACGACTACATCTACGACGCCGTGGATACGTTCATCTCCCCCGAAGGAGAGATAAGGGACTATAAACTTGAAAGCTACAACCTGGACCTGCTGTGCATAGGCAAGGAACTCATATACCTGTACAAGCGCACGGGGGAGGAGCGCTTCCTAAAAGCCGTAAAACTCTTAAGGAGCCAGCTGGACGACCAGCCCCGCACCAAGGCGGGGGGTTTCTGGCACAAGAAAATATACCAGAACCAGATGTGGCTGGACGGGCAGCATATGTGCGTGCCGTTCTACCTGATGTACGAACTGGAGTTCGGGCACGACGCGGACGCCATAGACGACGCCGCCATGCAGCTGATACTCGCCTATGAGAAGACCTACGACCCCGCCACGGGCCTCAACCGTCACGCCTGGAACGAGGACAGACTGCAGCCCTGGGCGGACAGGGAGACGGGTCTCGCGCCTCACGCCTGGGGCAGGGCCATGGGCTGGTACATGGTAGCGCTGGCGGACAGCCTGGAACTGCTGCCGAAGGACAGCAAATACTATCCCCGCGTGCTGGAGATCTTCAACAAAGTCAGCGAAGAACTGCTCTCCATACGCTGCGACGGCGTGTGGTACCAGGTGCTGGACTGCCCGGACAGGCGCGGCAATTATCTGGAGTCCTCCGCCAGCTGCCTTATCACCTGCGCCATACTGAAAGGCGCGCGGCTGGGGCTGCTGCCGGAAGGATATGGAAAAGAGGCGCAGTACAGCTTCAGGCAGGTGCAGCTGAACTTCCTTGGGCAGATGGACGACGGTGAGTTTTTCATCGCCAAGTGCTGCAAGGTGGCAGGTCTGGGCAACACGCCCTACCGGGACGGTTCCTTCGATTACTACATGAGCGAGGACATAATCCGCAACGACCTTAAGGCCGCGGGCGGTTTCCTGCAGGCGGCAGTTGAGTACGAACTGGCGGCAAAATAGGGAGGCAGGCATGAAGCTTTTATATGTGAGCGCGGTGAGCGCGGCACTTTTGATCGACGAAAAGGGCGATTATTATTCAAGGGAAGCGTACACGCTTTACGTGAACGGAAGCCCCGTCAGCGGCGAGACCAGCGTTATCAGCCTGTACGGGCTTGATCCGGACACTGAGTACGAGGTCAGATGCAGCGCGGAAACGCTGTCTTTCCGCACCAAAGACGAGTACTGCTGCCTGAACGTGCGGGATTTCGGCGCGAAGGGCGACGGGGAGACCGACTCACTCCCGCTATACAGGCCGCCATATGCGCGTGTCCCGAAAACGGCAGGGTGCTGATCCCGGAGGGCAGCTACCACGTGCTGCCCCTGTTCCTTAAAAGCTGCATCACCCTGGAGATCGCAAAAGACGCCCAGCTGCTTTTGTGCACCGATATGAACGCCTTCCCCGTGCTGCCCGGAAGGGCGGACGCGAAAAACGCACACGGCGAATATATAATCGGCGGCTGGGAGGGCGAAGCCCACGTAAGCCGCGCCTCCGCGATAAACGGGTTTGGTCTTAAGAACGTGAACATCATAGGCGAAGGCACCGTGAACGGGCGGGGCGGCGAAGCGGGCTGGTGGCTAAACCCCAAGACGGGCGACAAACCTGCGCGCCCGAGGATGCTGTACTTTAGGGACTGCGAGCACGTTACCGTGCAGGGCGTGCACTTTATCAATTCTCCTTCCTGGAACCTGCATCCCTGCTTCAGCCGCGACCTGTCCTTCATAAGCGTCAGGGTCACCGCGCCCAGGAAAAGCCCCAACACGGACGGCTTCGATCCGGAAAGCTGCTCGGGCGTAAAGGTGCTGGGCACGCGCTTTTCCACCGGCGACGACTGCATCGCCATCAAGTCCGGCAAGATGTACATGGGAAAAGAGTATAAGACCCCCTGCGAAGACATAGAGATCGCGTACTGCCTGATGCTGGACGGTCACGGCGGCGTGACCGTGGGCAGCGAGATGAGCGGCGGCGTAAAACACGTGCGGGTACACAGCTGCCTTATGGAGGGCAACGACAGGGGCCTGCGCATAAAGACCCGCCGGGGCCGCGGCAAGTGGGGCGTGATAGACGACATAGAGTTCACGGACGTGAAAATGGTCCGCGTAAAAGCGCCTCTCACCGTGAACGCCATGTATTTCTGCGACGCGGACGGCAAGGGGCCCTACGTACAGAGCCGGGAAAAGCAGCCCGTGGACGAGGGAACGCCCACCATCGGCAGCGTGACCTTCGAGCGCGTGACGGCGACCGACTGCCAGGCGTGCTGCGCGTATATGCTGGGGCTGCCGGAGAACCCCACCCGGGAGCTCAGACTCAAGGACTGCGTTTTCGCCATGGACGCACACGCCGAGCCCATGAGCCCCGTCATGGCCTGCGGCGTAGAGCCCAGCGTCAGAAAGGGCATTTATGCCCGCTTTGTAGACAAAGTCACCTTGGAAAACGTGAGCATGACGGGCGTGGAAGGGGACGAAGTGACGGTCGAGGACGTGGGAGAGCTTATAAGACGTTAGGAGTTTTCGGCTATTGTGTTTTAACTGCCTTCGTGGTAGAATATAGCAAATCTGACCACGGAGGCGGTTTTTTATGGACGTGAGCACAGCGGCGCGCAAAAAGCACATGCTGGCGTTTGAGACCGCCGTAAGAAACTGCATCAGGCCCGGCAAACGGGGCCAAAGGCGGGAAGTGAACATCTCCGAGGCGGACGCGCAGGAGCTGTATAATTTCTATTATAAGCATGTGGCGCAGGACAGGGACCGGGCGTTCACGGCCATAGGCGTCGCCAGCCGCAGGGCTGCCGCGAAAAGCGCCGCGTCCAGCGTGTTCGTGTTCGTGGCCATGCTCACGCTGCTGGTGACCTTCATTTTCAAGAGCGTGTGGGCGACACTGCTGGTGCTGCTGGTATCCGCGCTGGTCATATACCTTCTGTGGGCCAGGCGGCGGGTGGCCCAGAAGATCTGGGCGAACCGGAAGGGGTTCGGGCGCGGCACCGAAGAGGCGCTGGAAAAGATGTGCATGATACTGGCACTCAGCCCCCTGCGCAGCGCGAAGCTGCCCATCGCCGGGGGTCTTGCCGCCGCGGCAGCCGTATGCGCCTATAAATTCATAAGTACTTTGATCGGAGGCTGAAATGGACAAAGGCAGCGTCAGGATAATCGGGTTTTCCCAAAACGGCGTGGCGGTGAGCGCGCTGGGGGGCAGGATCTCCACCGGCAAGGGCACGGCGCTTGAGATGTTCGCCCTGTGCGGAGACAGGGAAAAGGACCTTAAACTGGTCAAAAAAGTGCTGTCCAGCGGCCACAACACCATAATCGAGCACGCATACTTCACCCTGGCGTTCAACGACGTGAGCGTGATGACCGAGCAGGCGATGATCGAACACCGCCTGGCTGCCTACACGGTCAAGTCCAGACGTTACGTGGACTTCGCCGGCGCGGGTTACGTGACGCCGGAAGGACTGAGCGAAGAAAAACTGAGCCTGTACCGGGAAAACATGGACGGGCTGTTCAGGGCGTATTCGGACTTGTGCGCCCTTGGCATACCGGTGGAAGACGCCAGGTTCGTTTTGCCTTACTGTTTCAGGAGCAATTTCATAATGAGCCTGAACGCCCGGGAGCTGTCCAAGGTGGTCTTTGACATGACCGCGGGACGCTTGAGCGGCTATGACGAGATAAAGCGCCTGGGGGAGATGCTCAAGGCGCAGCTGGACGAAGTGTTCCCCGGCGTGGCGCTGGCGTACAAGGACCCGGGCAAGTGCGATCCGGCTCTGCCCGAAATAGACGAAATACCCGATCCCGCGCCCGTAAAGGGCGAGGCGGAGGTCACCGGCGCGCCTGCGCAGCCGGAAAATCTGCTCAAAGCCGCGCTTGCGGCGGCAGGCAGGTCGGAAATGAGCCTTAAGGAGCTGGTCAAGGACGAGCGCCCGAGGGAGCTGGAACTGCTCAACTACACCTTCCGCTTTTCCGCGATCTCGCTGGCGGGGCTCACGCATCTGACCCGCCACAGGATGCAGACGCTCATCGTGCGGCCCGTAGCCTGCGCGCTTCTGACCAACACGTACATCGTGCCGGAAAGCGTGAAGAAGGACCCGGAGGCGCTCAGGATCTACGAAAACGCGTTCAAAGCCAACACTCTGGCGGCGCGGAAGTTCGTTTCGGACCCGCAGGTGATCAGCTATTTCGCCATGGCGGGCAACACATTGAGCGTGCTGTTCGGCATGAACGCCCGGGAGCTCAAGCACTACCTGCGCTTAAGGACCTGCGCCCGCGCCCAGTGGGAGATACGGGAGCTGTCCAGGGAGATGCTGTGCTGCCTTATGGAAGGGTTCAGGCCCCTGTTCAGATATTACGGTCCCAGCTGCGCCATACTGGGGCACTGCCCGGAGGGAAGGCTCTCATGCGGCAAACCTGTGAAGATCGAGGAATAAGCTATGTCTAAACCTGTTATAGGCGTGACCTGCGCCAAGTATTCGGACGGAATACGCGTAAACCGCAACATACAAAGGATCGTCGAGGAAATGGGCGGCGAAGTGCGCCCGCTCAGCTGGGAGACTCTGAGATTATACGAGCTGCTGGGCGAAGTGCTGCAGATAGACGGCTACATTTTTCCCGGCGGAGGCGACCTTAAGCCGTCATTCTACGGCCAGGACAAGCTGCCCGAGTGCGGCGAGCCCAGCATAAAGCGGGACGAAATGGAAATGAACCTGTTTCCCCTGCTGATGCAGCGCAGCCTGCCCATACTGGGCATCTGCCGGGGCTGCCAGATGATAAACGCGGGCTTCGGGGGCACGCTGGTCCAGGACCTGCCCTCCCAGAGGGGCTTTATCCACCGCCAGCCCACGGAAGCAGGCTACTTCCACACCGTGACCATCGCCGGGGGCACGCGCCTGCTCGCTGCCGTGGGCCAGGCGGAAATACAGGTAAACAGCCTGCACCACCAGGCGGTGGACGAACTGGCGGAGGGTTTCCGCGTGAGCGCGCTGGCGCCCGACGGCACGGTGGAGGGCATAGAGTGCATCGACCGCTCGCGCTTCATAGTGGGCGTGCAGTGGCACCCGGAAATGCTGGACGACGAGCCCTCGAAAGCGATATTCGCCGCGTTCATGGGCGCGGTGGCGTTAAAGCAAGGCAATTGCCACTAAACATAATGGGGAGGAAAGGCTATGAAGAACTTTGTAACCGGCGCGCAGCTGTATTCCGTAAGGAAACTGATGCAGGATAAGCAGTCGATCGACGACACCTTCGCGGCCATAAGCGCCATGGGCTATACCACCTGCCAGCTGAGCGGCCAGAACAGGGCCATAGAGCCGGAGTTTTATGCCGACATGCTGAAAAAGCACGGCTTACAGTGTGTGGTGACCCACAACTCCATGCAGGACTTCGACGAGGGGCTGGACGACCTTATCCGCCGCCATCACATCTGGAACTGCCGTTACGCGGGCATAGGCGGCCTGCCGGGAGAGTATAAGACCAGCTGGGAAGGCTACCGCGATTTCGCCCTCAAGATGAACGGCATAGCGAAGAAGCTGAAGGACGAAGGCATCACCTTCGTGTACCACAACCACATGTTCGAGTTCAACCGCTTCCCAGACGGGCACATGGGCATGGACGTGCTGTACGATTACCTGGGCGACAACGCCCAGTTCGAGCTGGACACCTTCTGGGTGCAGGCGGGCGGCGCGAACCCCGTCAGCTGGATAAGGAAAGTCAACGGCCGCATGGACGTCATGCACTTTAAGGACATGATGGGCAACGCCTCCTTCGGCACCTTCTCCGTGATGGTGCCCGTGGGCTGCGGCAACCTGGAGTGGCAGGAGATCAAAAAAGCCTGCGAGGAGACGGGCGTATTGTACGCCGAAGTCGAGCAGGACAACGCGTCCGACATGGAGGATCCCCTGGGCCAGATGAGCATCTCCGCCGAAAACCTGAAGAAGATGGGCTTTAAGCTGTGAGCTTCACCGAAACGGATGCGAAATACATGCGCCTCGCTTTAAGCGAGGCGCAAGCTGCCCTTAAAGCGGGGGAGATCCCCGTGGGCTGCGTGATAGTGAAGGACGGACAGGTCATCGCTTCCGCCCGCAACCGGGTGCAGCAGACGGGAGACGTGACTGCCCACGCCGAAATGCTGGTGATAAGGCAGGCGGGCAGGTACGCGCTAAGGGGCGCAGTGATGTACGTTACGCTGGAGCCCTGTCCCATGTGCGCGGGCGCGATCGCCTTATGCGGCATAAGCCGCCTCGTGTACGCGGCGAAGGATGAGCGGTACGGCTGCTGCGGCAGCGTGTACAGGATACCCGAGGACCCCGCGTTCCCGAATTTCTGCTTTTGCGACGGCGGAATTATGGAGGACGAAAGCCGGGCGCTACTAAATGAGGCGTTCAGGGGCATAAGGGGCGAAAGCGCGGACTGACCCCGCGCGGGCGGGATCGGTATCGATACAGGCGGCACGAATGCCGCCTGTTTTTTGCAGCTTCGGGACCGAGCCGCGGCCCGATTTGGCGGGAAAGTGTTCAAAAACTGCATATGCAGGCAAAAAACGCATAAAACAGCTCAAAGATGCAGTTTTTCATGCAAACATTGCATAAGTTTGTGTTATTATTTGCGTTCTAACCTTGACAGGCTTTTTGTACAGCTATATAATAATAAAATAGCAGTTTTGACTGTGATTACTATAGGAGGGTATATCCATGAAGAAATTGTTAGCCATCGTGTTAGCGCTCGTCATGGCTCTGGGCATGGTCTCCGCCTTCGCGGAAGAGTCTGCCTGGGACGGCGCTTACATGGACGAGGACGACTTCAAGGCCTATATCGAATATGACCTGGATGTCGCCTATAACGCAATTGCCGAGCAGCTGGGTGAGGAACACCTCGCCGCTGTGGACGCCGCCATTGAGGCCGGCAAGGCTGCAATCGAAGAAGCGGGCACTGTCGCCGAGGTAGAGGCCGCTTACGATGCAGCGTTTGCTGCCGTGCTGGCTGCGGTACCCACCGCTGACGGTCTGTACAGCTACAAGAAGCTCTCCAATGCCGAGAGGACCGAGATCCTGGGCATCCTGGAGCGCTATGCCGTGAGCACCGGCATCACCGGCGTGTCTCTGTTTGAGAACGGCGGCTACAGCATGTACAACCCCCGCGTGACCCTGGGCACCGAGAACTACATCGTCGGTTACGGCTTCGGCATCCTGGCCGAAGGCGCCATCACCGCCGATCTGGAGTACGAGACCAATCCTGATTGGGTCCGCTACTACCACATTTACGAGACCAGCGATCCCGGCACTCTGAACTACCTGAACGATCAGGGTTCTCAGGTCGGCGACCTGTACGGCTATCAGGGCGCTTCCTTCTACACCAACTTCATGAACGAGACCAAGGACGGCTATGACTGGGTGCCCGAGCTGGCCAAGGAAAAGCCCGTTGCGGTCAACGATGAGGACGGCGACGGCATGGCCAGCACCTGGAGATTCGAGATCCGCACCGGCGAAGCCGACGGCCTCGTATACACCACCGGTTCCAAGCTGGAGAGCCGCCAGGCCTTCAACGGCCGCCCCGTAGCCTTGGAAGACTACGAGTATGCCTTCCAGCTGCTGCTCACCCAGGCCAACAATCTGTACCGCGGCACCGAGCTCGCCAACATGAAGAGCGGCGCCATCGCGGGTGCCAAGGACTTCTACAATGCCACCGCCGAAGGCTTTAACGCCGAAGCGTGGGAGAATGTCGGCATCAAGGCCTATGAGGAAGACGGCAAGAACTACTTCGAAGTGACCTTCACCGAGGAGCAGACCCAGTTCTACTGCATGTACTACATCGCTTCTTCCCTGTACATGCCCGTTCCCCAGGAGTTCGTTGAACTGACCACCGTTAAGAATTACCTCGGTTACAACGAGGATTCCACCGAGACTCCCGCCGACAACGCTCTGACCGTTGGCGCGTACTTCGTGGAGACTTACGACCAGGATCAGCAGATCGTGTACAAGAAGAACCCCAACTACGTGTTCGCCGATACCAAGTACTCCATCCCCGGCATCCATGTGAAGATCCTCACCGCGGCTGCCAACGACACCGAAGCCGCTCTGAACGAGTTCCTGGCAGAGCATATTGACGCTGTCGGCATTCCCCAGGCTCACCTGGACGAGTACCGCAACGACCCCAGGACCCGTTCCACCACCGGTACCTCCAACTTCAAGCTCAACGTGAACGCCTGCGATTACGACACCTGGACCTACCTGTTCGGCACCGACGGCGTCGTAGCCCAGAACGCTGAAGAAGATTACTGGGATCTCAAGCCCGCTGTTGGCAACCATCACTTCATCCAGGCGCTGTCCTACTCCATCGACCGCCTGACCTTCGCCAACGCCCGCGGCAGCATCCCCTCTGTGGACTACCTGGCTTCCAACTACATGTCTGACCCCGAGAACGGTCTGTCCTACTCCGTGACCGAGGCCCACAAGAAGGCCGTTGAGACCCTGCTCGAGGACACCGACGGCTACGGCTACAGCCTGGAGCTGGCCCGCGACTACTTCCGTCTGGCCATGACCGAGCTGGAAGCTGAAGGCGCTTACACCCCCGGCACCGCCGAAGAACCCACCGTTGTCAACATCGAGATCGCGTGGATGTACCCCACTCATGAGGAGCAGTACCACAACGAGATCAAGAACTTCATCGAGACCGCTTTCAACGACGAGTCCGTGACCGGCGGCAAGTATCAGCTCTCCGTCAACTTCTGGGTAGGCAACGCCTGGAGCGATGTTTACTACAACAAGATGATGGTCGGCCAGTTCGACATCGGCTTCGGCTCCATCAGCGGCAACAGCCTGGATCCCATCGGATTCGTGTCCGTGCTGTCCTCCGATCAGGACATCTCCGGTTCCTTCACCCTGAACTGGGGCGTGGACACCAACGATCCCGACGCGTATCCCATCGTTTATGACGACATGCGCTGGAGCTTTGACGCTCTGTACAACGCCGTCAACTCTCAGGTCATCGCTTCTGCCGGCCAGAACAAGCCGCAGCTGACCTTCGTGTACGAGCCCATCGTGAAGAACGAGGACGAGACCTACACCGGTTCCTTCACCATCGCTTCCACCCTGCCCGAGATCACCGCTGTTACCGTGACCGATATAGAGTGCTGCAACTACGAGCGCTACTACAACGGCGACGGCCAGTATGATGAGGCTCCCGTAGAGTTCGAGGTCGAGGACAAGGGCAACGGCGTGCTGGTCGTGACCTTCACCGTTCCCGCTGAACTCGCCGCCGATTACGCTACCGGCAGCGGCACCAGCGCCGAACCCGCGGGCGACACCGGATTCGACATCTACTATGATCTCGAGTTCAACGGCTCCGTATCTGCCGGCCAGTATTACTCCGTGACCGACAACTTCGAGGTTCCCGAAGTAGCCGAGGCTCCCGCCGAAGCCGAAGAGGCTCCCGCCGAAGCCGAGACCGCGGCCTAATACACCAAACTTATCAAGGGCGGCGCGGGCGCAGTCCCGCACCGCCTTTCCCGCAGTGAAGGGGGCTTTATGCCCCTTCGCTGTGCGGTTACTGACGCGGAGCGGAAGTGTTGCCCGATGCGCCAGTCAGGAAGCTCTGACCGTTGATTATTTGCCCCGGATATGCTGCCTTGCGAAGGCGTTTTTTTGCTGTCCGGGAGAAAAGCGATTTTATACGGATCATTCTTCCATAAACCTATGAAAGGGTGATTTCCATGGGGAAATACGTACTTAAGCGAGTGGTGTTGGCCTTCGTTACGGCGTTCATCATTCTTTCCCTCACGTTTATTCTGGTAAAGCTGCTGCCCTTCGAGCGGCCCATAGGCGGCGATCAGCAGCAGATAGCTTACTTTGACAAGCAGTATAATCTGGGTTATGTCTATCGGTTCAAACTCATCAAGGATGCGCCGATCGTAAGCGAATACAACGCCATGTACGGCGAATACCTGTACAGGTCTCCCATAGAGAGGGGTTCCTGCTTTTATTACTATAAGGTCCCCGTTCTGGAGCAGTACGGCTCCTGGATCAAAAACGTGGTGACCAAATGGGATTGGGGCTATTCCAAGAGCTTCCAGCCCAACGTATCGGCTTCGGTCATCATAATGAGCCGGATCTGGTACTCAATGAGATTGAATATATTCTCGGTCATATTCTCGGTGCCGCTGGGACTTCTGCTGGGAATATGGGCTGCGCTTAAAAAGAACACCCTGACGGATCATTCCATTTCCACCATGGTGATGATCTTTATAAGCGTGCCGAGTTTCGTGCTTATATGTTTTGTGCTCAGGATCTTTGCCTATGACCTGGGCTGGCTGCCTTCCAGCTGGCCGGCGGACACGGCATCGACCTGGACGAAAATCAAAGGTTATATAATCCCCGTGTTCTGCCTTTCCTTCTCTTCCGTTTGCTACTACTGCCGCTTTGTGCGTGCGGAGCTGTGCGAAGTAATGGAGAGCGAATACCTGCTGCTCGCCCGCATCAAGGGCCTTACCCGCAGGCAGGCGATAGTGCGCCATGCGCTCAAAAACGCCATGGTGCCCATCTTCCCCAGCATACTGGCGGAGTTCATCGGCATGATCGGCGGCAGCATGATACTTGAAAACCTGTACGGCATCCCCGGCATAGGCAAGCTGTTCATATTGTCTCTTAACTATAAGGACTACGATATACTATTCGTGGACATGGCCATATTCACCACCATCTCGCTTTTGGCGGGCGTGGTGCTGGATCTGAGCTACGGCTTTATTGATCCCAGGATCAGAATGGGGGCGAAGAAGTGATGGAAAAAGAGAACAGATTCAACCCCGATTCATTTAAGCTGGTGCAGTCCAACACCCGCATAATGGACAAAAAGCTGGAAAGCAGGCCTACCACTTTTGCCAAGGACGCGTTCAGGCGTTTCTGCAAGAACAAATCCTCCGTTATCGCCGCGATCATCCTTGCGATCCTCATTTTGCTGACGATAGTGGTGCCCGTGGTTTCCCCCTATAACATCACCAACGTCAACACCACGGAGAAGTTCCTGGCGCCCAAGCTGTTCGAAAGCGGCACGGGTTTCTGGGACGGCACCCGCAAGAGCGAGCGCGTGGTGTACGACAGGGCGAACGGCGTGCCCGCTGTGAGCGACAAATACTCCATCGCATCGCTGCAGGCATCCCTGGTGAGCATAAGCGTCGATCCCGAGCCCACCCTGATAGACGCCGCCAACATCTACGGCAGCAACGGCTTCGTTATGATGGCCACCGACGCCGCCGTGGACGGCAAGGACGTGTACATGATGTCCAAGGACATCAGCTTCACTGCCGCGGGCGGCTACCGCCTGAAGATCAAACTGGACGCCGAGGACGACGTGCAGGGCAGCCGTCTTGGCGAGTACAGGGTGTTTTTAAAGAGCAAAGACGGCACCGAGATCATCGTAAGGGACTTTTCGAGCGACTATTCCGAGATAGATTTCGACATCAGCAAGGCGCTGAGCGACGCGGGCAAGACTGCCCTCAATGCGCAGGTGGTGTTCGACCTTAAGTCTTCCGCCGACGCGTTCAGGTATATACTGGTCGAGAGCGTCGAGCTGACGACCGAGTCCGGCAAAAACGCCGAGCAGCTCAAAGCTGTGAGCTTTACCGATGCTACCCAGATGGTAGTGCTGGCGGACAAGAACGCCGACGGCTACTGGGCGTGCTCCGGCCGCAAAGGCGTGCACAACAGCGTTATCTACTACTGCGACTACGTCATCGACACATATGAACTGGTGTACGGCAACGCCGACCTGGTGACCTACTCCGCCACCGAGCTCAAGCGCTGGGTAGACGCGGGCTGGTGCGAATATGACGAGAAGGCCGGCCCGGAGAGCTTTAAGCGCCTGACCGACGACTGCCCCATCGACGAAGTGGTGGAGCAGAGCGTGAACAGCCGCACCAAGAAGCTGAACTCCATAACGGGCAGAGGCTACAACTTCCGCAAGATGGGTTACAAGTCCATGCCCAAGTTCCTGCTGGGCACCGACGCTTCGGGTTTCGACCTGTTCAAGCGTGCATTCGCGGGTCTCAGGACCAGCCTGATACTGGGCCTGTGCACGGCGGCGTTCTGCTTCGCCTTCGGCCTGGTCTGGGGCGCGGTCAGCGGTTACTTCGGCGGCAATGTCGACCTGTTCATGGAGCGCTTCTGCGATATACTGGGCGGCATTCCGTGGATAGTCATGATGACGCTGTTCATACTGCACCTGGGCAACAACTTCTTCACCTTCTTCCTGGCACTGTGTATGACGGGCTGGATGGGCACCGCCCACCGCACCAGAACGCAGTTCTACAGGTTCAAGGGCAGGGAGTACGTGCTGGCCAGCCGCACGCTGGGTTCCAGTGACATGAGGCTGATATTCAAGCACATACTGCCCAACTCCATGGGCACCATCATCACCGCGAGCGTGCTGATGATCCCCTCCACCATCTACTCCGAAGCCACGCTGGCTTACCTGAACCTGGGTCTGCAGGGCGTGCAGTCCTTCGGCGTCATGATGAGCAACAACCAGCAGTACCTGAGCATTTACCCCAATCTCGTCATCTTCCCCGCCGTGGTGATGGCGCTTATGATGGTAAGCTTCAACCTGTTCGGCAACGGCCTGAGAGACGCGTTCAATCCGTCCTTGAAGGGAAGTGAATAAGATGGCGGAAAAGGTACTTTCTGTAAATAACCTCGTCATCAACTTTAAGACCGACAACGGTATATTAAAGGCGGTCAGGGACGTGTCCTTCGACCTGTACAGGGGCGAGACCCTGTGCATAGTGGGCGAGAGCGGCTCCGGCAAATCCGTTACCTCCAAAGCCATAATGGGCATACTGGCAAACAATGCCATTATCGCCGGCGGCAACATCATCTACAGGGGCGAGAATCTGCTGGAGGTCAGCGAAGAGGAGTTCTACAAGATCCGCGGCCATAAGATCGGCATGATCTTCCAGGATCCCCTGTCCTCCCTGAACCCCATCGTCAAGATCGGCAAGCAGATCACCGAGGCGATGCTGCTCAACGCGGACAAGCTCCGTCTGATGTACAACGACCTTATCAGCGACGATCTGATCCGCTACAAGAACACGCTGGCGAAAATGAACATCGCCATCGACACCGAAAAGAAGAAGCTGGACGCGTTCATCGCCGAGGCGAAGGCCGCGGAAGGGCAGACCAAGGAGCAGCTCGCTGCTACCAAGGCGCTCATTAAGCAGAAGAAAGCCGAGTTCAAGCAGTTCGAGCAGCAGACCCGCGCGCAGTACGAGGGCAAAGCCAGGGAATATAAAGAGATCCTCAACGAGACCGAGAAAAAGGCCAAAAAGCAGGTGGCGGAGTACAAAGCTCAGGTCACCGGCGAACACAAGGCCAAGCTCGCGGAGCTCAAAAACCAGCTTTCCAAGGCCGTGACCGCTGAGGACAAAGCCAAGGCAAAACAGCTTATCGCCCAGGAAAATGAAGAGTTTGACAACAAGCTCTCTATCACCAAGGCGGAAGCCAAGCGCCGCGCGCTGGCCATAATGAAGGAAGTCGGCATCCCCGAGCCGGAGAGGCGCTATAACCAGTACCCCTTCGAGTTTTCCGGCGGCATGAGGCAGAGGATCGTTATCGCCATAGCGCTCACCGCGTCTCCGGAGATACTG
Source organism: Clostridia bacterium (assembly GCA_017518705.1). The sequence continues at coordinate 24,627 of JAFWUC010000032.1, forward strand.
ATCTGCGATGAGCCCACCACCGCTCTGGACGTTACCATCCAGGCGCAGATACTGGAGCTTATCAACCGCATCAAGAAGGAAAGGCAGTTAAGCTGCATTTTCATCACCCACGACCTGGGCGTCGTCGCCAACATGGCGGACAGGGTCGCGGTCATGTACGCGGGCAAGATAGTGGAATACGGCACTGCGGACGAAATATTCTACGAGCCCAAGCATCCCTACACCTGGGCGTTGCTGTCTTCCATACCCGACGTGGACAGCAAGGAAAAGCTGGAGTCCATACCGGGCACCCCGCCGGACATGATCCGTCCGCCCAAGGGCGATGCTTTTGCCGAGCGCAGCAAGTACGCGATGAACATCGACTTCGAGGAAGCGCCTCCGTATTTCAAGCTGAGCGACACGCACTACGCGGCCACCTGGCTGCTGGATGAGCGTGCTCCCAAGGTCGAAATGCCCAAGATCGTGTCCGAGCGCATCAAGATCTCTTTGGGGGAGGGAAACAAATGAGCAAATTGAGAGAAATGTTTGACAACTCCAAAGAAGAGAACCGCGAGGCGCTGTCCTTAAGCGAGATCCCGGAGAGCGTGAAGCTGGCCGACGATCACGAGGACGAAAAGGAACTGGACGCCGCCCTGGACTCCCTGGAGGAGTTCAACCGTCATTACCATATCAATCCCCACGTAAAGCAGAAGCCCGAACTGAGAGACCAGAAAATACTACTGTCCGTAAGGCACTTAAAGCAGTTTTTCTTCTTCGGCAAAGGCGCGAAGCGGCAGAAATTGAAGGCCGTGTCCAACGTGTCCTTCGACCTTAAGGAAGGCGAGTGCCTGGGCATAGTGGGAGAGAGCGGCTGCGGCAAGACCACAACCGGACGCTCCATCATCCGCCTGTACGACATCACTTCCGGCTCCGTGTACTATCGCGGCGTCAGGATAAGCGGCGGCACCCGCTGGAACCGCAAGGAGATCAAGTGGACCCGCATCAGGGGCAAGGAAAGGCTCAAGCAGCTTTCCGCGTCCGCCGACGCCGACGAGATCAAGCAGATCAAGGACGCCCTGCACTACACCAAGGTGGAGCAGAAGGCGAAGATCCGCCAGATCAAGTTCGACAACAAGCATGTGAGCCGCCGTCTGTTAAACGAGATCCAGATGATATTCCAGGATCCCATCGATTCCCTGGATCCCCGCATGACGGTCGAGGATATCATCCAGGAGGGTCTGCGCATACAGGGCTTCCGCAACAAGGAGGAAAACCACAAAAAGGTGGTAAAGATGCTGGAGACGGTGGGTCTGGTGGAAGAACACGCCAGCCGCTATCCCCACGAGTTCTCCGGCGGACAGCGCCAGAGGATCGGCATTGCCCGCGCGCTCATCATGAACCCCAAGCTGCTTATCTGCGACGAGCCCATAAGCGCGCTGGACGTGTCCATAAGGGCGCAGATAATCAACCTGCTCAACGATCTTAAGCGGGAACTCAACCTGTCCATCATATTCATCGCCCACGACCTGAGCGTTGTCAAGTACTTCTGCGACAGCATCGTGGTCATGTACTTCGGCAAGGTGGTGGAGAAGGCGCCCAGCGACGAGCTGTTCAAAAACCCCATGCACCCCTACACCCGCTCGCTTCTGTCAGCCATCCCCAAGCCCAACCCGCGTTCCGAGCGTACCAGGGAGAGGATACTGTACGATCCCTCGAAACACGAATACGGGAACGGCGATCTGCCGCAGCTCAGGGAGCTGACCAAGGACCACTTCGTGTACTGCAACCAGGCCGAGTTTGAACGCTATCAGGCGGAGCTTAAGAAATGAGCCTGACTGCCCGACTGTTCAGGCATCACTGGGGGCATTACCTGGCCGCCGCGCTTATCGGCGCGGCGGCAGCCTTAGCGGTGCTGTACCAAAGCAGCTTTACGCAGCTGTTTTCGTATTATTCCGCCCTCACCACCGGCGGCGCGGTGTGCGTGCTGCTGGGACTGCTGTGGTGCGTGAGCTATAACGGCTCCTTCGACATATTCGGTTACGCGTTTTCCCAGTTCGGCACCCGCAGGTATGAGGACCTGCGCACATACAGCCGGATCAAAATGGAAAAACGCTCCAAACAAGGCTGGACGTTCATGCCTTGGATAACCGTGGGCATCATATTCATCGCAGCAGGACTGCTGTTCAGAGTGTTCGCGTAAACCGCATGCATTATAAACCAAGCCCTCCGCAGGTTTTGCGGAGGGCTTGGTTTATGTTTATACACGGGCGTCGTCAGATCAGTTTCACCGTGAACCAGCTGGTGTACACCTGACCGGGCTTAAGCAGCGTCACATAGGGCTTGCTTTCAAAGTCGTCGCCGTCGCCTGCCCTGCCGGGCATGCCGTGCCAGGGTTCAAGGCAAACGTAGGGCGCGTTGGCTTTGGGCTTTGTCCACACCGCCAGCACTTCCATCTTCGGGAACTCAAAGTATATGCCCTTGCCGCTGTCTTTGTGCACGAGTTTCACCGCGCGGCTGTTCAGCCCCGCGAACAAAAGCGCGTCCTTGTCGAACAGGCTGTGCTTAAGCGGCAGCGTGCGGGCGTCCGTGAACGCAGTCAGTTTTTCTTCGCCGTCGATAAGGTATCCGTCGGGCGCCATGCTGATCATGCCCTTTTCGGGTTTGTCGAATATGAGCGTATAGTCCTCAAAGGCGGCGCCTTCCTCCATGGGGCAGGCAAAGCCCGGGTGCCCCCCCGCGCACACGGGCATGGTCTTGTCCGAAAGGTTCTCCACCAGGAATGTGGTGGTGTAGCCGCCCTCGAACAGGCGGTATGTCACGTGGAAGGCGAAGGAGAACGGGTACATCTCCCGGGTCTCGGGGCTGTCCCTCAGCACCAGGTCGATGAAATCCTCGCCCAGATGGCCGAGCTCGAACTCCGGATTGCGGGTAAACCCGTGCTTGGGCATGGGGTAGAAGGTGCCGCCGATCCTGATCTTGTTGTCCCTCACCGAACCGCACACGGGGAACAGTACCGGCGCGTGCTGAGCCCATACATCGGGGTCCGCCTGCCAGATGACCTCCCGTCTGTCCGCGCCTTTGAAGGAAGTGATCTGCGCGCCCTTCTGCCTGACGGTAGCTGTGGTCGAACCGTAAGAAAGTTTGAATTCCGCCATAAAAACCTCCCTGAGTTTAATATTCGTGTTCAGTGCGGCAGTTGGTCCATATGGAAGGGTATGCCGCGTTTATTCAGTTCTGCCTGTACAAGGGCCGCGCTGCCGCCCTTTTGCACCGCGATGCCCACGGCTTCCCCCGATACGGCGCAGCAGGGGATGACCCGCACTATATCCCACATCCTGTCGTCCGCGGACACGATCCTGCCGCAGGCGAACAGGTTTTCGATATCCGTGCTCAGGGCGCCGAAGGGCAGTTCGTACACCGGGCCCGCCTGCCTCCAGTTGGAGATGAGGCCCACGCTGTCTTTAAACGCCCCGGATCCGTCCTCGAGCATCATCGTCGCCCTGCCCGCTATGCGCCGGGACATGCGTACCTGGGGGATGGAGGGCAGCATCGTAAGCGTATGGTCATCCGACAGTTCGCCGCGGCTCAGGAAATCCCGCAGGACAACAGAGTGCGTGTCTGCCATCACTCCGGATAATTCCGCGCCGTCCGTGCCCGTGAAACCGTCTCGGACGCGCTCTCCGGGCGCGGGAGCCAGGCCCGGCATATGCAGGACGTGCCTGCAGTTTTCATGGGAATAGTACCACGCCGCCTGCCGGTTGCCCAGCGGATAGTCCACGGTCTTGGCGCCGGCAAACCTGAACAGAGCCGCGTCCCCGCTGGCGTCCGCGAAGCTGGCGGCTTCGTACGCGCTCATGTTCCCCGCGCGGTCAAGGCACACAACGGCTGTTACACGCTTCTCTTTGGTCACGCAGGCGCACACTTGCGCGCCGAAAAGTATATCGATCGACGAATCCCGGAGCAGTTCTTCGGCAAGGCAGGCAAACAGATTGGCGTTGAACCGGCACATGAACCGGTGTTTCGCCCGCTCCTCCCTGCCGGCGGGACTCTGCCAGCATTCGGGGACAGGCTCCTCCGCGCCTTTGGATACGGACAGGCGCAGCAGTTCCTCCGCAATGCCGAAGGACACCTGAGTGCCCTTGCCGTCGCACAGGGGCAGGTATATGGTCACCAGACCCAGGGTCGCAAGCCCGCCCAGGGCGTACTCCCGCTCGATCAAAAGCACCTTTTCCGCGCCCGCGCGCCGGGCAGAGAGCGCCGCGGAGATACCCGCGATGCCGCCGCCGACCACGATAACGTCCCGGCTGCCGCGAAGGGGCACCCTTCTTTCGGGCAGTATCACCGATCTGTCAGATAATACGTTGTTCATAAGTCATCTTTTGTAAGTCATATCGGAACAGCTTGCGCTTGCTTCGGAGCCGTCTTCCGGCTTTGAGACCGGGGAAACGGACCTTTCGCCGGACTGCGGCACTTTCTTCGTCCTTATTTTCGCCTTTACCGCAAAACGCCGGGAAGGGGAATCCGCTGTCCGCGAGCGCCTGCGGGGTCAGGAAGATATATTTCTACGCGCCTGCCGCGCTTTCCTGCATCCGGTGCGCCCGGCGCGGGAAAACGTTTGACGGTACGCCGGGCTGTAAAGTTGACAGCCGCACGAAGGCGCTGATATAATACGCATAACGCCGTTAAAGGCATAATTATCGGGAGGGTATTGCCATGAAGATAACGGGTATAGCGCACGCGGCTTACAACGTGAGCGACATGAAGGCTTCGCTGGAGTTTTATGTGGCCAAGCTGGGCATGAAACACGCGTTTTCGATCCCCAGGGACGACGGAACGCCCTGGATAGAGTACATCAAGGTGGCGGACGGCCAGTTCATAGAGCTGTTCTATTCCGACGGGGGTTTTGAGGGCAAGTCCTCCTACAATCATCTGTGCATAGAGGTGCCCGACTGCGCGAAGGCGGCGGAGGAGCTCATGCGGGCGGGCGTGGAGATAGACGTGATGCCCAGGCAGGGCAAGGACCTGAACTGGCAGATGTGGATACGCGACCCGGACGGCAACCGCATCGAGATAATGCAGATAGACCCCAACGCTCCCCAGGCCAAAGCGTGAGGCGGAAAGCATGAGCGGCTTATCGACCGTGAACGCGGAAAAAGAGTATCATTCGCTGCTGAAGACCTGGCTTGACGCGCTGCTTGGCTATGTGCTGGACGAGCCTGGGCATCCCGCGCTGCACGGCGCGATCGTTTGCCCCGCCTGCTCCATGATACACGGGCGCTGCCACGACGCAGTGTACCCGCTTTTGTGCATGGCGGAGCGCACGGGGGAAAGCCGGTACCTGGACGCGGCGAAAAAGCTGTTTAAGTGGGCGGAGTACATGGTATGCGACGACGGCAGTTTGTACAACGATTCCCAGAGCGAGTGGTGCGGGGTGACCGTGTTCGCGGCGCTGTCGTACGTAAAGGCACTTAAGTTCCACGGGCAGCTGCTCGGCGCCGAGGAACGGAAAAGCTGGGAGGACCGTCTGCTTAGGATGACGGACTGGCTCAGGCGCAGCATAAGCGCTTCGACCCGCACGAACGTCAACTATCTCGCGTCCAACGCGGCGTATCTGGCGCAGGCGTCGGAGTATTTCGGCGACGATTCGCTCATGGACAGCGCGCGGGAGCTTGCCCGGGAGGTGCTGTCCCACGTGAGCGTGAACGGGCTCATAGTCGGCGAAGGCGGCCGGCCCGAGACAGTCACCCCAAAGGGCGTGCGTCCGGTGGATATGGGTTACAACGCGGAGGAGACGCTGCCGAGCCTGTACGAGTATGCCCGAGCCGCCGGGGACGAGGCGGTCATGGGCGAAGTGTTCAGGATAGCCCGGGCGCAGCTGGAGTTTTACCTGCCCGACGGCGCGCTGGACAACAGCATGGGCACCCGCAACTACAAGTGGACGTACTGGGGCAGCCGCACTTCCGACGGCTGCCAGGCGCTGTACAACGCGCTGGGCAAGACCGAGCCCGTATTCGCGGAGGCGGCGTACAGGAACCTCGAGCTGCTAAAGAACTGTACCGACGGGCTGCTGTACGGCGGGCCGCATTACAGGCGCCACGGGGAATATCCCTGCGTGCACCACGCCTTCTGCCACGCCAAGGTGCTGGCGCAGGTGCTGGACGAGGGCATAGCGCCCTTTGAACGCACAGATTTGCCCTCGGACGCGCCGTCTTCCGTCAGGCATTATCCGGAGCTGGGCACATACCGTCTCGCCCGGGGCGGCTGGCGCATGGACGTGTGCGGGAGCGACCTGGTATCCACCAAGGGCGGCCAGGCCACGGGCGGCACGGTGACGCTTCTGTGGAACCGGGCATACGGACCTGTTTTCGCGGTGGCTACCACGGATTACACCCTGAGGGAAGCTCACAACCAGCAGCTTTCCCGCAAAAAGAGGCTGCAGGGGGCTGTGCATCCCCGGCTGGAAGTGAGCGCGGGAGATGTGATATACAGTCAGGCTTTCGACCCGGATGTGCGCATGGAAGCCGAAGAGCAGGACGGAAAAAGCATAGTCAGAGCGGAAGGCACGCTGTGCGACAAGGCGCGTACGCCGCTGGACGGGAGCGCTTTCGGCATAGAATATACGCTTGACGACAACGGACTGCTCATACGCGGCAGCCTGAAAGGCGAATGGGCGCGTTCCGCCCGCTTTGTGCTGCCCGTGATACTCAAGACCGGGCAGAGCGTCACGCTTGAAGAAGATACGGCAGAGATAGACGGGCTGCTCAAGGTGTCCTCCCGAACGCCGCTGCGCGACAACGGGCAGGTGTTCTGCCTTACGCCCGGTTTCGAGGCAGAGGAGCTTTGGGCCGAGCCCGACTCGAGCGGGCGATTCGAGCTGCGCCTGGAAATGAACAGGACCGAATGACGCGCCTGTTTCTGACAAATATACACGACCGCCGCGGAACGATCTCCGCGGCGGTGTTCGTTTTATGGGCGGCTCGGCGGCTTGACTTTGCCTTCGGTGTAATCCAGCCAGCCCTTTACCCAGTCCCTGACTACGCTCCAGTCCGTCTCCATGCACATATGGCGGGTCTTGATGGGGTGGATCTCCCGCACCTTTACCCCGGACAGGGCGCTGAACAGGCGGTCGAATACTTCCCGGCCCATGGGATCTTCGTCCCCCATAAGGGTCATTACGGGGCGGTCGGTCTCGTACACCTCGTCGGGCAAATAATAGCCGTTTTCAATCATATCCAGCAGGATGCGTCCCCGCCCCCTGCGGAAGAAATTGCGGTAAAGCTCTTCGCCGCGTTCCCGCTTGAGCTTGGGACCGTAGAGCTCCCTGATCTTGTCAAGCGCGCGCCGGGGATGGGACTCGAAAAACTCATACTTGCGCAGATAGAACCAGCGGGTGAGCCCGCTTAAGCGGAAAGTGAGCCTTTTATAGCCGAAAATATGTGTGACGGGCGAGATCAGCACCCGGCTTATAACGCTCTCCGGGAACAGGGTGGTCATAAGCAGCACCACGCCCGCGCCGGAGCCGTGGCCGACCAGGTGCCACCGGGTTTCTTCCTCGCCGCGGGATATCTCTATCTCGTCCAGCACGCCCCACACCAGCTTGGCCCGGGTGGTATTGTCCTGGGGGGCTTTCACGGGAGTGTGGCCGAAGCCGGGCAGTTCGACCGTAACGCACAGGCAGCCGTTTTTTGCAAGTTCGCGGCACAGGCTGTCAAAGCTGCCCGCGTCGCTTATGGGAGAACACACGCAGGCGACCCGGCGGGTCACGGGCACGTCAATGGGAGTGTAGACCTTGAAATACATGCCCACACCCTCGAACCGGCGCATGCCCTTTTGCACCCTGAATCTCACCTGACGCCTCCATACGATAACAGTTCAACTTTTATTGTATCACAAACGTGGGCGCTTGGCAAGCGTCCGGGCGGCGGCGCCGGGTTTGTGATACTTTTTTAACTTTTTCGGGGGTGACAGTCCCGCGCTCGCAGAGTATAATATCATACGTGTCCGAATGATAAAAAGATCGCCCGTGCGGCGGGACCGGAGCTTAAGAAATGAGTAAAACCTTGCGCTGCGCGCTTATAGTACTGCTGGTGCTGATGCTGCTCGCACTGCCGTTCATAGTGCCCAGCGGAAATATGCTTACCGATTACCAGTATGAATGGATGGATATGGGCGCTTTGCCGCTGTTTTCCGCCTGCGCGGAAGCAGAAACGGCTCCTGCCGAACTGCCGCTGGACCTGTCTCCCGGCATGCTGCCCAATCCAGACGCGTATACCGACGAAGGCTACGAGGACGCGTCCATAAAGGTGACCATAGAGCACTATGTGGACGAAAAGCAGGGCTTCTCCGTCCGGATAGCGTACATAGACGTGGCGTCTCCCACCCAGCTGCGCACGGGCGTGGCGGGCAGGAACGCTTTGGACCTGCGCATAAACAGCGTGGTGTTCATGGCGAACAGGTACAACGCGGTGCTGGCGATGAGCGGGGATTACTACACGAACGACCCGGAAATGACGCCCTTCGAATACCGCATGGGGACCAAGGCGCGCCGCAACTTCAACGTGGCGCGGGATATACTCATTACCGACGAGAACGGCGACTTTCACATCGTGCTGGCTTCCAATGCCAACGTCCAGAAACAGGAGATTGCCGATATAGAGGCCGAGCATCAGATAGTAAACGCGTTTTCCTTCGGACCCGCGCTGGTGAAGGACGGGGAAGAGCTCACGACTTCCTACAAGATCTACAGCGCCCACGCCCAGGATCCCCGGGTGGCCATTGGTCAGAGAGGGCCCTGTTCCTATGTGGCGGTGGTCTCCGAAGGCAGGGGCAGGAAAGCCAAGGGCATGACCCACCAGCAGCTGGCGCACTTTATGTACGAGTATCTGGGCTGCGTGCAGGCGTATAACCTGGACGGCGGCAACACGGGCACCATGGTGTTCGGAAACACGGTGTTCAAGGCGGACCAGCAGACCAGCCAGCTGAGGGTGCTTAACGACTGTATCTATTTTGCCACCACAGTGGACCCTGAAACGTGGAGCAAGTAAAATGCCTGAAGAGAGCCTGTATTTTGAAATATTCGGCCTAAAAGCATACTGGTACGGCGTGTGCGCCGCGCTGGGCGCGTTGCTTGCGCTGTCAGTGCTGTGCTTTACGGGAAAGAAGCGGGGGATAAAGGCGGACGGAGTACTGCTGTTCGGCGTTATCGCGCTGCCGCTGGGGCTTGTATGCTCAAGGCTGCTGTTCTGCCTGCTGGACGCGAACTTCCGCGTGCTGTTCTCGTGGAAGGCGGCGGTGACCGTGTGGGGCGGAGGCATGTCCATGATGGGCGCGCTGCTGGGCGCGGGTCTTGCGGGAATCATCGCGGCGAAAGCGACCGGGACTTCCTCCTTGCGTTTCATGGACGCGCTGGCTCCCGCGCTGCTGGTGTTCGTGATGTGCGCCCGGATAGGGGAGGGCTTCACGGACTTCCTGGGCCGCAGCCGCAACCTGAACGTGGACTGGTTCAACGATACATTTATGGCTACGAGCGACGGTTACGGTTCCTATAACCTGAACACCTATCTGCTCGAGGCGGCGTGCGCCCTGATACTGGCCGTGGCCGCGTATATCGGACTGTGCCGGGAAAAGCGGGCGGGGGACGCGTTTTTGACCGCGCTGCTGCTGTTCGGCTGCACGCAGACGCTGTGGGAAAGTCTCAGGTTCGACAGCCATATGCGCCTGTCCTTCGTGAGCCTGCAGCAGGTGATGGCCGCGTGCATGTTCGCGGTGCCGCTGCTTGTCTTTGCGTTCCGCAGGGGCAGAAACGCCGTGATCGCAGCTGTTGTCGTGATCGTGCTGCTCGTGGGCAGCGTGGTTGGCATAGAGCTGATGATAGACCGTACCGACGTGAGCAACGTGCTGCTTTATATCGTATACGCGGCGATACTGGCTGTCCCCGCCGTGCTGGGACTGATCTGGAAGAAAAAAGCAAAAGCGTAAAAAGAAAAAAAACGGCTCCCGAAATGATCGGGAGCCGTTTTTTTATGCTTTAGTGGATGATGAGGCTTTCGCCCGTCATCTGCGCGGGTTTATCCACGCCCATCAGGTCCAGCAGGGTGGGGCACAGGTCGCACAGGCGGCCGCCGTCACGCAGCTGTTTCTTCGGGTCGGCGGGATCTACCACTATCACCGGCACCGGATTGGTGGTGTGGGCGGTGAAGGGCTCGCCGCTTGCGGGGTCGATCATCATGTCGGCGTTGCCGTGGTCGGCGGTGATGATGAGCTTGCCGCCGCCCTCGATTATCGCACGGGCGACTTTGCCTACGCACTCGTCCACGGTCTTGACCGCCTTCATGGTGGCGGGGATGATGCCCGTATGGCCTACCATGTCGCAGTTGGCGAAGTTCAGTATGATCACGTCGTACTTGTCCTCTTTGATCACGGGCAGCACCGCGTCGGTCACCTCGTAGGCGCTCATCTCCGGCTTAAGGTCGAAGGTGGGAACTTCCTTGGCGTCGGGGGAAGGCACCAGTATCCTGTCTTCGCCGGGGAACACGCGCTCCTCGCCGCCGTTGAAGAAGAAGGTGACGTGGGCGTATTTCTGGGTCTCGGCGATCCTCAGCTGGGTCTTGCCCAGCTTGGACAGATACTCGCCTATGGTCATGTCCAGGCTCTCCGGGGGATACGCGATCTCCACGTTGGGCATGGTGGCGTCGTACTGGGTCATGCAGATGTACTTAAGCGGGAAGAAGCCCTTTTTGCGGGTGAAGCCCGTAAACTCGGGATCCACGAACGCGCGGGTGATCTCCCTGGCCCTGTCGGGGCGGAAGTTGAAGAACACCACGGAATCGTTGGCCTTTACGGTGCCTTCGGGGTCGATCACGGTGGGGAGCATGAACTCATCGGTCAGGTGCTTGCCCTTTTCGTCTATGACCTCGTAGGAATCCAGTATGGCCTGCACAGGATCGCTGCCGGTGTTGCCTTCGGCGCACACCATGGCGTTATAGGCTTTCTCAACGCGCTCCCAGGCGAAGTCCCTGTCCATGGCGTAAAGGCGGCCCATGATGGTGGCTACCTTGCCAACGCCGATCTCGGCCATCTTCTCCACCAGTTCCTTCACGTACTCGTGAGCGCTGGCGGGAGGAGTGTCGCGGCCGTCCAGCAGGCAGTGCACATACACCTTTTCGATGCCGTTCATCTTCGCCATTTTCAGCAGGCCGTACAGATGGTCGGTGTGGCTGTGCACGCCGCCGGGGGAGACCAGGCCGATTAGGTGCAGCGCGGAAGCGTTTTCCTTCACGTTTTTGACCGCGTCCAGCAGGGCAGGGTTGTTGAAGAACACACCTTCGCGGATGTCCTTGGTGATCTTGACCAGCATCTGGTACACCACGCGGCCCGCGCCGATGTTGGTGTGGCCGACTTCGCTGTTGCCCATCTGGCCGTCGGGAAGACCCACGTCTTCGCCGCTGGCGCCGATCTGGGTCACCGAATAGGCGGCTTTCAGGGCGTCCAGATTGGGCGTGCCCTGGGCAAGTATCGCATTGGTTTTGGGATCGGCCGGGCCGTTTCCGAACCCGTCCATTATAACAAGCGCGTAAGTGGCCATCAGTAGTTCACCACCTGGGTGAAGTCCTCAGCTTTCAGGGACGCGCCGCCGATCAGGCCGCCGTCGATCTCGGGCTGAGCCATGAGACCCTTGACGTTGGAGGGCTTCATGCTGCCGCCGTACTGGATGCGCACTTTCTGGGCGGTACGCTTGCCGTACTTGCCCGCGATAGCGGCGCGGATGACGCCGATGGTCTCGTTGGCCTGCTCGTCGGTGGCGGTGAGGCCTGTGCCGATGGCCCATACGGGCTCGTAGGCGATGACCACGCCCTCGACCTCTTCGTTGGTGAGGCCGGTGAGCGCCATCAGGGTCTGATAGGACACGAGGGCGTCGGTGTAGCCCGCTTCGCGCTCTTCCTTGTTTTCGCCCACGCAAACGATGGGCTTAAGGCCGGCTTTGACTGCCGCGACGGTGCGCAGGTTGACGCTCTTGTCGGTCTCGCCGAAGTACTGGCGGCGCTCGGAGTGGCCGATGATGACGTATTCGACGCCGCAGGCTTTGAGCATGTCGCAGGAGAGCTCGCCGGTGTACGCGCCTTTTTCGGCGAAGTGCACGTTCTGGGCGCCCAGTTTGATCTTGGTCCCGCGCTTGAGCAGGGGCTTAACGGCGGAGAAGCACACGGCGGGCACGCACACGACCACGTCGCAGGCGGCGTCGGCCACCAGGGGCTTCAGTTCGTTGACGAGCTCGACCGCCTCTTCGGGCATCTTGTTCATTTTCCAGTTGCCGGCGATGATGGGTTTACGCATTATGATGTCCTCCAATTATTCTACTTTACAAGGCAACTGATTCGCCGGGTCATCGAGGGGCGGTCGCGGCGGGGGAAAAAACTTCCCCCGCCATAACGGTTTATTTGTTGTTCAGGCAGGCTACGCCGGGCAGCTCCTTGCCCTCATGGAACTCAAGGGACGCGCCGCCGCCGGTGGAGATGTGGCTCATC
>JAFWUC010000033.1 GCA_017518705.1 Clostridia bacterium
ACGCAGCATTTGTCCGCGAGGTACACTTCGCTGCTGCGTCCGGTCATGATCACGGGATACTCGGCTTTGAGCGCGTTTACCTGTTTATAGTAGTTCAGCGGGCTATATTCGTCCTCCATCTGGGCGTACACGCCGGGATAGGCATACGCGGCGCGGGTGACTCCGGGCGGGTTGGAAGTGCGCTCTTCCTCGCTCCAGTTCATGGCGATGCGCTTGTTGGGGTCGTTGCCGCTGCCGGACATGCCGATCTCGTCCCCGTAATAGGTGAACACGCTGCCGGGATACATGTTGATGATGCCGTGGGCGAACTTGAGCAGCGCGGGATTTGAGGAGGCGTTAAGTATGCCCAGGATGCGGGCGGTGTCGTGGTTGCCGAGGAAAGGCGCGATGATGCCGTCTATTTTGCTTTCGGTCAGGAGCAGGTATTTCATGTAGGACCGGGCGGGCTTCATGGCGCTGAGCGATGAAGCGATATAGCCCTCCGCCTGGGAGGCGGGGAAGAGGAAGAAGGAGTCTATCCCGCTGTCATAGTACCCGGCGATCTGGTCCAGGCTGGTCCAGGCTTCGCCCACTATGTAGCAGGAGGGTTTGATCTCCTTGGCGGTGTCGTTTACCCATCTGAGTATCTCGACGTTCTCGCTTAGATCCTTGCCGTAGCTGGTCACCGCGTCAAGGCGGAAGCCGTCGATGCCTATGTCGTCCAGCCAGAATTCCATGATGGAGCGTATCTCCTGCCTCAGCTGGGGATTCATAAGGTTCAGGTCCGGCATGCTGCCGCCGGAAAACTGCTCCTCATAGTACCATTCGGTGCCGAACAGGTTTACGCGTTTGGGACCGGCGGACTCGTAGAAATTATAGTAGCTTACGTATTTGTTGGCGGGGTTGGACATTTTGAGCGCCCCGCAGGCCATGGTGAACCAGCGGTGCTTGGTGGAGGTGTGGTTGAGCACCAGGTCGGTGATCACGCGGATGCCCTTTTCGTGGCATTCGTTGACCAGCGCGCGCATATCGTCCAGGGTGCCGTATTTGGGGTCTATGTCCTTGTAATCCGTCACGTCGTACTTGTGGTAACTGGGGGAGGGGTTTATGGGCATGAGCCAGATGCCGTCCACGCCCAGATACTCCAGGTAGTCCAGCTTGTTCCTTAAGCCGTTCAGGTCGCCTATGCCGTCCCCGTCGCTGTCGGAGAAGGAGTACACGAATATCTCGTACCAGCAGCCTTCTTTAGACGCGGCGTTCTCGCCCAGCGCCGGAATGCTAATAAGCAGCGCAAGTACTATCAAAACAGACCAAAGTCTTTTTATCATACCGCTGACCTCCCCGTTTCATGGTGGTTATATTGTAACACATGCGGCGCGATTTGTCGACTGACCGCCCGCGAAAGCTAAAACGAGAAGCGCCCCGACGTCTGACGGTCAGGGCGCTTTCCCGCTGCACCGGTTTATTCTGCTTCCCTTACGGTGAAGGCGACGGTCTCGTACCTGTCCTTTTCCCACACGTTGAACGCCCTTATGGTGTAGCTGTCGCTCAAGGCGTCCAGGCCTATGGCGTCGCACTGCCGGTAGACAGCGCCGACTTCAGCCGTCTCTGCGTCATTCCCGTCCAAGCGTTTGACGCTGCCGCCGGAGGTGAGGCCGGTTGATACACGCTGGTCGTAAGGGGCGTTTGTCTCGTTGTCTGGATCAATGAACTCGAACCAGAGCCCGCCCTCCTGCGCCCGGAACTTCTCCGGGTCGGTGACCTCGAAATCCATGAAATACCGTATCTCCAAAGGCGTCACGGTCATTTCGACATTGATTACCCGCACGCCCGCGCTTGGGAACTCCAGGGGCGTATCGCACGCGAACACCTTGGTATCCACGGATATGAACGTCATCGCTATGGACAGGGCAGACGGTTCTCCCATGTCTATACGCATTTCACCCTGTTCCGCCTGGGGAACGGTGACGGTCATGGGGCGACAGGTGAGGGTGATGGGCGCTTCGATTCGGGACTGCTCAAACGGATACTGGCACTCCAGATAGACGGTGCACGAGCCGTCGTTGTTCATCGCAAGATCCATCGCCGCTTCCTCCAAGGGCAGGTCGACGGCCAGGCCCACCGCCGCCATGAGCCCGTTATGATTTCTCAGGGCGTAAGCGCCGATGGTTTCTTCCGTGATCTCGCCGCCTTCCGTCTCGGACGCGTTTGGGAACAGGTCTGACACGGGGTCTTCCGGCGAAAAGTCCGGCGCCAACAGCAGCGCGCCGGTCTTGGAGACGACGCGTGCGGTTACGCGAAGTATCCTGCCGTCAAAATACGATTCCTGCACGGTGCAGCTTACGCTTTCGTTCTCGAAGGTCACGTCTTCGCGGGTGATGCTCTCCTCGTATGCGGGTGGTACGTAGGTGTTGGCGTGACGTCCCGCGAAATCGATGATGCCCCACGTTCCCAGCGTGGCGGCGAGCGCTCCGGTCACTAGGGCGCAGACGAGAATGACGATAAAAACGGTCGATACAGCAAATTTCCTTGCCATTGGAGCTTCCTCCTTTGCGGTCGCGGCGACGCGCCGGGCCAGCCAGGGATCGGCCCTGAGGCCGGACAGCCCGCGGTCTATCGCGCCGGAGAATTCATTGCGTGAAATACGATTATTCATCGAGCTCTCTCCCTTCCAGCAGTTTTTTCAGCTTCTCCCGCCCGCGCTTCAGGCGGGCGGACACGGCCGACTGGGATATGCCCAGGGCGTCGGCGATATCGTTGACTTTCATGTTCTGATAATAGTACAGCAGGATAACCTCACGCAGCCTGATCGAAAGTTTCATTACAGCCGTCGTCAGCTCTTCATCGCTTTCGTCTGTCCGTACCGCCGGTTCGGGCAGCGCGTCGGGCGTAACGCGGCGGTCGACGAAGCGGAACCAGCCGGAACGGTTTAGGTCGCGGCAGGTGTTCACGGCGATCTTCATTATCCACGTCTTTTCGCCGCTTTCGCCGCGGAACGTGTCCAGCCTGCGGTAGACTTTGAGAAAAGTCTCCTGCAGGGCGTCCTCCGCCAGCGTCCTGTCGTACAGGCAGAGCCAGCACATGCGGAGCACGGGGTTCCGGTACGTTTCCACAAGCTGTTCAAACTTCTTTTCGAGGCATGGAGCAGTGTCCGGGCCCGCAACATTGCTCAAGTGATGATCACCTCCTGCGTTATATTAGACACGGGAGGCGGACAAAATATCACGCGTCCGAAAACTTTTTTGACCGGCACGCATAAGGAGGGCACGGGGTAAGGACGGAATAAAACAGACCAAAGTCGTTTTATGCTGATAAAAAGGGCTGCCGCGGCGTTTTTTCCGCGGCAGCCCCTGCTGCAAGGTCATTGGGTCAGGCATTTCTGTCAAGTTCGCTCTGCATGAAGGCGGCGATCGCTTCCCTGCTGGCTTTGGCGGAGTAGATCAAAGCCGCGTTCCTGGCTTCGGGCTTTCCCGCCGCCAGTCGCAGCAGGCTGTCCGCGGCGGAAGTGTCGGCAAAGCCGAACAGGTCCTCGCACAGCTCCCACTTGCCCGCCTGAGCCAGTTCGTTTATGAGGGCGGCGGTGCTCATTTCGTCCATGGAGGGCACGGTCTTGAGCAGTATGCCGCTGACCTCTTTCCTGTCGCTGAGCTCCCGGGTGGCGGTCAGGCAGATCTTTAACTGAAGCTCGCTGTTTTTGACACTGTCCGCGTTCAGTGAGAGCCAGGTCCAGTTGCGGGCGTTCAGCGCGCTCTCAGCCGCGGCATCGGTGTCGGCGCACGCGTCTTTTGCGGCCTGCTGAGCCTGCTTTACGGCGGATTTGACTTTCTCATACACGCTCTGGGCGCCCTTCTGCACGCCGTCGGCAAACTGGCGGAACATCTCGTCCGAGGTGGGGCGCCTGATGCCGTTTAAGCTGTCCACGAGTATGTCCACCATTCCCTTTTTAAGGAAGGGAGCCAGCGCCTTCAGTTTGGCCAGGTCCAGCTGCTCGCTGCGGGCCATGACCAGCCTGAACAGGGGCTCCTTCTTGAGGAAGGGGGCGAAGGACACCAGTTCGTCGATCCCAACCGCGTCCTCGCAGCCGTCGGTGAGCAGCTGCGCCAGCGCGTCCTGGGTGAGGAAGGGAGCCAGCGCCTTTATCTGAGCGAGGCTCAGGGGCGCTTCGCGCTCGGTGACCATCTGGCTCAGCTTTTCGCGGCTCATGAAGGGCGCCAGCTCGACAAGGTGCTCGATGGCGATGTCCCCGCGGGCGGGGGCGTCGGCTGCCTCTTCTTCGAATTCCTCGTCCTGCTCGGGTACGGCATCCTGGGCGGTCTGCGCCTTGATGGCGTCGGCGGCGCTGTTAACGAAAGAGGAAAGCTTTTCGTATATGCTGGCGCCGATGTCACGGGCGGTCTGCGCCGCGTTCTGGGCGGCTTCCTTTAAGCCCTCCACCATGTTTTCGTCGATGAAAGAGGGCAGAGGCGAATCTTCGCTCTCGGTCTCCGCTCCGGCGGTAAGCTCCTCGACGCTCACGCCGAACAGGCGGGAAAGCTTGAGCAGCGACTCCAGGTCCGGCAGCGCGGCGCCGTTTTCCCACTTGGAGACTGCCTGATGGCTCACGCCGATCACGCTGGACAGCTGCTGCTGAGTCATGTTCCTTTCAAGACGCAGGCGAGCGATGGTCTCGCCGATGGTTTTATTGTTAATTGACATTGCTTTTACCTCCTCTGACTTTTGTCAGCCTGATTATATATAATTCAACCAACAGTTGCAAGCAACCAACAGTAGAATTAACTGAGAATTTACGTTAAATGTTAGCACTCTAACAGCACGAGTGCTAAAAACGGTTGACGCGGGACCCGTGCGGGTGTATAATACGGTTACATAAAAATGGAGGCGAGAATATGTCCGAAAAAGGAAACATTTCGATACATGCGCAAAATATAATGCCCGTGATCAAAAAGTGGCTGTACAGCGACAAGGATATCTTTCTGAGGGAACTGGTGTCCAACGCCTGCGACGCCATAAGCAAGTATAAGCTCCTGGCGCTCAAGGGCGAAGTGTCCGCGAAAGACGCTTACCGCGTGTACGTGACGGTCGACAAGGAAAAGGGCACCCTGTCCGTAAGCGACAACGGCGTGGGCATGACTGCCGAAGAGATCAAAAAGTATATCTGCCAGGTGGCGTTCTCCGGCGCGGAGGAGTTCCTTAAGCAGTACAAGCCCGAAAACGGCGAAAACGGCGGCATAATCGGCCACTTCGGCCTGGGCTTCTACTCCGCGTTCATGGTGAGCAAAAAGGTGGAGATAGACAGCCTGTCCTGCCGTGAAGGCGAGAAAGCCGCCCACTGGAGCAGCGAGGACGGCATGGAATATGAGCTGTCCGAAGGCGCGAGGACCGAAAACGGCACCACCGTCACACTGTACCTTAACGACGAGGACAAGGAGCTGCTGGACAAATGGACGGCCCGGGGAGTGCTGGAAAAGTACTGCGCGTTCATGCCTGTGCCGATCTACTTAAGCGAAGTCAGACAGCCCAAGGAAGGCGAGGAGGACAAGCCTCAGGAGCCGGAGAAGATCAACGACGAGACGCCCCTGTGGACGAAAAAGCCCAGCGACTGCACCGACGAGGAGTACAAGGAGTTCTACCACAAGGTGTTCAACGACTACGACGAGCCCCTGTTCTGGATCCACCTGAACGCCGAGTACCCCTTCAACCTCAAGGGCATACTGTATTTCCCCAAGCTTAAGAACGAGTTTTCCGCCAGCGAAGGCGTGATAAAGCTGTACAACAACCAGGTGTTCGTGGCGGACAACATAAAGGAAGTCATACCCGAGTTCCTGATGCTGCTCAAGGGCGCCATAGACTGCCCCGACCTGCCCCTGAACGTGAGCCGCAGCTTCCTTCAGAATGACGGCTACGTCAAAAAGATGTCCGACTATATCACCCGCAAGGTGGCGGACAGGCTCATCAGCGAGTTCAACACCCGCCGCAAGGACTACGAAGGCTACTGGAAGGACATCCATCCCTTCGTGAAGTACGGCTGCATAAAGGATGAAAAGTTCTACGAAAGGGTCAAGGACGCGCTGATCTTCCGCACCACTTCAGGCGAGTTCCTCACGCTCAAGGAGTACAAGGACAAACACGGCAAGGAGGGCGAGGAGACCACCGTCTACTACACCTCCGACGAAAAGCGCCAGGCCCAGATGATCGAGCTGCTCACCGCCCAGGACATGGACGTGGTGGTGATGGACACTCTGATAGACAACAACTTCATGTCCTTCATGGAGTACGCCGCCCGTGACGACAAACTGCGCTTCATGCGCGTGGACGCGGGCACCGACGCGCTGACCGAACAGGGCGAAAGCGATCAGGATGCCGAAAGCAAACTGCAGGAGCTGTTCCGGGCCGCCCTGGACGATAAGGAGCTGGAAGTGAAGCTCAAGCAGCTCAAGAGTGAGGAGCTGCCCGGCGTGATCAGCGTCGAAGAACAGTCCCGCCGCTTTTCCGACATGTCCCGCCAGTGGGGCAGGGATATGGGCATTCCCGAAAAGCGCAGCCTGACCCTGAACGCGGGTCATCCGCTGGTCAGGTTCCTGCAGGGCGAAGCCCCGGAAGATGACAAAAACGAGGTGTGCCGCCAGATCTACGACCTGTGCGAGATGGCGCGCCAGCCCCTCACGGCGGACCGCATGGTGGCGTTCCTGAAGCGCTCCGCCAAAATACTGACCAGATCCGTGGAGAAATAAAGTGACAAAGCGTATCATCGCCTTTCTTGCGGCGCTGATGCTGTGCGTGAGCCTTACGGGCTGCGCGAAGAAGGAGACCAAAAGCGTCTCCTTCTTTGCCATGGACACATATATCACCGTCAGCGTCACGTGCGATGACGCCGAGTGGGCTCTCGACTGGGCGAAAAACCTGGTGGAGACCAATGAAAAAAAGTGGTCCGCCACCCTGCCGGACAGCTTTGTCGGACGCCTGAACGCGGGGGAAAGGATAACGCCCGACGAAGGCACCGCGTTTATACTCAGCCGCGCGGAAGAAATGCGCGCCTTTACGAACGGGGCGTTCGAGCCCAAAGTGTATCCGCTGGTCAGGGCGTGGGGCTTCACAACGGGAGAATACAGGGTCCCGTCCGACGACGAGATCGGGGAACTGCTTAAGCAAGTCGTCCCGGGCAGCCTGCAGACCGAAAACGGGGAAACGTTCCTTTCCGGCGGCATGATCGACCTGGGCGGCATCGCAAAGGGCATGACCGGCGACATGCTGATTCGGGGACTCAGGGAACGGGGCGTAGCGAGCGCGCTTATCAACCTGGGCGGCAACGTGCAGGCGCTGGGCGCGAAGGCGGACGGTTCCGCCTGGAGGATCGGCATACAGTCCCCCTACGACGACGGCGTGATGGGCGTGGTGAGCGTGAAAGACAGGTGCGTAATAACGTCCGGCGCTTATGAAAGGTATTTTGTCGGGGATGACGGGCAGGTCTACGGACACATAATCTCCCCGTTTACGGGCAGGCCCGCGCAAAGCGGCCTTGTGTCGGTGAGCGTGATCGCGGACGAAGGCGCCGCGGCGGACGCGCTGTCCACCGCGCTGTTCGTGATGGGAGAAAAGGCGGCGCTGGAGTTCTGGAAGACCCACGAGGGCTTTGACCTGGTGCTGCTCTCGGAAAGCGGTACGCTGTACGTGACGGAAGGCGTGTGGGACGATTTCGAAAAACGTTCCTGCGGGGCGGTAAAACAGGTATGCGAGATAAAAAGGTAGTTATCGTTTTGGCCGCGTGCGTGCTGCTGGCGCTGGTCTCGGGAGTCTGGACTTATTTCAGCCTCAAGCCTGCGCCCATGGACAGCATAATCATAACTGTGGACGGCGAAGTGATATACGAGGGCAGCGCGAAAGAAAGCGAGCCCAAACGCATAACGGTCAGAAGCGACGGCGGGGAAAACGTCATACTCATCGACGGCAGCGGGGTGAAGGTGGAAAGCGCCGACTGTCCCGGCGGGGAGTGCGTCAAAATGGGCTGCCTGAAAAGCGCGCACCTGCCGATCGTGTGCCTGCCCCACAGGCTGGTGATCTCTTTCGGAGGCGCGTCGGACGAATTGGACGCGGTGAGCCAATGAGCACGAAAAAACTGACGCGCCTGGCGCTTTTGACAGCCGCCGCGCTGATCATCCATACGCTGGAGGCGCTTCTGCCGCCGCTTGTGCCGATCCCGGGCATCAAACTGGGCCTGGCGAACATAATTACGCTGTTCGTGCTGTACCGGTTCGGGGCGTGGGAGGCTGTGGCGGTGACGCTGGCGCGGGTGTTGCTGGGCAGCATGTTCGGGGGCAGCGTAAGCGCGCTTATCTACTCCCTGGCGGGCAGCGCGCTCAGCCTGTCGGCGATGCTGCCGCTCAAAAAGATCATACCGCCCAAATACATGTTCCTGCCCGGCATACTCGGCGCGGCGGCCCACAACCTGGGGCAGATACTGGCGGCGGTCGCGGTGACCCGCACGCCGGGGCTGTTCATGTACCTGCCGGTGCTCATCTTTTCCGGCTGCGTTGCGGGGCTGTTCACGGGGCTTGCGACGGGCACGGCGTACCTGAGGCTTCAAAAAGGAAAAACCGACGAATAGTGAGACTGCGGAGGTGTTCCGCAGTCTCGTTTTTTGGACGGATCGCGGCGCGCTCAACCAACAGGCGAGCCGGGTAGAAATCCGGGTTATTGAACCGGGCGTCCGGGTTTTGTATAATACGACTGCAGTCAAAAAGCTGAGGAGACAAAATATGGAACTTGGAAAGAAAATCAGACAGCTGCGCTTCAGGGCGGGGCTTACCCAGGAACAGCTGGCTCAGAAACTGGGCATCGGGCCGCAGTCCGTGTCCAAATGGGAAAACGACGTGGCTATGCCGGACATCAGCGCGCTGCCGCTTCTGGCCGAAGTTTTCGGCGTGACCATAGACGACCTGTTCGACCTGACCACGGAGCAGCGTCTTAACCGCATTGAAAACCGCCTGGACACCGAGGAGGAGCTGAGTCAGGACGTTTTCACGGAATACGAGAGCTTCCTTAAGGGGCTGCTTTCGTCCGACCGTGACAAAAAACGCGCGAACAGCCTGCTTGCGTATCTGTATTGGCACCGCATGCGGGCAATGGCGCAGAAGGTGCGCGTGTACGCCAAGGACGCAATACGCCTGGCGCCGGGCGAAAAGGACTGCCAGTGGACGCTGCAGATGGCGGAAAACCACAGCTGCTGGGACTGGAACATGTCCAACCACTCCCGGGCGGTGGAGTTTTACCGGGAGATTGTTGAAGCGCACCCAGAAAGCAGACTGCCGTACACGTACCTGATCGACAACCTTATCGCAGACCACAGGGTGGACGAGGCGGAAACGTATCTGGAACGCATGAGCCGCCTGGAGGGCGCGGACCCCCTGATGGTGCGCGTCTACAGGGCGCACATATCCCTGGCGCGCTTTGACGAACCCAAAGCCGACGCCATTATCGAACAGCTGGGACGCGAGTACCCGGAAGATGAGACGTATCTGTTCGAGGCGGCGCAGTATTACGCCAAAAAGGGCGAGTACGAAAAAGCGATCGCGCTTTACGAGAGGGATTTCGCCATCGATCCGCAGCGCCCGAGGTTTACCGACGCATTGGACGCCATAGCCGATATATACGAGATAATGGGGCGGTACCGCGACGCGGCGGCGACTTTTGACCGGATAGCGGAGCTGCTGCGCGACGAATGGCACATGACGGAAGAGACCGCGCTTAAACACGCGCAGGAAGAAAAAGCCCGGCTGCTGGCAAAAGCCTGACAGACACAGAAAGCAGCCCTCCAAACCGTTTGGAGGGCTGTTTTTTTGTGCACTTACAGTGGTATTTTCGCTATGTTCGTGCGGGCGATGCAGTGGACGTCCTTTGGACCGCCCGCGCAGTAGGAGACCATAAGGCAACCGTCGTCCGTAAAGAACAGCCCGGGATAGCAGTAGCCGTGGTCAGGTTCGCCTTCGATCACGGCGGGTGCGGACCAGTTCCTGCCCTCGTCCCGGCTCACTGCGTACACCAGCGGCGTGCGTCCGCCCATGCGCGGCATTATCTCGCGCCCGAAATAGTTGGGAATGGGATTCCACACCGCGTACAGTTCGTTCGTGC
Source organism: Clostridia bacterium (assembly GCA_017518705.1). Next base: position 10,105 of record JAFWUC010000033.1, read on the forward strand.
CCGGGCGGCGGGCGATCTTGAGCGGGCTGCAGGGGGAGGAGAACACGGTGGGGAATGCGTCCGTCCAGTGTTCGCCGCCGTCAAAGGAATGCGCGCCGTACTGGCACAGCTTGTCGGTGCGGGCGTACATGAACAGGCAGTTGTCCAGCTCGATCACGCCGGGCTCCTGCAGGCCAGCGCTTGTGCCCCGGAAGGGCGGATACACAAGGTCACAGGCCTCCCTCCAGCTGTCCCTGTCGTCGTCCGAGATCAAAAACGTGCAGATGCTGCGCCAGTCGGTATAAAAACCGTCCCTGCGCCCGTCAACGCCCGTCCTGTGGTAGGCGAGAGGTATGACCAGCCTGCCGCTTTTCAGGCGTTCGATCCTGTCGTTGTTCACTACGAAATAAGAGCGCCTGTCCGGCAGTGTGCAGGGGACGCAGCGGCAGAAGCTTTTGCCCTCGTCACGGGAGCGGCACAGCATCACGGTGCTGGTGCCGTCGTTTTCTTTTATGAGGAAAAACACGCCCATGTCCCCGTCCCGCATGCGCATAAGGGACACGCTCATTATGTTCTTTACGCCGAACTCATTTGCTTTCAGCAGCGGCGCGGGGGCGCTCCAGCTTTCTCCCTCGTCGCGGGAAGTGATAAAGTACAGGTCGCAGTCGCCGTCGTCGTTCCCGTCTTTGTCGGTAAAGCGGCAGAACGCGAACATGATGCTTCCGTCCTTAAGCCGCAGAAACGCGCCTTCGCTCACGCGGGAAACTTCTTCCGCGGGACCCATGGAGCAGGTGATCCTGACCGGCATCGCGTCCGTCCTTTCCGCCTAAGCCTGTTTTAGGTCCTTAAGCATGTTTATAAGCCTGTCAACGGCAGCTTCCTCGGTGGCCCAGCTGGTGCAGATCCTGACCGCCGCGCCGTCCTCAAACTGCTGCCAGAGAGTGAAGGAGAATTCCCTGCTAAGCGCCTCCAGCTGACGGGAACTGAATATCGGGAACAGCTGGTTGGTGGGGGATTCGGCGAACAGCCTGTAGCCGTTTTCCTTAAGCGCGTCGCGGATCCTGTCCGCCAGGCGTATGCCGTGCGCGCCCACCTTTTCGTACAGCCCGTCCGAAAACAGCGTTCCAAACTGTATGCCCTGCAGCCTGCCCTTGGCGAGCATGCCGCCCTTTTGCTTTATCATGTAGCGGAAGTGGCGGCTGAGCTCGGGCGAAGAGATCACCACCGCCTCGCCGAACAGCGCGCCGCACTTGGTGCCGCCGATGTAGAATGCGTCGGTCAGGCGGGCCAGGTCGCACAGTTTCACGTCGTTCTGCCCGCAGGCGAGGGCGTAAGCCAGACGCGCGCCGTCCACGAACAGAAGCAGCCCATAGTTTCGGCATACATTGCTGATATCGGTAAGCTCTGCCAAAGAATACAGCGTGCCCAGCTCCGTGGACTGGGAAAGGTACACCATCGCGGGTTTGACCGTGTGCTCCCTGTCGCTGTCCGCCATGTGCGCTTTTGCGCAGGCTTCGATCTGGGCGGCGCTGAGCTTGCCGTTTTTACCCGGCAGAGCCAGCACCTTGTGGCCCGTGCTTTCGACGGCGCCGGTCTCGTGGACGTTGATGTGTCCCGTGTCGGCGGAAATGACGCCTTCCCAGGGGCGCAGAAAAGCGGAGATGACGGTCATGTTCGCCTGCGTGCCACCTACCAGAAAATGCACGAAACTGTCGGGAGATCCGCATGCGGCCAGTATCTTGTCCGCCGCGTCTTTGCAGAAGGCGTCGGTGCCGTAACCGGGGGTCTGGGTGAAGTTGGTGTCCGCCAGCGCTTTCAGTATAAGAGGATGCGCTCCCTCCATATAATCGCTGTTGAATAAGTACATATGCATGTCCTCCTTGATAAGGAGAGTATAACACGAACAATGCATGGGAGCAACAATGAAATAAAGAAAAAGGCGAAAAAGGGGGTCCAATGTTAACTGTGAGTAAAACGTGAAAAAAAGGGTTGACAAAGCTATAGGGGGAGTAGTAATATATGCAAGCTGTCCCGCTGAGCGAGCGCCCGAAAGGGTCTCAGGAGCGGGGAGCG
>JAFWUC010000034.1 GCA_017518705.1 Clostridia bacterium
ATCCGAAAGGAGTCACATATGAAGAAGCTGCTATCGATACTTTTGTGCGCGCTGCTGGCGTTAAGCGCGTTTGCCCTGGGGGAGGGAGAAACGTTTCCCCCTTTCGACCCGGACGCCTATGAGTATCTCGAGATGCCCGTGCCACTTGAGCGCTCCATCCTCGGCGACTGGTACGCTGAGTTTCAGGGGCTTGCCATAAAGCTCACACTAACCGACGAAGGCGCTTACACGCTTTCCGTGCCCGGCGCGGATGCCGTCGGGGATACATGGGAGCTCAAGGACGGCATGCTGTACCTGGAAGGCAACGAAGCACCCCTGCTGCCCCTTGACGAAGCCCTTATATGGAGCGCGATCAACCTGGTGTTCAGAAGGGAAGCTCCCGCCGTATACGAACCTGCAGAAGCATATAAGGCGGCATCTAAAGAAGCCTACAACGGTTTCTGGCGCGCGCAGTTCACACAGGTAGGCAGCGCGAAAGATAAATCCAAGCGTCCCGCAGTGCGCAGCGTGCAGGCGGGAGGCAGCGTGATACTCTCTTCCGCCATAGGCGACGACACCGCGCTGTACATAGAGAACGGCAAGGCAGCACTGGCGGGGAAGCTGTTCGGGCGTCAGGTAGTCGAGTTCGCGTTTGAGAACGGCGCGCTGACGGCTAAAGTCGAAGGCGGCAGGGTGACGCTGCAGCTGCAGGAGGACGGCCTGCTCAGGCTGACATACGAGGGCAGCGAGGCGGAAGTGATCTACCTGCTGCCCGCTCCCGACCCCTACGCCGAGGCGGAAGCCGAGTAAACGCGCAAAACAAAAGAGAGGGCCGATACCCTCTCTTTTTTTGTCTTTATACGTCCCGGCGTCATCCCAGCGCCTGGTCGATCAGCACCCGCGTCCGCTTCATGAACATCACGCTCAGTGCCAGGGACACCCCCTCCGCGATCAGGAAGGAGAACCACAGCGCGTCCAGCCCGAACAGCCGTCCCAGCAGCCACGCCGCGGGCAGCAGCGCCAGAAGCTGGCGGCACACGGAGATGATCATTGAGTGGGCGGGATTGCCCACCGCCTGGAACACCGAACCGATTATTATGCAGAAACCCGCCACGGGAAAGTGCACGGCGATGATCCTTAAGCCGTGGGTGCCCAGCTTCAGCATTTCCTCTCCCGCGTTGAACAGGCCCAGCAGCGTGCCCGGAATGGTCTCGAACGCGATCATGCCCGCAGTCATTATGGCGACGGAAATGTATATGCTCAGTCGCACCGTCGCCCACACCCTCTGCTTCTGCCTGGCGCCGTAGTTGTAGGAGATTATGGGCACCATGCCGTTGTTCAGGCCGAACACGGGCATGAATATGAACGACTGCAGCTTGTAATACACGCCGAAGAACGCGGTGGCGGCGGTGGTGAAGCTGATCAGTATCAGGTTCATCAGGTAGTTCATGGCAGAGCCCACGCACTGCATGATTATGGAGGGCAGGCCGATCTTATAGATCTCTTTCACGGTCTGGGTGTGCCACCTGAGCTTTTTAACGTGTATGCGCACTTCCCTGACCCGGAAGAACACGAACAGCATGGCCATTATGCCCGCCACAAACTGGCCGATCACGGTGGCTACCGCCGCGCCCGCTACTTCGAGCGAGGGGATGCCCAGTTTTTCCACGCCGAAAATGAACACCGGGTCCAGCAGGATATTGGTCACCGCGCCGCTCATCTGGCACAGCATGGCGATGCGGCTGCGCCCCGTGGCGGTGAGCATGCGTTCAAACGTGGCCTGCAGGAAGAAACCCATGGACAAGCTCAGGCATATGGTGCAGTAACCGGTGCCGTAGGAGATGATCCTGTTTATGCGGGCGACCTCGGCTTCGCGCTCCATCTCTTCCGCTATCGCCAGGGCGTTTCTCATGGCGGGCGCGTTTATCGAGCGGAAGTAGAAGTTGGAGAAGCTCAGCCCGATCACCGCGAACACCAAAGAGGTGATAATGGACAGGAACAGGCCCGTGTTGGCGCTGCGCTCCGCCTCATAGGGCATTTTGGCGCCCAGATAGCGGCTTAACATGGCGTTGGTGCCCACCGCGGTGCCGATACCTATGCCGATCATCAGCGTCTGCAGCGGGAAAGCCAGGGATACCGCGTTAAGCGCTTCCTCGCTTGAGGCCAGGCGGGACACATACAGGCTGTCCACCACGTTGTACAGCGCCTGCACCAGCATGGACAGCATCATGGGCAGCGCGGTGGATATCAGCAGCGGTCCTATGGCCATCGTGCCCATCTTTTCGTCGTGAGACAGGGGTTTGCCTGGATTCTTCAGCATCTCGTCCTCCAAAGGAGAAATATATGACCAGCATTTTACACCCCCGATATTATCTTTTGGCAAAAAGCGTATTAGTTTTTGGTGAGAAATCGCTATCGGGCTTCCGCCGGACCACCCGCCCGTACGGCAGGCGACCCGGCTTACAGGCTACATCAGCTTTTCGAACACTTCCCTGACTTGCCGGGGACTTAAACGCTCCCCCATTGCCATGGCGAGTTCCGCCAGGCAGTCCGAGTCGCAGGCGTCCAGCATGTGCGCCACGTTTTCGTCGCTCGCCTTATCCCCCACCAGCGCCCACAGGCTTACGAGCTCCTCGCTGTCCCACGCGTCGATCAGCCGGTCTATATGCCCGCAGTCGATAAGCGGAAGAATGACGCCCGTAAGTCCTTCCAGCGCGTCCTCGTCGCAGGCGTCGATCAGGCGTGAAATGTTGCCGCTGTCCAGCCTGCCCTCCAGCGCTGCGGCCAGGCGCGGTATCTGTTCCTCGTCACACGCGCCGATCATGCGGTTTATCTGCTCCGTGTCCACCATGTCCCTGATCTCGGACGCCAGCTTCGCCATCGCTTCGTCGTCGCAGGCGTCGATCAGGCGCGTGACCAGGTCATGGGACAGGCGGTTGCTGATCTCCCTGGCAAGGCGGGGTATCTCCTCCTCCTCGCAGGCGTCGATGAGTTTGCCGCACAGCCTTTCGTCCAGCCTGCCCGCGAACATCCTGGCCAGGCGCGGGATATCCTCGCTGTCCGCGCCGTCGATCAGCGCGTCAACGTCCCCTTCCGTGAGATCGGACCCGTCGCCCTGCGAGGACGCCGGCTTTTCGTCCTCGAACGCGCGCACGAAGCCGCCCAGCTTCAGCTTAAGTTTCTTGAACAGCCTGCCCACCTCTTTGCCGGGCAGGAAGGGCGCCAGCGCAATCATGCGCTTTTCGTTGCCTTCGTCTTCGGACCTGAGGGCGAGCTCTTCCAGTACGTCCTTTTCCAGGAAAGGAGCCAGCGCGGCCAGCGTGCCCGTGGGCAGGCTGCCGGCGTTTTGGCGTACTATCTCGCCCAGCACCTTGGACGACACGAACGGCGCCAAGCCGGGCAGAGACTTAAGTTCCGGCCCGGAAGCCAGTTCCAGCGCGGCCCGGTCCAGGGTCTCCTGGTCCATGAACGGCGCCAGGGATATCAGAGTAGTCAGATCGTATCTCTGCTTCCTGCCGCCCTTTCCGGTTTCTTCCCGCGCGGTTTCTTCCTGCTCAGGCTCTTTCTGTTCGGGTTCTTCCTGTTTGGTTTCTTCCTGTTCGGGTTCTTCCTGCCTGGGCTCCTCCCGCTGCGCGGCTTCGGGCACGATAGCAGGCATTTGGGCGGGCGTTTCCTTTTCAAACTGTACCGCGGGGGCGGCCGGCGCCTCGTACGCGTCTCCGGAAAGGATGTGGTCCACGGTGGTGTTCAGGGCAGCAGCCAGGTCCCTGAGCTTGCCGATGTCCGGCATGCTCGCGCCCCGCTCCCATGACGACACCGCCTGGTAGCTGATGCCCAGCCTCTGCGCCAGCCCCGCCTGGGTGTAGCCCGCCTGTTTCCTTAAACGGCTGATAAGCGCGCCGCACTTTTCCATATCGAATCCAACGTTGTTTTCCATAGCTTTTCCTCCTCAGTCCCGGTTCAGAAATACGCGGGCGATAAACAGCGCCGCGAGTTTGAGCTTCCTTATCACTCCGCCGCGCCTGCGCTCAGGTGCGGACGTCTCACCGTATTCCGCCTGAGCGCGTTCTGCAGCCTGCTTAAAGCGCTCCACTCTGCGCGCGATCTCGTCCCTTCTGCTCCAGCCTTCGTTTGCCATTGCATCTCGCCTCCCTTGCCGGATCATGGCCTGATTTTACGGCGAAAGGGGCAAAAAAGCAATCAAACGGCCTTTGAAATGCCTAAAACCGCACTTGCGGAGCGCGACTCAAACAGCGTTTGAGTCGGTTTTCCGGCGTGAATGCAATTAAAATGACCGCCTTTTCAGGCGGTCATTCTGTTTTCGGGCTTATTCCTCAGCGGGAGCCTCGGCGTCCTGGATATCCTCGTCGATGGCGTACTCGTCGGTGATGTCGTCGGTCTCCGCCATGGCTTCGTCCTCCAGAGCCGCGCGCACAGACAGGCTGATGCGCTTGCGCTCGGGATCCACGTCCAGCACCTTCACGCGGACGATGTCGCCCACGTTCAGCGCGTCTTCAACCTTGTTGACCCTCTGGGTGGAGCACTGGGAAATGTGCACCAGGCCGTCCAGGCCGCTCTCCAGCTCCACAAAGGCGCCGAAGGGCTGGATCCTGACCACTTTGCCTTCCACGATGCTGCCTACGGGATACTTCTCTTCGGCCACGGTCCAGGGCGTGGGCAGGGTGGCCTTGCGGGACAGGGATACCCTTTCCTTCTCGGGATCCAGGTCAAGGATCTTGACTTCGATCTCTTCGCCTACGCTCACCGCGTCGGAGGGATGCGCCACACGGCCCCAGGACAGGTTGGTCACGTGTACCAGACCGTCTACGCCGCCGATGTCAACAAACGCGCCGAAATCGGTCAGTCTGCGAACGATGCCCTTTACCACGGCGTCCTTCTCCAGCTTGCTCCAGATCTCCTGCTTGCGGGCAGCAGCCTCTTCCTTGAGCACAGCCTTGCGGGAAGCCACGATGCGCTTCTTGCTCTTGTCCAGCTCGATGATCTTGAGCTTCATGGGCTTGCCCACGAACTGCTCGATCTTTTCAACGTAGTGATTGGCCAGCTGGCTGGCGGGAACGAAGGTGCGTACGCCGCCGATGTCGCACAGCAGGCCGCCCTTGGTGGCTTCTTTGCCTTCGGCTTCGACGTATTCGCCGTTTTCGAACTTGGCTACGATCTCGTCCCACAGCTTGCGGTTGATGATGTTCTTCTGGCTGAGCAGCACGTAGTTGCCGTTGCCGTCGTTGAGCTTCACAACCTCGGCCTCTATTTCGTCGCCCACCTTGACATCGGTATCACTCAGATCGTCAGTCTTGATCTGGCCGTCCATCTTGTAGCCGGGCAGCTCTACGTTCACACCCTCATCGGTGATCTGCAGCACCTTCACGGTCACCACCTGACCGGGACGATACTTCTGTAAGGACTCATCCACCTGGGATGCGAAGTCCGCTTCAGGCGCGGCCTGAGGCGCGTTGGCTTCCTGCTGAACAGGAACGTTGTTCTCGATGTCGTTCATGCGTGTAAAAACCTCCTCATATTTACGGCAGGGCGTTGATGCGCCTGCAGTAATACCTATATTCAAACCGGGCTTTACCTCGACCGTGTCCAGGTCCTCTTTTCCCGAAACCAGATATGTTTTCGGGCAGATCTCCCGGCAGATCTCGTATAATCGCCGTGTGTTTGCGCTCATTTTGTCGCCCACCACCAGCATAACGTCGCTGTGGGCGGCCAGCTCCCTTGCTTCGGTCTGTCTTTCCTCGGTGGCGCGGCAGACGGTGTTCTTTATCTCGATGTGCGGCTGTCTGGCCTTAAGCACCTGTGCGATGGCGCCGAACTCCGCGCCTCCCAGGGTGGTCTGGCTGACCAGAAGCGCGTTCTCCGCCACACTTATCGCCTGAGCTTCGGCGGCGTTTGCCACCACGCAGGCCTTTCCCGCCCGGGAAACGATGCCCTGCACCTCCGGGTGCGACGCCTGCCCCGCCACGATCACCTCGCGGCCTTCGCTCTTCGCCTTTTCCACCATCCTGTGGATGGCGCTCACGTAGGGACAGGTGGCGTCCACCACCGCGCAACGGCTCTCGGCAAGAAGGAATTCCCTCTGCGTCACTCCGTGGGACCGGATCACCAGCCTGCTGCCTTCGGGGGCTTCTTCCGGCGTTTGCACCGCTTTGATGCCCGCGTTCTCCAGGTCTTTCACCGCGTCCGAATTGTGTATCAGCGGACCCAGCGAACAGGCGGGAGCCGCCTTGATCGCCATGTCCATGGCGCGTTTTACGCCGAAACACCAGCCCGCGGAAGCCGCAACCCTTACAGGCATCTTGCATGCCCTTTCAAAAAGACATTTTTAGCATATTATTTTTCTTTATAGCCATTTGCGATTCCTGCAAGAAAATGCGTATTAATCATAATTTAACAAAAATCTTCCCGCGCTTGCCACGCGCCCGTCCGGGTGGTATAATCAGCATGTATTCCGCTGTCTGATTTTTACCTACGGAGGGATCGCCGTGAGCGCGCTGTTCGTATACTTGTCTCCGCTGGGCGAAATACTGCTTGAGAGCGACAGCGCCGCGCTGACCGGGCTGTGGTTCAAAGGGCAGAAATACTGCCCCAATCCCGCGGCCTGTGAGCCGCTTGACGCCGCTCCCGAAGCGGTCAGGCTCGTCGTACGGTGGCTGGACATATACTTTTCCGGGCGGGAGCCCGGCTTTATTCCCCCGCTCTCCGTTTCCGGCACCGGATTCCGTCTTGCGGTTTGGGAGCTGCTTAAGAGCGTTCCCTACGGTCAGACCGTGACGTACGGCTCCCTCGCGCGCAGGCTGTCCCTGCTTACGGGCAGGCCGGTCTCCGCCCGGGCTGTGGGCGGCGCGGTGGGGCGCAACCCCGTTTCCCTTATCCTTCCCTGCCACCGGGTAGTCGGCGCGGGCGGAAAGCTTACCGGCTACGCGGGCGGGCTGGAACGCAAGCGGAAACTGCTGGAACTGGAAGGCGCGCTTGGGCAGCGACCCCGCGGCGGCGCTGAAGGCCCGGATCCGACTTGATTCTGAGGTGACCGGCTATGAAACGTTCTTTTCGCTAATGGCTCATCCGCGTTGTCATACTGATGATCGGGCTTACGATCGCGCACCTGGGGGTAACGCTGTTTCTGCTGACGGAGCTGGGTCCCGACCCGTTCAACGTGCTGATCCAGGGCCTGTTCCGCAGTCTGTTCTCCCTGACCGGGCGGGCTTTCCTCACTCACGGGCGCGCCCACATCGCAGTCAGCCTCCTGATCATACCGGCGCTGCTCCTCACGGACAGGAGCTGCATAAAGACAGGCACCCTGCTGTGCATGGTATTCGGCGGTCCGATCATCGATTTCTTCACTTTGCTGCTGGCGCCGCTGTTTGAAAACCTGAGCGCGCTCCAGGTGAGGATACTGATACCGGCGGCCGGCTGCGTGATACTCGCCTACGGAATGACGATAGTGATCAAATCCGATGCGGGCACCGGGCCCAACGACCTGGTGGCCATCGTCATAAGCGACAAGCTTCACCGGAAGTTCAGCAGCGTCCGTATAATCGTGGATGTCTGCTTCGTGGCAGGCGGCTGGGCAATGGGCGGCACGGTCGCCGGCATCTTTCCGCCCCGGAACGAAAAGATCATAAACAAGATAATGCGCAGGGCTGTGAACGGATAAGCCGCGGGAAGACGGCCGGAAGGCGCCTGCGCAGTCCTTGCCCTTGAGAGGTCCCTGCCGCGCCGGGCGGACGCGATATGATAAAAAACAGCGGAGAGGTTTGACCTCTCCGCTTCTTTTGCGTTTTATCAGCCGATGCTCTGGATGATCTGGTCCAGGATCTGCTCGATCGCCTCAACAGGCAGCTCCGCGCCGGTGATGTGCGCGGCAGGCTCGGTGATGGGCTCATAGCCCAGCTTCAGCCTGAACATGTCAGCCTGATAGTAGGCGCCCATGGACTGGGTCAGATAGATCTCGCCCTTGTAGGTGGTGCCGTCCGCCTTGTACTTGGCGCCGGCGACAATCTCCATACCGCCCTGGTTCAGGAACGCTTCGATGCCGGTCTGGCCTTCTTCGTCAGCGATCTGCCTGATGCCTACCAGATAGGTCTGGGTCTGGCCGTTGGAGGTCACGGTGATGGTCCAGGTGAGGCCGGTCTCGGTGAGCTCGGAAGTGCGGGTGACGGAAGTGCCGTCGTACAGGCTCAGGTTGAACTCGCCCATCAGCAGGCTGTAGGGCAGGCCCCTCTGCATGTCGATGGCCAGGGAAGCTTTGCCCAGTTCCATGGCGTACTCACCGTTCTTCGCGGAAAGGGTCATGCGGTACACGCTGTCCTCGTCCAGGCTGCCGGCCAGGATGTAACTCGCTTCGCCTGCGGTCAGCACGGCGTCGAGCTTCATGGTCGCCGGATCCAGCTCAGCGTCCAGAGTGTAGACCTGGTATTCGCCGTTGGCGTTCCAGTTGTTCAGGTGGGAGTGGAGTTTGAAGGTGTTGCTGACGCTGAGCGTCGCATTCAGAGCGTCATAGTGCCACTCTTCGCCGTCCCTCACGTCGAACTTCACGCACAGGGCAGCGCCTTCTTCGGTCTGCTCGGTGGTGCCGGAGATCGCCATTTCGATCTCGGAAGCGCCGGACTTGACGATCGCGGTCACGTTCAGCCACTCGGTGCTCATGAGGTTCACGTCGCCGTAAACGTTGACTTCGCTGTATTTCTTGTTGGTCGCAAGGTTCTCTTCGGTAGCTTCCACGTTGAAGTTGGCGCTGTAAGCTTCGGTATCCACATCTGCGCGCACTTCGACTTTCTGGCTGCGATAGCCGCCGGTGATCTGCTCGAGCTTGTAGGAGACGCTGACTTCGCTGCCGTCCACTTCCAGCTCGTACGCGTACTTGAGGGCGGGAGTGTTCAGTTCAAAGCTCATGCTGCCGTCGGATTCCACATCCAGGCTGCAGTACATAAGTTCGCGCTCGCCCTGGCTCACTTTGCCGTAGGCGCTCAGCTCTTCGCCGTCAAATTCCGCGTCAAACACGACCGCCTGGCCTTCGATGTCGGCGGTAAAGCGGCACCAGAAGGTGTTGTCGTTGTTGATCTCTGCATACAGGTCAAACTCCGCGCCCAGGTCGTCGGGAATGGAGGAGGCGATCTGCGCCACCATGGCCTGCTCGTCTTTTCCGCCTTCGCTCAGGCCCATGATGGACCAGAACTTGGTGCCGGACAGCGCAGCGAACAGATTGGCGTCGTTGGCCGCGGCAGCCGCGTAATCCTTAAGGAACGCGGGGAGATTGGTGTTGTTGATGTCGATCACGATGCCGGATTCGGTCTGGGCAAACAGGCCGTTCTCCATCGCGGTCTGCATGAGCTTCATAAGCTCATTCTGAGCGACCTGGGACAGCACGGCCATATCCTGCTGATAGTCCTCGCTGTTCATATACTGGACCAGCGCCACGAACTGCTTCATGGTCTCTTCGCCCAGGTATTTGACGCCCGTGTTGTAGATCGCGGTGCCCAGGTTCTCGGCGGTGATCTCATAAGCCTCATCGCCGGAAGCGATCACGATGGAAGAGGAACCGATCTGAGCCAGCAGGTTCAGAGCGGTATCCATAACGTTGCCGTTCACGCCCAGCTGGGTGCAGCCGTCCTCGTCGGTGTTCCAGGTGGCGATAATATCCGCCAGGCTGTTGCCCTGATAGGTCGCCTGCGCGGTTATTTTGCCGCCTTCCGCTACGCCCGCCATGCCAAGCAGCATGCACAGACTAAGCAGTACAGCCAATAACTTTTTCATATATTTACCTCCTTGCGGAAAAATCTCAGTTTAATTATAGCACTTGCCTTTTGAAAAATAAATAGCCTTTGGGTTGATTTTGTATGAAATGCGCCTTTGGGTTCAGCTGCCCCTGCGTATCTCGTCCGCCATTTCGCTTATGCGCTTCAGGCGCTTGTTCACCCCGCTTTTGGCCAAGGGCGGGTCGCACATCTCCCCCATCTCGCTCAGGCTGGCTTCGGGGTTTTCCAGGCGTATCGACGCGATCTCCAGCGCCCAGTCGGGCAGTTTGTCCCGCCCCACGGTATCCAGCAGCAGGCGTATGTCCTCCGTCTGGCGGGCGGCGGAGGCGGCGGAGCGGGCAATGTTGCTGCTGTCGCAGTTGGTCAGGCGGTTGGCGCGGTTCTTAAGGTCCCGCATTATCCGGGCGTTTTCCAGCCTGAGACGCGCGCCTGACGCGCCGATCAGTGTGAAGAAGTCACCCACGCTCTCCGCTTCCTTTACGTACACCACGAACCGCTGCCTGCGGCGGGAAACACCGGCTTTGATGCCCAGCTCAAGGCAGATGTCCCTTATCGCCAGCGCCATCTCTTCCCCCGCCGTGGTCAGGCTGACCGAATACTCCTTCTCCGGGTCAGACGCCTGCCCCGTCACCAGGAACGCGCTTTTCAGGAACGCCGCCCTGCAGCACTCGTTTTTGATTATGTCGGGGTGCACGCTGCCCGCGATCCCGAACAGGGCGTTCTCGTCCAGCAGTTTGAGCTCGTTCAGCTGCGACGCCACCGTCTCCTCCGGAAAGGTCAGCCGCGCGCCGGTCTTGCCCCCCGGCCGCCCCGAGGTCTCCGTCCTGACTACGGGGATGATGCCCGTAAAGCGCTTTATCAGCAAAAAATAATAGCGGCTGACCGCCAGAGAATTCACGTTCACCGCCAGGCCGTACCTGCCCAGTCCCCTGAACGTGAGCCCGCCGCTGAGCAGCGCCGCCGCGGCCGCCTCGCTCCTGAAGCAGCATTCCCTTTCGCAGCCTGCCCGTATCAGCTCGCCCTTGACTTCGTCAGTAAACGACACCTTAGTCCTCTCCCGTTATCCTGACCTCCGGCTCCAGCGTGACGCCGGACATGTCGTACACCCGCTTTTTCACCGCTTCGATCAGCTCCAGCACGTCCCGGGCGGTGGCTCCGCCCGTGTTGATTATGAAGCCCGCGTGCTTTTCGCTGACCTGCGCGCCGCCTATGCTCAGGCCTTTCAGGCCTGCCTGCTCGATCAGCGCCCCCGCGAAGTGGCCCTCCGGGCGCTTGAACGTGCTGCCCGCGGAAGGGTAGGAAAGCGGCTGCTTCTCCCTGCGGCGGCGGTTGAGTTCGTCCATTTTGGCCTTGATCTGCTCCCTGTCGCCCTGCTTAAGCTGGAAATCTGCCTGAAGGCAGATCAGGTCCCCGCCCTGCAAAACGCTTGTGCGGTAGCCCAGCTTAAGCTCCTGCGCGGTAACGTCGAACGATTCAAGCGTGCCGATGTCCAGCAGTTTCGCGCCCGTGCACACGTCCGACAGGCTGCCGTCGTACGCGCCCGCGTTCATGAACAGGCCGCCGCCCACCGTGCCCGGTATGCCGGAAGCGAATTCCAGCCCCGTGAGCGCGTGTTCCTGGGCGGCAAGCGCCAGTTTCGCCAGCGTGGCGCCCGCCTGGGCGGATACCGTAAGTCCGCTCACGCTTATGGCGGAAAGCCCCTCGCCCAGCCTTATCACCAGGCCCCGGATGCCCCCGTCCTTAACCAGCAGGTTGGAACCGTTGCCTATCACGGTGAACGGAACGCCCGCTTCCCTGGCCGCGCCTACGGCGTATACCAGTTCGTCCGCGGAAGCCGGCTCGAAGTATACGTCCGCACTGCCCCCCACCTTAAAGCTGGTGTGGCGGCTCATGGGTTCGTCCCGCCTTACCCTTTCCGGGGACAGGCGGCTTGCAAGCGCTTCGTACAGACTCACTTCAGTTACCCTCTATCTCTACCTCTATATTCCTGAAAGACTGCTGGCAGTAGGCAAGTATGATAATGTCCGGCTGCACCATGTCTACGTAATACTCCATGTTGTGATCCACCGAGCGCATGTCGATGGAATACACGTCCCGCGCCGCCAGGCTCAAAAACATGCTTACGGGCTGGCCGAAACTGTCCTTGAACACCAGCACGGTGGTGTCGGGCGCGTCCTCATTATGGGTGTGCACGCGGGCAAGATTCGAGCCGTACACGTAGTACGCTCTTTCGGAATAGTCCTTGCCCTCTTCCGGCACCAGCTTGTCCTGCTCTATCACCGTGTCGTAGAAGCTGCCTTCCCTGTAAGACGTGCCCTCCGAATCGGCGCGCTCGTATGTCAGGAACGTATCGTACCCGGGATACAGCACATACACGTCGTCCAGCGTGACCATGCTCCTGCCCAGCCGCCGGGCGAACTCTCCGAACAGCAGGTTTTTGTACACCTTGCGCTCGAACAGGTCCGGCTCCAGTTTCTGCCAGTCCAGCTCGAAGCCCGTCTGCTCGCTTATGTACTTCGCCCCGTCGCGGGCGGTATACAGCGCCATCAGGTGCGTCCAGTGCACGTCGCTTTTGTTGGCGGCGATGTCAAGGCTGATCGAGTGCCCGCTGTAAGTGTCGCGGCTGTCCCACACGCTGATGCCTTCCTGCCTGAGCATCTCCACAAGGCGGTCGGCGTAGGGTATGCACTGGTTGTATACGTCCACGTCGCCGGGCTGTGCGCTGCCGTCGTACAGGGCGGGGTGGCAGTATATTACCACGGTGGGTATGCGGTACCACTCGCCCGCCAGCTTCACGAAATCTATCGTGTCGCGGACCTTTTCCGGCGAGAAGGCGTCGGCGACCACGTTTATCCAGCCTCCCGTAGAGAGGCGCGTCATTTCCGTCGAAACGTCCACCAGCTGTTTGGGCGGGATCATCTGCGTCCTGGCGGACATGTGCCTTAAGAAATCCAGCCCCACTATGCGCTTGTTGGCGTTATAGTCCAGCTTCTGTATGCGGGCGGAGATGTTGTCGAACACGTCCGGGGTCCTGTCTTTTGGCAGGTAGTCGGGATAACTCTTGAAAAAGCCGTAGGCGTAGCTGCGGCCGTACACCGCGAGCGTGCCCGCCATCACCCCGATTATCGCCACCACGAATATTATGGCGAGCCATTTGCTGATTTTGTTCCTCATGCCCGCCTCCTAAAAATTGTAGTAGATGAAGGGATTGTAGCCCGTGGCGGAAGTGTTGGCCACCGCTATGAGCATGAGCGCAAATATCGCCACCCCGCAGGCGACTTCCCACACGCCGTCGGGTATCCTGAGCCAGCGCTTGATGCACCTGCCCAGGGGCAGCGAGCACGCGACCGCCGCGATGATGTACCACAGGTACTCCTTGAACACGAACCAGGTGAGCCGGTCCGCGAAAGCCGCGCCGCCGAAGCCGAACATGGTCTTGATGTATCCGAACGCGGCGGAAATGGACACCGAGCGTATAAGCACGGTTATCACCGTTACCGCGACCATGGCGTACAGGTGGCCGACCTTGTGTTTCTCCATCCATTTGCCAAGTCCCGTGAGTTTCTCGGTGAGCAGCACAATGAAGAACAGCAGTCCCCAGCACACGTACGTCCAGTCCGCGCCGTGCCACAGCCCGGTCAAAAGCCACACCACCAACATGTTGAACGCAAGCCGCCATTTGGTCTTCACGCGGCTGCCGCCCAGGGGGAAGAACATATAGTCCCTGAACCAGGTGCACATGGATATGTGCCACCTGCGCCAGAACTCCGTGACGCTTTTGGAGATAAACGGAAAATCGAAGTTTTCAAGAAAGTGGAAGCCGAACATGCGCCCCAGGCCTATGGCCATGTCGCTGTATCCGGAAAAATCGTAATATACCTGTATCAGGTAGCATGCCGCGCCCATCCAGCTCAGGGCGACCGTCATGCCTCCCGCGGGCAGCGCGAACACATAGTCCACGAGTTTCGCCATGGCGTTGGCCAGTATGACCTTTTTGGCATAGCCCACCATGAACCTGCGCGCGCCCTCGTAAAAGTCCGCACTCGTCTCCTGCCTGCCCTCGATCTCCCCCGCGATGGTCTCGTACCTCACTATGGGGCCCGCGATAAGCTGCGGGAAGAACGAAATGTACAGGCACACGTTGCCGAAATGCTTCTGCGCCTTGCCCTTGCCCCGGTACACGTCGATTATGTAGCTCATGGCCTGGAAGGTGAAGAAGCTGATGCCGATGGGCAGAGCGATGCCAGTCAGGGGGATCTGCACCCCGAGCAGGGAGTTTATGCTGCCGATAGCGAAGTCCGCGTACTTGAATATGCCCAGTATCGCCACGTTCGCGGCGATGCCGGCAGCCAGAAGCAGTTTCCTTTTGTGTTGTTTGCCGCTCAGCTTTTCTATGCCCAGCGCGACCAGCCAGTTGATAAGGATGCTGAAAAGCATCACCAGCACGAACTTGGGCTCGCCCCAGGCGTAGAACAGCAGGCTCATCACGGTCAGCACCGCGTTGGCGAGCGTGCGTTTTTTATGCGCCAGCCAGTACAGTATGAGCGTTATGGGCAAAAAGAAAAATAAAAACGCGTTGGACGCAAAAACCATTATGAATCTCCCGCAAAGGGGCGGACGGGCCGCCCCTTAACCTGTTTGTTTTAGCCCCTGGCTGCGTTCAGCACCCGGAAGGCTTCCTTGCAGTCAGTCTCGAAATCGTCGCAACCGCCTTCCACGCTCACGCGGCCCTGATAGCCTATCTCCCTGAGCGTGTCGAACAGCTCCTGATACTTTTCGCCGTCCCCGGTTTTGGGGAAGCGCCTGCCGATGGCGTTTGCGGTATGCACGTGCCTGAGCAGGTCGCCCGCCATGCGGATGGAATTAAAGCCCTCGCCGCCCATGGCCATATGATATGTGTCCGCCAGCACGGCGATGTGGGGCATCTGTATGATGGACGCCACGCACACGGCCTCGGAGACGTAGTTAAGGATATTGCACTCTCCGCTGCGCAGAGGCTCTATGGCGATGACGATGTCGTTGTCCGCCGCGTGGCGCTCCGCCAGGCGCAGGAAGTTGGCGATCTGGCGCCAGCCCTGGGCGGTATCGAAGCCCTCGGGCAGCCTTCTGGCTCCGCCGGAGCCGAACACCGCCACCCTTACGCCGATGCGCCGGGCACGGTCGAACGCCCTTTCCAGATAATCGTGCAGGTTCTGGGCGTTCACGTTGTTGCCGGTCACTGGCAGGGTCGCAGGCAGCATGCAGTTGACCGCCTCCACCTTGATGGGAGACGCGCTCACCCTGTCAAGCGCCGCCTGAAAGTCGCCCTCGGGCATGGCTTCCAGCGCCGTAAGGGAGCTTTCCAGGTAATCGAAGCCCGCCCGGGCCACCTGGTTTATCTTGCCTATGTCCGCGCATACGCCAAGCTTGATCATACGCTTTCTCCTTTATTTCCGGATGGTGTGTCAATAGGTGTTGGCGGTGTCCAGGGTCTTGCCTCCGTCCTTCTTCGCCTTGGAGGTGGCCCTGAGCTTGTTGAGCTCGCTTAAGAACAGGTCTTCGTCGATAGGCAGCTCGATGGTCTTGTCCAGCCAGCTGGATAAGTGCATGGCGTTGGAGATGGTCAGGCCGTTTATGCCTTCCACGCCGTCAGCCACCAGTTCGCCCCTGCCCAGGATCTTGTCCGCGAACGCCTGCAGCACGCCCACGTGCTGGGGGTTGAGCCCGTCCGTCTCCACTTCGAACTCCTTGCGGGGCGGCCAGCCGAAGCCACCGGTATAGGTCTTGTGGAACTCGGGAATGGAGATCTCCAGCTTCTTCATTATGAGCTTGTTGTCCTCGCACACCAGCTGGCCGCCGTCCAGGTCTACCTCGAAGCGGTTGGTGCCGGGGGAATCGCTGGTGGTGGTCACGAACACGCCCGTGGCTCCGTTGGGATACTCCACGTACGCGGTGACATCGTCCTCGACCTCTATGTCGTGCCATTTGCCGTTGTGGCAGAACGCGCGCACCTTGGAGGGCATGCCGCAGATCCACTGCCACAGGTCCAGGTTGTGGGGGCACTGGTTGAGCAGCACGCCGCCGCCCTCGCCGTCCCAGGTGGCGCGCCAGGCGCCGGAATCGTAGTAGGACTGGGAGCGGAACCAGTTGGTGATGATCCAGTTGGTCCTGCGGATCTGGCCCATCTCGCCGCTGGCGATGATTTCCTTCATCTTGCGGTACACGCAGTTGGTGCGCTGGTTGAACATTATGGCGTAGATCTTGTCCTGCTTGACCGCGTACTCGTTAAGCTCCCTGACCGCCTTGGTGTACACGCCCGCGGGCTTCTCGCTCATGGCGTGCAGGCCCTTGGAGAGCGCCATCTTTACCAGGCGGGGATGGTCGTAGTGGGGCGTGCACACGATGATCGCGTCCACAAGCCCGCTGTCCATCATCTTTTCCGCGTCGTCGAACACCGCCACGCCGGGCAGGTTCTCCTGCGCCCACTGGCGCCTTTCGGGCTTAAGGTCGGCTATCGCGCTCAGCACCATGCCGTTCACCTTGCCCTCAATAAGGTTCTTCGCGTGGCTGGAGCCGATGTTGCCCACGCCGATAATGCCGAGTCTTACCTTATCCATATTGCACCATACCCCCGTTTTTTCAGTGTGAAAGTTCTGCGCCGAAAGGATACCCTTTATCGCGTCCGCCGCCGCCTGGAATGCGGTCATGCTGTCCGGATAGCTGAAAGCGGTCTTGAGCTCCTCGCCCTGCAGGTTCCTGATGCCGTCGAACACCCTTAAGTGGGGTTCCACCGACAGCACCATCTCCTGCGCCCGGGGCGTGAGCCCTTTGATTATCTCGGGCATGCTGCCGTCTCCGCAGCCGCTGGGCACCACGCTGCCGTCCTTGGCGAACGCGTCCTTGATGTGCATATAGTATATGTAGTCCTTGAGCAGGGCGAAGTTCTCGATGGGCTTTTCGCCGCACTGCACGAAGTTGGCGGGGTCGAACACCAGCCTGAGCCTGCCGTCAAAGTGCTTATACAGGTCCAGGCAGCGGGCAGCCACGTCGCCGTAGATGCCTTTCTCGTTTTCGTGGCACAGCTTTATGCCCTCTTTCTCGGCGGCGGAAAGCATCTTTTCCAGCCTGGCGAACACTTCTTCGCGGTATTTGGCGGGATCTTCCCCCTTGGGAATGTAGAAGGAGAACATCCTCATCCGGTCCGTGCCCAGTATGCGGCACAGCTTGAGCGCCCGCTCGAACTCACGGAAATGGGGCTCGAAGTCGTCGGTTATCGAGATCTTGCCGAAGGGCGAACCCATGGACGCGACCCTGATGTCCGCTTCGTCCAGCTGCTTACGCGCCGCGGCGGCTTCCTCGTCCGTCAGGTCCTTGACGCTTTTGCCGTTCACGCCGCGCATCTCCAGCGTGGCAATGCCAGCCTTCTTGAGCGCGTCTATCTGAACGTCCAGGCTCTGCCCCGCCTCGTCGGCGAAGGCGGACAACACAAACACTGCCATATCTTATCCTCCTACAGGCATAATATACTATTTTGATTATACTCTTTTGGCCCGTAATAGTCAAGTTTAGAGCTGCGCCCCGCGCTTGGCGGCGTTTGCCGCCCTTTTTGCGGCCTTGCCCGATAATTTTGTGTAAACTAAGCTAAAACCCTTGACACGCGCGCCGTACCCGTATATAATTGACCAGCAAAGCAGAAGCAACCGCTTCTCACCCGGCGGCATCGCCAGCCGTGGTAAAACAGCCTCCAAGCATGGGGCGTTTATGGGAGCGGTGCGGCTGCGCCGGTCTTTTTTTATACCAATGCCCAGGATTATACGGAGGTGTGTTTCTATCAACGATCTGACAATTAACGAGGATATCCGCGAGCGCGAGGTGCGCGTCGTAAACGAAAACGGCGAACAGCTGGGTATAATGCCCACCGTTCAGGCGTTA
Source organism: Clostridia bacterium (assembly GCA_017518705.1). The sequence goes on from JAFWUC010000034.1 coordinate 17,667, forward strand.
AGGCTGGCTGAGGAAAAGCAGCTTGACCTGGTCAACATCGCTCCCGCCGCCAAGCCCCCCGTGTGCAAGCTCATGGACTACGGCAAATACCGTTTCGAACAGGGCAAGCGCGAGAAGGAGATCCGCAAAAATCAGAAGATAATAGAGACAAAGGAAGTGCGCTTAAGCGCCACCATCGAAGACCACGACATCGACGTAAGGTTCCGCCAGGCGGCAAAGTTCCTGCAGGACGGCTGCAAGGTCAAGGTATCCATCCGCTTCCGCGGGCGTCAGATCGCCCACAGCGAGATCGGTACGGACGTCATGCAGATGTTCGCCGACAGGATCAAGGATTACGGCACCGTGGAAAAGAAACCGGCTCTGGAGGGCCGCAGCATGACCATGCTCCTGGCTCCCAAGGACTCCAAGTAAGCATTCACACAGAAGGAGGAAAACCCCATGCCCAAACAGAAGACTCATTCCGGCGCCGCGAAGCGTTTCAGCATCACCAAAAGCGGAAGAGTAAAGCGCGCCCAGGCCTTTAAGCGCCACATACTTACCAAGAAGCCTACCAAGCGTACCCGCAACCTGCGCAAGGCCGCGTTCCTTACGCCTGTTGAAGGCCGCACCATGAAGAAGCTTATTCCCTACAAGTAAGGAGGACGACATAAATGGCAAGAATTAAGCGCGCGGTTAACGCCGTAAAGAAACGCCGCAAGATATTTAAGCTCTCAAAGGGTTATTTCGGAGCCAAATCCAAGCAGTACCGTGCCGCCAGCGAGCAGGTGAGACGTTCCCTGCGTTACGCTTTCATCGGCCGCAAGCAGAAGAAGCGCGACTTCCGCCGCCTGTGGATCGCCCGCATCAATGCCGGCGCCAGGATGAACGGCCTGTCCTACAGCCGCCTTATGGACGGTCTGAAGAAGAACGGCATCGACATCAACCGCAAGATGCTCTCCGAGCTGGCCATCAACGACGCCGCGGCTTTCACCGCCCTGTGCGAGAAGGTCAAGAACGCCTAAACACAAATTCCCTGCGGCTGAATGCCGCAGGGGTTTTATACGGAGGCGTATCGAAGTGGTCATAACGGCCCTGACTCGAAATCAGGTAGGGTGAAAGCCCTCGTGGGTTCGAATCCCACCGCCTCCGCGTCAAAAAGCAAGATCCGAACCCGTACAGGTTCGGATTTGCAATATATGCAAATATATGCGGGAGGGACATATATGAAGCTGATCAACATCGCGAAGGGACCGGCAAACGCTTCCGCCATAGTGCTGGGCTGCATGCGCATGCCCGCGCTCAGCGTTCAGGCGGCCGCCGAAATGCTGACCACTGCCGTTGACTGCGGCGTCAACTTCTTCGACCACGCCACCTGCTACGGCAACGGCGAAGCCGAGGCGCGCTTCGGAGAGGCGTTCAGGCTGGCAGGGATCAACAGGGAAGACGTATACATCCAGAGCAAGTGCGGCCTGCACTTCGACCGCCGGGAATTCGACTGGAGCCGGGACGACATAATCACCAGCGCCGAAGAAAGCCTCTCAAGGCTCAAAACCGACTATCTGGACGTACTGCTGCTGCACCGTCCCGACCTGCTGTACGAGCCCGAGCAGGTGGCGGAGGCGTTCGACACCCTGCACACCCAGGGCAAGGTAAGATACTTCGGCGTGAGCAACGTCTCCCCCGGCCAGCTGGAGCTGCTGGGCAGATACGTAAAGCAGCCCCTGGTCATCAACCAGCTGCAGTTCTCCCTGGACCAGACCCAGCTGATCGACACGGGCCTGTACGTCAACAACCTGACCACCGAGCGCTCCATAGACCGCGACAACGGCCTTATCGACTACTGCCGCCTGAAGGACATCACCATACAGGCCTGGTCTCCCCTGCAGGCAGGCATGTTCCAGGGCTGCTTCGTGGACGACCCCAAATATCCGGAACTCAACCAGGCCCTGGCGGAGGTGGCGGAAAAGTATTCCGTCAGCAAGACCGCCGTCGCCATCGCCTGGATACTCCGCCATCCCGCGCGCATGCAGGCCATAGCGGGCACCATGAATCCCGCCCATCTCAGGGACATCTGCCTGGGCGCGGACATCACCCTGACCCATCAGGAGTGGTACAAGCTCTATCTGGCTTCCGGCAGAAAGCTCCCGTAAGCCTTACTTTCCCGCGTAACGGACCTTAGCCGTACCGTCCGCTCGAAGGCGCGGCAAATCAAAACCCCGGCAGGAGATCTCCTGCCGGGGTTTTCTTATGTTTTTTTCACGTTTTCCTTGATCTCGATGCCGGAGTAGCGCTTCATGCCCGTGCCTGCGGGGATGAGCTTGCCCAGGATAACGTTCTCCTTGAGGCCCAGCAGCGGATCGCTCTTGCCCTTTATGGCGGCCTCGGTCAGCACCCTGGTGGTCTCCTGGAAGGAGGCGGCGGACAGGAAGCTTTCGGTGGCCAGCGCGGCCTTGGTGATGCCCAGCAGCACCCTCTTGCCCATGGCAGGCTTGCCGCCCGCCTCGTAGGTCTTGCGGTTCTCCTGCTCGAAGCGGTAGATGTCCACCAGAGATCCGGGCAGCAGGCTGGTGTCGTTGGACTCCTCGATCCTGACCTTCCTGAGCATCTGGCGCACGATCATCTCGATGTGCTTGTCGGCGATCTCAACGCCCTGGTCCCTGTAAACGCTCTCGACTTCGCGCACGATGTAGTCCTGCACGGCCTTGGGGCCCAGGATCCTGAGCAGCTCGTGGGGGTTGATGGAGCCTTCGATCAGCTCGTCGCCCGCGTTCACGTAGTCGCCTTCCTTCACGCGCAGCTTGGAAGCGTAGGAGATGGGATAGCGCTTGACTTCGGTATCCGCGTCTTCGCCGGTGATCACGATCTCGCGCTTCTTCTTGTTGTCGGTGGGCAGGTGCACTATGCCGCTGATGTCAGCCAGCACGGCTTCCTTCTTGGGTTTCCTGGCTTCGAAGAGCTCTTCGACGCGGGGAAGACCCTGGGTGATATCCTCGCCGGAAGCGACGCCGCCGGTGTGGAAGGTACGCATGGTCAGCTGCGTGCCGGGCTCGCCTATGGCCTGGGCGGCGATGATGCCGACCGCCTCGCCCACTTCTACCATCTGGCCGTTGGACATGTCGGCGCCGTAGCAGCGGGCGCACACGCCCGTGTCGCACTGGCAGGACAGCACGGAACGGATCTTGACCCTGGTGATGCCCGCAGCGGTGATGCGCTTCACCTGGTCGTAGGTGATCAGCTCGTTGACTCTGGCGATGACTTCGCCGGTGGCGGGATCGATCACGTCCTCGGCAGCCACACGGCCGCGGATACGGTCGCCCAGCTTTTCGATAACGGTGGTCACGCCGCCGTCTACCTTGGTGATGTCGCTCACGTACAGGCCGCCCACGTTCATGCCGCGGCTTTCGAAGCAGTCCACCTCGCGGATGATGTTCTCCTGGGACACGTCCACCAGGCGGCGGGTCATGTAACCGGAGTCGGCGGTACGCAGAGCGGTGTCGGCCAGGGACTTACGGGAACCGTGGGAGCTTAAGAAGAACTCAAGCACCGTCAGGCCTTCGCGGAAGTTGGCCTTTATGGGCAGCTCTATGGTCTTGCCGCTCGGGGAAGCCATCAGGCCGCGCATACCCGCCAGCTGGCGGATCTGGTTGTTGCTGCCTCGGGCACCGGAAGTGGCCATCATGTTGATGGGGTTGAACTTGTCCAGGCTCTTGAGCACCTCGTCGGTGATGTCCTTGGTGGCTTTCTCCCACAGGTTGATGACCTTGATGTAGCGCTCGTCCTCGGAGAGCAGACCTCTTTTGAACTCGACTTCGGTCCTGTGGACCTTGTCCTCGGTGTCGGCGATGATGGTCTTCTTGGCTTCGGGCACCTTGATGTCCGCCACGGAAACGGTGATGGAACCGATGGTGGAGAACTTGTAGCCCATCTCCTTGACCCTGTCCAGCATCTGGCTGGTCTCGCTGACGCCGTGGATGCGGTAGCAGTCGTCGACTATGACGCCCAGCTGCTTCTTGCCCACCACTTCGTCGATCTCAAGCTTGAACATATCGTCGGCGGTCTCGCGCTTCTGATGGCCCAGGTCCTGAGGAATGGCCTCGTTGAATATCACGCGGCCGATGGTGGTCTTGACCAGCTTGGAGTACTTCTTGCCCTCGAACTCCCTTTCCATGCGGATGTAGCACTCCGCCTGCAGGCTGAGTTCGCCCATGTCGTAGGCCATCTTGGCCTCGTCCACGTCGGTAAAGATCTTGCCTTCGCCCTTGGCGCCTTCCCTGATGATGGTCAGGTAGTAGCAGCCCAGCACCATGTCCTGGGTGGGGCACACGACGGGCTTGCCGTCCTGGGGCTTAAGGATATTGTTGGCCGCCAGCATCAGGAAGCGGGCTTCCGCCTGCGCCTCCATGGACAGGGGCACGTGTATGGCCATCTGGTCGCCGTCGAAGTCGGCGTTGAAGGCGGTGCAGCACAGGGGGTGCAGCTTGAGCGCCTTGCCTTCAACCAGCACGGGCTCGAAGGCCTGGATGCCCAGACGGTGCAGGGTGGGGGCGCGGTTGAGCATTACGGGATGCTCCTTGATCACGTCCTCCAGCATATCCCACACTTCGGGGCGCTGACGCTCCACCATCTTCTTGGCGGTCTTCACGTTGTTGGCCTTGCCGCCCTTGATCAGCCTCTCCATGACGAAGGGCTTGAACAGTTCCAGCGCCATCTCCTTGGGCAGGCCGCACTGGTACATCTTAAGGGAAGGTCCGACCACGATAACGCTTCGGCCGGAATAGTCGACGCGTTTGCCCAGCAGGTTCTGGCGGAAACGGCCCTGCTTGCCCCTGAGCAGGTCGCTCAGGCTCTTGAGGGTACGTCCGCCCGCGCCGGTGACGGGGCGTCCGCGCCTGCCGTTGTCGATCAGAGCATCCACCGCTTCCTGAAGCATGCGCTTCTCGTTGCGGGTGATGATCTCGGGGGCGCCCATGGCGAGCATCCTCTTGAGGCGGTCGTTGCGGTTGATTACCCTGCGGTACAGGTCGTTAAGGTCGGCGGTGGCGAACCTGCCGCCGTCCAGCTGCACCATGGGGCGCAGCTCCGGGGGAATGACCGGCACTACGTCCAGTATCATCCACTCGGGCTTGTTGCCGCTCTGGCGGAACGCCTCGACGACTTCCAGCCGCTTCATCAGCTGCTGCTTCTTCTGGCTCTCGGTCTCCTTGGAGGAAGCCCTGCGGTGGCCCTCCGCCTCGCGGGCGTTGGCCTTCGCCACCAGCTGGTCGAACTCGGCATGGAGCTCCTCAGCCAGCTGATCCAGGTCGATCTCCCTGAGCATCTCGCGGATAGCCTCGGCGCCGATGCCTACGCGGAAGGAGTCGTCGCCGAACTGCTGCTTTTTCTCCTGGTACTCGTTCTCGGTAAGCAGCTGGTGCTTGTCAAGACCGGTGTTGCCGGGATCCAGCACTATGTAGCTGGCGTAGTACAGCACCTGCTCCATGGCCCTGGGGCTCATCTTGAGCAGCGTGCCCATGCGGCTGGGGATGCCCTTGAAGTACCAGATATGGCTCACGGGGGCGGCCAGCTCGATGTGGCCCATGCGCTCGCGGCGCACCTTGGACTTGGTGACTTCCACGCCGCACTTGTCGCAGATGACGCCCTTGTAGCGCACGCGCTTGTATTTGCCGCAGTTGCACTCCCAGTCCTTGGTGGGTCCAAATATGCGCTCGCAGAACAGACCGTCGCGCTCGGGCTTAAGGGTGCGGTAATTTATGGTTTCGGCCTTGGTGACCTCGCCGTAAGACCACTGCCTGATCTTTTCGGGGGAAGCCAGACCTATCTGTATGGAATCAAGATTTGTCAGTTCAAACAATTCCGTTCTCTCCCTTCCTGTGGCACAAGCTTATTCAAACGAATCGAAATCGTCGTTTCCGATGTCGTCCAGATCTTCGCCTATGTCCTCAAGTCCCTCAAGCTCGATGTCGTCCAGGTCTTCCTCGTCGGGCTCTTCGTCCTCGTCCAGATCGTCGATATCTTCGATCTCACCCAGGCTGTCCAGGCTGTCGATGTCGTCCAGACCGTCGGTGAGGTTGTCGAGGGAGTCGAAGTCGAAGTCGTCAGGAGTGTCCTCTTCGCCCTCAACAGGCGGCGGCAGGGTCTTGGTGAGCTCCTGCTTGAACTCGCTGTCGGGCGCCAGGTCTTCGTCTTCAAGCTCTCTGAGGATGATCTCTTCCTTGTTCTCGCCCAGCACCTTGATGTCCAGAGACAGGCTCTGCAGTTCCTTGATAAGGACCTTGAAGCTCTCGGGCACGCCGGGCTCGGGGATGTTCTCGCCCTTTACTCTGGCCTCGTAAGTCTTTACGCGGCCCACCACGTCGTCGCTCTTCACGGTCAGGATCTCCTGCAGCACGTGGCTGGCGCCGTAGGCTTCCAGGGCCCAGACTTCCATCTCTCCGAAACGCTGGCCGCCGAACTGGGCCTTGCCGCCCAGAGGCTGCTGCGTGACCAGGGAGTAGGGGCCGGTGGAACGGGCGTGGATCTTGTCGTCCACCAGGTGGTGGAGCTTAAGCATGTACATGTAACCCACGGTTACGGGGTTGTCGAAGCGGTTGCCGGTCCTGCCGTCATACACCCACAGCTTGCCTTCGGGGTTGATGCCGATGCGGTCGAACTGGATGGTGGGGCGGCCCTTGTCGTCGAACAGGGGGCCCTGGGGCAGGCGGCTGGCCTGGGTGAGCGCCTCGTGGATGTCCTCGCCGGTGGCGCCGTCGAACACGGGGGTGGCCACATGCCAGCCCAGCGCGCGGGCGGCGAGACCCAGGTGCACTTCCAGCACCTGACCGATGTTCATTCGGGAAGGCACGCCCAGAGGATTGAGCACTATGTCAAGGGGAGTGCCGTCCGCCAGGAAGGGCATGTCCGCCTCGGGCAGTATGCGGGAGACGACGCCCTTGTTGCCGTGGCGGCCCGCCATCTTGTCGCCCACGGAGATCTTGCGCTTCTGGGCGATGTACACGCGCACCATGCGGTTGACGCCGGGGCTGAGCTCGTCGTGGTTCTCGCGGGTGAATATCTTTACGTCTACCACTATGCCGAACTCGCCGTGGGGCAGGCGCAGGGAGGTGTCCCTGACTTCCTTGGCCTTGTCGCCGAATATGGCCCTTAACAGCCTTTCCTCGGCGGTCAGCTCGGTCTCGCCCTTGGGAGTGACCTTGCCGACCAGTATGTCGTTGGCACGCACTTCGGCGCCGATGCGGATGATTCCGCGCTCGTCCAGGTCTTTCAGTGCGTCCTCGCCCACGCCGGGCACGTCGCGGGTGATCTCTTCGCTGCCCAGCTTGGTGTCGCGGGCTTCGCTCTCGTATTCCTCGATGTGGATGGAGGTGTAAACGTCGTCTTTTACCAGGCGCTCGTTGATGAGCACGGCGTCCTCGTAGTTATAACCTTCCCAGGTCATGAATCCGATCAGCACGTTGCGGCCCAGCGCGATCTCGCCCTCGTCGGTGGAGGGGCCGTCCGCCAGCACCTGGCCGACCTTGACCTGGTCGCCCTCGTACACCACGGGATGCATGTTGATGCAGGTGCCCTGGTTGGAGCGGGCGAACTTGCTCAAGCGGTAAGTGAACTCCTGGCCCTCGTTGTCCTTTATGCGCACTTCGTCCGCGGAGACCCGGGACACCACGCCGTCGTGCTTGCTCAGAAGCACCACGCCG
>JAFWUC010000035.1 GCA_017518705.1 Clostridia bacterium
CGCTTTCGCTGCCGGCGAAGTGCGCTTCAAGGATCAGCCGGGGCGAACCGGTGAAATTGGAACCGTATACGTTTATCAGGGATTCCAGTTCCATAAAGTCGTATACGGCATAACCGCACAGCTTTATGTCCGCGCCGACCACGCCGCCGCGGATCAGCTTGAGACCCAGGGTGCCGACGCCTTCGGGATCCGTCTCGCAGTAGAGCTCAACGCCTTCCAACTCGCCGTCGCTGTCCAGGTCGATGTAGATGATGTCGTCTTCAAGCTTGAAATAGGGCATGTCCGCGAACGCCGGCGCGAGGCAGATGAGCATCACGCAGGCGAGCAGAAGCGCGAGAACTTTTTTCATTATTCAGCCTCCTTTTCAAAGCGAAGCACCATGGCGCCCGCGAAGTCGAATATGTACGCCCCGTCTTTGTATTCGAACACGTAATCGTCCCCGCCATAACGCACTGTCACCAGCTCGCCGCCGTTTTCGGCGGTGTAGGGGGCGTTATTGATGGGGGCGTCGCTCAGCACCAGGTCAGCGGTCATGTCTTCGCGGAATATGACCGAGTACGCGCCGCCCAGGTTCTCGGCGCCCATTTCAACGCCGTTCATGGTGAAGCTTACCGCTACGAATTTCACGCCGGCGTCCCTGGCGGGAGTGGGCGCGGGAGTCGGTTCGGGAGTCGGCTCAGGCGTAGGTTCGGGCGTTGGCTCGGGAGTAGGTTCAGGAGTCGGCTCAGGAGTAGGTTCGGGAGTCGGCTCAGGAGTAGGTTCAGGAGTTGGCTCGGGTGTGGGTTCGGGCGTCGGCTCAGGAGTGGGTTCAGGAGTTGGCTCGGGTGTCGGTTCGGGCGTGGGTTCCGGCGCAGGTTTCTGCGCCTGTTCGAACATGGCGCGCAGCACTCCCGCAATGAAGCTGTCCGGGCCCAACTGACCGGTGACGATGATCTCTGTGGGGCCGTCCGCGCCGCCTATGATGCCCACGCTCGGATCGACATCTGAAGGGGCGGCCTTTTCACCTGAGGATATGACGGCATTCAGCACGTTGGAGAGGAAATTGCCTTCCCCGAACGCGCACAGGTTTGCGGTGAGCGCCAGGATAAGCAGGAATACAATGCCTTTTTTCATACGATTGCCCCTTTCTCATGCTGACAGGATTTTAACACGGTTTTTAATCAAAGTCAATTTTCCCAGGAGCAGATGAAGGGCATATACAGGCCGCCCTGCACGCTGCGCGCGATAAACTGCTCGTGCTTGCCGGTCACGGTATCGTACCAGTCGCTGAAGGCTACCCGGTCCGGCGTCTCCTTAAGATAGCGGGCGACGCGGGATATGACGGCGTTTCTGACCTCGCTGTCGGGAGACATGGCGGCGGTCCAGAGTTCCCAGTCGCTCTTGGTGTAGGTCTTGCGGTTGTCCAGGGGCAGACCGTAGTCGTTCATATGCTTAAGATAGGACTCGGATTCCGCAAGATAGAATTCCTTCGGGAACAGGCCGAGTTTGAGCGCCCTGTCCCAGGCCAGGTTATACTTCATGCTCCAGCCCTGACCGTCGAATGTGAGAGGAGTGCCTTCGCCGCCAGAGCAGCGCTTAAGCCAGCTGTCCGCCATCCCGCGGGCTTTGCCGATATAGAAGGAACCGTCCTCGCCCCAATTGTCCAGCAGCCTGCCGTAGCACATGACGCCCACCATGGCCTTTGCGGCCAGATTCACGTTGTGGGCGAGATGGCCTGCAAAGTCGTCCGTGCACAGCTGTTCGCCTGGATCTTCGCCGTACTCCACCAGGTATTTGACCCACTTTTCCAGCGTGTCCCGGTTTTGTGCGGCAAGGCTGCCGTCTGCGCCGAAATAAGAGGCGGCGTAGAGCATGATTATCATGTTGGCGCTCTCTTCGACGGGCATCTGCCCCCTCAGGTTGTAGCGGGGAGGCTGGGCGGGCATAAGATAGAAGGGCGGCTGGTGCAGGGGACGGCGGCCGACGCTCAGCGTTCCGTCGCAGCCGTACACCTGCCCGTTCACTATGGGGTACCTGCCCACGTCGTGAGGCGCGAAATCGTAGGTCCACACGGGCATAAGGGCGAACCTCAGCACGGGACGGCACATGGCGCTGACCAGTTCGGGGCAGAATTTCAGGAACAGGGGAGTGGAAGGATAACTCACGTCCACAGTGCCTGCGCAGCCGTTGGAGTTGTTCTCCTTGCTGATAAAGCACATTTCGCCGTTTTCGTCCGGGAACAGCTTGTGGGCCGCCCACACGTGCCGCCAAGAGGCGGACACTATCAGCGCGTAGTCCTCGCCGCCGATCCTGCGGGCCTCATCAAGCAGCTTTTCGTCCCAGCAGGCACAGGCGGCGAGCAGACTGTCGAACTGGTCCAGCGTCTCCAGCATGGCGGAGACGAAATCCTTGCCGTTTCTGGCGTACCAGGCCTTGCGCGGATTGCCGTAATACAGGATGGAGGCTATGTCGTCGTAGCCCATAAGCAGCTTGAATACGCTCGGCGCGCTGCCGACCGTGCCGCGCACCTTGCAGCACAGCTTCTCGCCGTCATAGTTCAGTTCGCCGCAGGGCGCGCCCAGGTACAGATATCCCCAGTCGATGGTGACGCCGTCGCCGGAATGGCACAGTATCTTCTGCGAAAGCTGGCCTATGCTCATCATGCTCAGCTCCGGGTAGGGCATGGGATACATGCCTATCTCGGGTTTTTCGTCGCCGCGCCAGCAAAAGCGGTCGCTGGCTTCCAGCGTAAGGCCGACTTCGTGGGCTTTGCCGTCCAGTGAGCAGGCCTCCGCCCTGATAAGGCTGATGGGCGTGGAAGCCCTGTCCAGGTCGTCCGGCAGCAGGGGAGACGTGAAGGACAGCCTGAGGCGGACATTAGCGGTCTCAAACCCGAACCGGGTGGACAGGGGAGTGACTTCCATCTCGGAATACTCCAGCGCGGGCGCTTCGCCCGTGCCCAGCAGGCGGTATGTGATCCCGTCTACGTCAAGCAGGATAAAAACAGGCAGCTCGCTTCTGCACCAGTGGGCGGTGTTCACCTGAGTGAGGCTGTCGTCGGGCATCCAGACGGAGAAATACGGGTCGTGCACCATGAGCGGTACGGCAGGAAGTCTGGTCATATCGAACCTCCGATATATAATATAGAGGGCTGTGCCGGAAAGGTAAGCCCTGTGCGATCCGAAATTATAAAAATGGCGGGGGAACACACTTCCCCCGCCAATATCCGTTATACCGGCATTACGTTGTTTTCCTTGTCCAGCACGCTGGTGTCGAGCTTGAGCTGCTCGGCCTGGCGGTACTCGAAGAACTTGGGCGCGACCTGCGGGAACAGGGCGTAGGACAGCACGTCCTCTTCCTGGGTGTACCACTTGGCGCACTCCTTGCGGTACTTCTCAAGCTCCGGTCCGATCAGGTCGGCGGGACGGCAGGTGATCACCTTGTCGTCGCCGATGACCTTGCGGCGCACTTCCTCGTTCACGGGAGCGGGCAGCTGGCCGTATTCGCCGCGCATGAGGCCCTGGCTCTCCTTGGGGTTCATCTTGTAGCGCTCGCCGCAGATGACGTTCATGACCGCCTGGGTGCCCACAATCTGGCTGGTGGGAGTTACCAGCGGGGGATAGCCGAAGTCCTTGCGGACCCGCGGCACCTCGGCCAGCACTTCGTCCAGCTTGTCGCTCTTGCCGGCGTCCTTAAGCTGCTTGATCAGGTTGGACAGCATTCCGCCGGGCACCTGGTACTGCAGGGTCTTGACGTTGACGTTCAGCACCTTGGGGTCGAGTATGCCCTGGGCTTTGAGCTTGTCGGCTACCTTGCGGAAATGCTCGGTGGCCTTGGTGAGCTCGTTAAGGTCGATGCCCGTGTCGTACTCGGTGCCCTGTAGGGTGGCGATCAGGCTCTCGGTGGCGGGCTGGGAAGTGCCGTTGGCGAGGGGAGACAGCGCGGTGTCCACGATGTCCACGCCCGCCTCGATGGCCTTCAAGTTGACCATGTCGCCGGTGCCGGTGGTGTTGTGGGTGTGCAGGTGCACGAGAGTTTCGGGCTTCAGGGCCTGCTTTAATTTCTTTACCAGGCTGTAAGCTGCGTAGGGCAGAAGCAGGTTCGCCATGTCTTTGATGCAGATGTTCTGCGCGCCCATCTTCTCGAACTCCAGCGCCTTCTCGACGAAGTACTCCTCGGAGTGCACGGGGGAGATGGTGTAGCTCATGGCAACTTCGCAGATGCCGCCGTATTTATTGGTGGCGTCGATGGCCTGCTTTAAGTTTCTGGGGTCGTTCAGGGCGTCGAATATGCGGATAACGTCGATGCCGTTTTTGATGGACAGGCGCACGAACTCGTCCACCACGTCGTCCGCGTAATGCTTGTAGCCCAGAATGTTCTGGCCCCTGAACAGCATCTGCAGTTTGGTTTTGGGCAGCGCCTCTTTAAGTTTCCTGAGGCGCACCCAGGGATCCTCGTTAAGGAACCTGAGGCAGCTGTCAAAGGTCGCGCCGCCCCAGCACTCCAGGGAATAGAAGCCGGCGTTGTCCAGTATGGAGCAGGCGGGGAGCATGTCCTCGGTGCGCATGCGGGTGGCCGCCTGAGACTGGTGCGCGTCCCTTAAAATGGTATCGGTTATCATTACCTTTCCCATAATTGTTTCCTCCTAAGAAATACCGTCAGAAAATAGCATCAGCCGAACAGGGCGATCATGACGCCCGCCGCGACCGCAGAACCGATGACGCCGGCCACGTTGGGACCCATGGCGTTCATCAGCAGGAAGTTGCCGGGATCGTACTCCTGGCCCACCTTGTTGGACACGCGCGCCGCCATAGGCACGGCGGACACGCCCGCGGAACCGATGAGGGGGTTGATCTTGCCGCCGGAGAGCTTGTTCATGAGCTTGGCCAGCAGGACGCCGCCCGCGGTGCCGCAGCCAAAGGCGAACACGCCCATGAGCACGATCAGCACGGTCCTGACCGTAAGGAATTCGCTGCCCATAGTGGTGGCGCCGACAGTCAGGCCCAGGAACACGGTGACTATGTTGATAAGCTCGTTCTGTACGGTCTTGTTAAGACGCTCGGTGACGCCGGAGACCCTGAGCAGGTTGCCGAACATCAGGCAGCCGATCAGCGTTGCCGCGTCGGGCAGGAGCAGGGACACAATGATCGTGACCAGGATCGGGAATATGACCAGCTCGGTCTTGGACACGGGACGCAGCTGCTCCATGCGGATCTTGCGTTCCTTTTCGGTGGTGAGCGCCTTCATGATGGGGGGCTGGATGACCGGGACCAGCGCCATGTAGCTGTACGCAGCCACCGCGATGGGGCCCAGCAGGCTGGGAGCCAGCTTGGTGGTGACGAAAATGGCGGTAGGACCGTCGGCGCCGCCGATGATGCCGATCGCGCCGGCTTCGGCCGCGCTGAACTGGCCGGTCAGCTTGGCGATGATGAAGGTGATGAATATGCCCAGCTGCGCCGCGGCGCCCAGAAGCAGGCTCTTGGGGTCGGCGATCAGGGGGGCGAAGTCGGTCATCGCGCCTACGCCCATGAAGATGAGGGGCGGGTAGATGCCCAGGTTGACGCCCTTGTACAGGTAGTACAGCAGTCCGCCGTTGGAGGTCTGGATGGAGTACTGCATCAGCCCGGTGGTTTCATTTAAGCGCATGACCACGTCGGAAGAATGCTTTCCGAGGTTGCTCGCCGCGGCGGCGGCTTCTTCCAGGCTGTTGTAGAAGGTGTATACCGGGTCGGTATGGGAGCCGAGTCCCGCCAGGGGCAGGTTGGCAAGCAGCATGCCGAAGGCGATGGGCAAAAGCAGCAGGGGCTCGAACTGCTTGACTATGGCCAGGTACAAAAGCAGGCAGGCGATGGCTATCATGACGTATTCCCGCCAGGTGCCGCCCGCGAAAGCGGTGGACTTGGCGATGGTCTTAATGCCGTCCCAGATGTTGATCTCGGGGTCGCCGTCGGCGTTCAGCTCCTTGACCTCTTCGGTCTGAGCCGTCGTTTCCACCGGAACCTGCTGGGTGGTTATGGTCTCAATGCTCGCGGAAGAGGTGTCAAGCTGCCCCTCCGCGAAGCTGAAGCCCGCCCACACTATCAGGCAGATCAGTGCCGTTATAAAGCACCGATTGCGGAATTTCTTTCTGTTCATTCTGCTTCTCCCGCCGGATTATTTGAGGCTTATCAGCAGGTCGCCGGTGTTGACGCTCTGGCCCTTGGTCACGGCTATGGAAGCTACCACGCCGTCCTGGGGAGCCTTGATCTCGTTTTCCATCTTCATGGCTTCGAGGATGAGCAGATTGTCGCCCTTCTTCACGGCCTGGCCCACAGTCACCTTAACGGCGTTGATGTTGCCGGGCATGGGGGCGTTCACGCTTACGCTGCCGGCGGGGGCGGCGGCGGGAGCGGCCTTGGGAGCGGGCGCCGCTTTGGGAGCGGGAGCCGCGGCGGCGGGTGCGCTTACGGCGGGAGCGGTCTGGCCCACGCCAACTTCTTCAACCTCGACTTCGTAGCTGTTGCCGTTTACGTTTATGATGAACTTACGCATTGTTGGATCCTCCGATTATCAGAATTTGAAGATTTGTTCGGTGCGGGCGGCGTTCTTCCAGCCGTTCACGCGTTTGACTGACTTGATCTTAACCGGCGCGGCGCTGCCGAGGAAAGCGGCAACGGCGGCGGAGATGACCGCTATGAGCTCCGTGTCGTCCCCTTCGGGGGCTTCGGGTTCAGGCTCGGCGATCTGCTCTGCGGGAGCAGCCTGGGCGGCTTTCTGAGCGGCCTTTTCGGCGGCTATGCGCTCCTGCTCAGCTTTTTTCGCCTTCTTTTTCTGTATGCCGTTGAATATGGCGGCCATGAGCTTAAGGCACAGGATGATGATTATCAGCCCCGTAAACACGATGAGCAGGCCGATGACCATCGCTTTCCCGCCGTAGCCCAGCTTATCCAAAAAACTCATACGTGACCCCCCTTTATAAGGGCATATTGCCGTGCTTTTTGGCTACGCGCTCCTCGCGTTTGCCGGAGAGCATGTCGAAGGCCCTGCACAGCGCCTGGCGGGTGAGGGAGGGCTGGATCACGTCGTCCACATAACCGTTCCTGGCGGCAGAAACGCCGTCGGCGATCTGGGTGGCGTATTTTTCCTCCAGCTCGCGCCTCTTGGCGGCGGGGTCGAGGGAACCGGTCATTTCGTCGCCCAGCAGCATCTGGGTGCCGATGGCTGTGGTCACCGCGCTGATAACGGCGCCGGGCCAGGCGTAAACGATGTCGTTGGCGGCCTTGGAACCCATGGCGGCGTATGCCATGCCTACGGCGTTGCCCAGAATGACGGAGACCTTGGGGCAGGTGGCGTCGCTTACCTGATACATGAGCGCGGCGCCGGCCCGGGCCAGTTCACCCTGGGGAGCGGTGTTTATCTTCATTCCGTTGGAGGATACCAGGTTAAGTACCGGTATGGAGAAGCTGTCCGCGAAGGATACGAGCCTGGCGGCCTTCTTGCAGCCGTACACGGTCAGGCGGCCTTCGTCCTTGGCGGGATCGTTGGCTGTGACCGCCACGGTCCTGCCGTCCAGCTTCATGAGGCCGGTGATCATGGAGGAAGCGAACTCTTCGTACAGCTCCACGAACTCGCCTTCGTCAGCCAGGGACTTGATGATGCTCCTGACGTCGTCGGCGTTCTCGAGCGCGTCGAACTCGTCTATGGTGCGGTCCGCGGTGTCGTTTGCCGCGAACACGGCTTCGTCCAGGTTGTTGACGGGCAGCATGGAGACCAGTTTACGGGCCAGCTGAATGGCCTCTTCCTCGGTCTTCGCGCCCAGCATCGCGCCGCCGCTCTTCAGGGAGGCTTCGGTGCCCGCGATCTCGTCCATGCTCACGTTTTTATTGCCGGCGGCGGAAACGACCAGGGGACCGTTCACGAACAGTTCGCCCTTGCCCGCCTGGATGCTGATGTCACTCATCTGGGCGATGACGGAGGCAGTGCCGCCGCAGGGACCCAGTATCAGCGCGATCTGGGGCACTACGCCGCTGAGCCTGGCGGAAGCCGCGGCCAGGGTGGCGTACGCTTCCAGCGCGCCCGCGCCTTCGGAGAGCCTCGCGCCTGCGCTGTCCAGCAGAGCGATCACGGGGCAGCCGGTCTTCTTGGCCATTTCCATGACCTTGAGCGCCTTTCTGGCGTGCTTTTCGCCCACTGCGCCGCCGCCCACGGTGAAGTCCTGGGCGTAGAGGTATACGGGATTGCCGTCGACGGTGGCGTAACCCGCGATAACTCCGCAGTCGGAAGCCAGCACGTCGATCTCCACAAAGCTGTTTTCGTCGCACAGCAGGCCGACCCGTTCACGGGCGGTCAGCTTGCCAGCCTGCTTTTGCCTGGCGATAAGCTGGGAGTCGCCCTCAAGTATGGCGGCTTTCCGGCTGAGCACCTCAGGCAAGGTTTGTTCTACACTCATGTGTATGTTCCTCCATATAGAATTGCTGTATGAACGCATTAAATGCCACTTTAAAAATTTCTATGAATATTCCCCGTATTCCTGCAAATAGACGTGTTAAATTTGTAGAAGCCGGGTCAGCTCAGGAAGCCCTCCACGATGCGCGCTTCCGCTTCCTCCCGGGTGAGCCCCAGGGTACGCAGTTTAAGTATCTGTTCTCCCGCGATCTTGCCTATTGCGGCTTCGTGGATCAGAGCAGCGTCCTCGTTCCGGGCGAACAGGCGGGGGGACGCGTCCACCTGCGCCTTGTCGGAGATTATGGCGTCGCACTCGGTGTGCCCGGTGCACTTGGCTTCGCCTATGATGGTGGATTCGTACTCCTGGCGGCTGGTGTCCCGCGCCACGGAACGGCTGACCACGTCGGCGGCTGAGTTGTCGCCCTGCATGGTCACGGTGAACAGGGTGCGGGCGGTCTGGTCCTTTTCGGTGAGCAGGCGCTCCCGTATCACGAGGCGGGTGTCCTCGCCCAGGGTGCAGCGGGTATCCCGGGTGGTGCGGTCCACGCCGCCGATCTGGCTGGTGTCCATTTCCATGTACGCGCCCTTTTCGAGGAAAGCTTCGGTGACGGGGTCTATCGTGCGCAGGCCCGTGCCCTTGCCGGTGCCCACGTGTTTTTCGATGTATTTGACCCGCGCGCCGGGAGCCAGGAAGAAGCGGTGTATGCCGTTGTGACGTGCGGGCTCGCCCGTGGTGGTGTGCACGCCGCAGCCCGCGATTATGGTCACGTCCGCGTCTTCGCCGATATAGAAGTCGTTGTACACCAGGTCGTCCACGTTGCCGTGGGTGACGCAGGCGGGGATGGACACCTTTTCGCCTTTGGTGCCCGGACGCACGCGGATCTCCAGCCCCGGCTTGTCTTCCTTTGAGAGGATGGCTATGTTGTCGGAGGACTGCCTGCCTGCGCAGGTGGAGTCCACGCGGATGTTGTACGCGCCTTTGTACTTGCCGTCCCAGTCGCTTATAAGGGAGAGCAGGTCCTGTGTCACCTGATTAAGCTCGCTCATTTATCGCCCTCTCCTTTCTGTCGCAGACTTTCTGGGCCATGCCGCCGCTGACCAGCTGCGGGAGCACTTCCTCGGCGGGACCCTGCGCAGCTATGCGGCCCGAGTCCAGAAGCACGATCTCGTCGGCGATGGACAGTATGCGCTCCTGGTGGCTCACTATCACCAGCGTGCCTTCGGGCGACCTGCGCATGGAGTCGAAGGTCTTTATGAGCCCCGCGAAAGACCAGATGTCGATGCCCGCTTCTGGCTCGTCGAATATGGACAGGGGCGCTCGGCGCGCGAGCACGGTGGCGATCTCTATGCGCTTCATTTCGCCGCCGGACAGGGTCTGGTTGATCTCCCGGTACAGGTAGTCCCGGGCGCACAGCCCCACCTGGCTCAGATAGTCGCACATGGAGGTGTTGCCGCCCCCCGCGATGTCCAGCAGCGCCTTGACCGTGAGCCCCTTAAAGCGCACGGGCTGCTGGAAGGCGAAGGCGATGCCTTTTCGGGCACGCTCGGTGACGTCCAGTTTGGTGATGTCTTCACCGTTGAAGAAGACCCGGCCTTCGTCGGGCGTGATGATGCCCGCCATGACCTTGGCCAGGGTGGTCTTGCCGCCGCCGTTGGGGCCGGTGATGGCCACGAGTTTGCGGTCCGGTACGGTCAGGGACACGTCGTCGAGTATTTTGACGCCGTCCTCGGTGGTCCAGGAAATGTGTTTAAGTTCCAGCATATCTATTCCTCGAAGAAATGGGATTCCAGCATCGCGCACAGCGCGTGGTATATGGGCAGATGGTATTCCTGCACGTCGGCAGGCGTGTTCGCGGGGGCGATAACGGATACGGCGCAGTTTTCGGCCAGCTTTCCGCCCGTGCCGCCGGTCAGGGCAATGGCCTTTATGCCCAGCTTTGCGGCAGTCTCGGCGGCCCTTAGCACGTTTTTGGCGTTACCGCTGGTGGATATGCCCAGCAGGACGTCGCCTTTCCTGCCCAGGGCGGTCAGCTGCTGAGCGTAAACGTATTCGCTGTCGCAGTCGTTGGAAAACGCGCTTGAGAGCGCCGGGTGCCCGTTAAGGCTGACAGCCGCAAGTCCGCCCTGCAAATGCGGGAACCCGGGCAGGGGACGCTTAAGATAAAAGCCCTTCACGAGTTCGCCCACTATGTGCTCCGCATCCGCGCAGGAGCCGCCGTTGCCGCAGATCAGCAGTTTGCCGCCGCCTTCAAAGCAGTCCCTGAGCAGTATGTACGCGTCCATTATTTGCGCCTTGCAGCATTCCAGCGCGGGATAGCGCTCAAACAGCCTGTTATAGCGGAAGAGCACCTTTTCGTCGGTCTCGGTCGCCTTGTAGAGCGGGTCTATGCCCAGATTGTACAGCGCGACCATTACCGCGGCGGTGTCGCCCAGGGTGTCGGTGAGCTCGGCGGGCACCACGCTGAGCGCGGAAAGCGAGAAGAGGATGCATTCCTTTTTGAGCTCCTCCTGCATGGCGGGGATGAGCAGTTCGCCGCTTCTCTGGAAGATGCTGCCGATGACGATCTTCTCGGGATTGAACGCGTCCGCAAGCAGGCTGAGCCCGCGCCCCAGCATCCTGCCCACCCGGGCGTAGATGCCCTGCGCGTCACTGTCGCCGCGCTTTGCGTATTCGGCGATCAGCGCGGCGGAGATATCGCTTTCGCTATGCCCGTCCCGTATCCAGGCGGGCTGCCGGCCCGTCTTCGCCATTTCTTCGGTCACGCTTTTTGCGTACCTGCCTATGCCGCCGCCCGAGCACCAGCCCTCGAACGAGCCGTTTTTGCCGAACCCCCACGGGCCGTCCTCGCTCAGGCGAAGGTGACCGATCTCGCCCGCCATGTCGCTGGCGCCGACCAGCAGCCGGCCTTCGGCGATCACGCCGCCGCCCATGCCGGTGCCCATGGTAAGGAAGATCATGTTTTCGCTTCCGCGCCCTGCGCCCAGTTTCCATTCCGCCAGGGCGCAGGCGTTGGCGTCGTTCATTATGAAGCAGGACACCGAGTATCTGTCAGTCAGCAGCTTCGCCAGGGGGATGTTTTCCCAGCCGGGCAGGTTGGGCGGGCACAGCACCGTGCCGCTTTTTGAGTCGAGCGGCCCGCCGCAGCTCACGCCTATGGCTTCGATCCCCGCTTTGTCCAGCCGGTTTTCGCTTATGGCCGCGTCCACTGCGCCGAGTATCAGGGCAAACATGTGCTCAAAGCCCTTTTCCGCCTCGGAGGGAAAGCGTTTTTTCCACACGAAACGGATGCCGCCGTCCACTTTCGCGACGGTGACGGCGCATTTGGTACCGCCTATGTCTATGCCTATAAAGGGTCTCATACAGCCTCCGCTTTTACGTATGCCGTTATTGTACCACGCGATTGTTAGCGATTAAACAGAAGGAGATTAAAACCAGTTAAACATCGCGGTTTCCGGACAGGCAGCGGACGATCTCCGCGGCGATCATCAGCCCCGCGCAGCCGGGCACGAACGCGGTGGAACCGGGCGTGCGCTGCTTTTCGCCGCTCGATACGGGGGCTTCCGTGGAGAACAGCACCTTTACGCCCTTTTCGATTCCGCGGGCGCGCAGTTCCCTTCGCATCACCCGCGCCAAGGGGCACACGCTGGTCCTGCTTATGTCGTCTAGCCTGAGCAGGAAAGGATCCAGCTTGTTGCCGGTGCCCATGCAGGAAATGACCGGCACGCCGGCGTTCAGGCAGTTTTGGATTATCAGCAGTTTGGAAGCGACGCTGTCTATGCAGTCCGCCACGTAATCGAAGCGGGAAAAGTCTATGCTGCCGGCGTTTTCGGCGCAGTAGAACATATCAAGGGCGCATATCTCGGCTTCCGGGTTTATGCTTTTTGCCCGATCGAAAGCGGACGCCGCCTTTGAAAGCCCCAGCGTCTCGCGGGTGGCGAGGAGCTGGCGGTTCAGGTTGGTCTCGTCGAACACGTCGCCATCGACGGCGGTGATATGCCCGATGCCGCTTCTGACCAGCGCCTCGAAGGCGTATCCGCCCACTCCGCCCAGCCCGAACACGGCAACGCGGCTGTTTTTGAGCCTGTCAAGCGCCGGTCCGCCCAGCACCATGCGCGTTCTGTCTGTCCACATGATCTCGTCCTCCCAACAGGCCATAATACAATAAAGGAAGCCTTTTTGTCAATGCCGATTGACACAGGCGGGGGAAAAGGATTAAAATATAAAATAGCATACTATAATTCGGAGGAATAATGATGGATAGAGAACTCGCGCGCCGGCAGGCGAGGGAACTGGTATCACAGATGACGCTGGAAGAAAAAGCCTCCCAGCTGCGCTACAACGCTCCTGCGATAGAACGCCTGGGAGTACCCGCCTACAACTGGTGGAACGAGGCGCTCCACGGCGTGGCCAGGGCCGGCACCGCAACGGTGTTTCCCCAGGCCATAGGTCTGGCGGCCATATTCGACGAGGACATCATCGAGGATATAGCCGACATCATCTCCACGGAGGGCAGGGCAAAATTTAACGCCCAGTCTTCCGGCGGCGACAGGGACATATACAAGGGGCTGACGTTCTGGTCCCCCAACATCAATATATTCAGAGACCCCCGCTGGGGCAGGGGCCAGGAGACCTACGGCGAGGATCCCTACCTGACCAGCCGCATGGGCACGGGCTTTGTGAAGGGCATCCAGGGCAACGGCACGTACCTTAAGGCCGCCGCCTGCGCCAAGCACCTGGCGGTACATTCCGGCCCCGAGGCGCTGCGCCACGCGTTCGACGCCAGGGTGAGCAAGTACGACCTGTTCGACACCTATCTGCCCGCCTTCGAGACGCTGGTAAAGGAAGCCAAAGTCGAAGCGGTGATGGGCGCGTACAACCGGGTGAACGGCGAAGTGTGCTGCGGCAGCCCCACCCTGGCCTCTATCCTCAGGGAGATGTGGGGCTTTGAAGGGCATTTTGTGAGCGACTGCGGCGCCATAAGCGATTTCCATCAGCACCACAAGGTGACCGACACCGCGCCGGAAAGCGCGGCGCTGGCCATAAACAACGGCTGCGACCTCAACTGCGGAAACACTTACCTGCACTTGCTGCAGGCGGTCAGGGACGGCCTGGTGACCGAAGACGCGATCACTCAGGCGTGCGAAAGGGTGTTCACCACCCGCTTCCTGCTGGGCCTGTTCGCGGACGACTGCGAGTACGACCAGATACCTTACGCCGTAAACGACTGCGAGCGCCACGCCCAGGCCGCGCTGAAAGCCGCGGAGAGGAGCATGGTGCTGCTCAAAAACGACGGCGTGCTGCCAATAAACCTGAATTCCGTGCGCTCCGTGGCGGTGATCGGCCCCAACGCCAACTCAATTCCCGCGCTGGAGGGCAACTATAACGGCACTTCTTCCCGCTACGTCACATATCTTGAAGGCATCCGCGCGGCCTGCCGCGAAGCGGGCGTGCGTGTGAACTACTCCGAGGGCTGCCACCTGTACAAGAACAGCTCCAGGAGCGACTCCATGGTAGGCGACCGTTTCGCCGAGGCGAAGGCTGCCGCCGGCATGAGCGACGTGAGCATACTCGTGCTGGGCCTGGATCCCTTCATGGAGGGCGAAGAAGGCGACGCGGGCAACGGCCTGGCCAGCGGAGACAAAAACGACCTGGAGCTGCCCGAGATCCAGAGAAAACTGCTGGCGGAGATAATTGCCGTGGGCAAGCCCGTGGTGGTGCTGGTGGCCAGCGGCAGCGCGCTTCGAGTGGAAGAAGCCAACGCGGTCATGCAGGTGTGGTATTCTGGCCAGGCGGGAGGCACCGCCGCCGCCAACCTGCTGTTCGGCAAGGTCTCGCCCAGCGGCAGACTGCCGGTGACCTTCTATAAGAGCGTGGACGACCTGCCCGAGTTTACGGATTACTCCATGCAGGGGCGCACCTACCGCTACTTTAAGGGCGAGGCGCTGTATCCCTTCGGCTTCGGCCTGAGCTACACCCGCTTCAGGTACACCGAGCCCCAGTTCGACGAGGAGAACAGCGTGGTCACCGTGAAGATCAAGAACATAGGCACCCGCGACGCCGAAGAGGTGTGCGAAGTGTACATAAAGCCCATGGAGTTCGACAGCCACGGCCTCAACTGGTCGCTGTGCGCCTTCGGGCGCGTGGCGCTCTCCGCGGGAGAGGAAAAGCGAGTGCGCCTGCCTATTCCTGAGCGTGCGTACGAGTGCGTCACCGAGGACGGCCGCAGGATCAAGGCGGGCCGGCACTTCAGGCTTTACGTGGGCTCCTCCCAGCCCGACAGTGTGTCCGCGGCGAAGCTGGGCGTAAGCCCCGTGGAACTTGATATAGTCAAGTAAAATGACCCGGGAGGCCTCCGAAAAGGGGATCGGGGCGGCGCTTAAAAGGCTTTGGAGCCACACCAGCCCGCCCTCTTCCCGGGAGATAAAGCTGAATAACGACACGGGACTGCTCAAGCTGGTCGCGTGTCTTGCCATGCTCAGCGACCACATGGGCAAGATGATTTTCCCAAATGCCTGGCGGCCCGTGTTTACGGGCGAGATCGCGCGCATGATCGCCACCAGTAACATAATGCGCATGGTCGGGCGCCTGGCGTTCCCGCTGTTTGCTTACTGCGCGGCGGTGGGCGTGATTAAGACCCGCAACGTGTGGAAGTACGCCCTGCGCCTGCTCCTGATGGGCATACTGGTGCATCCCCTGTACCAGGAAGCCATGGGGCACGTGCAGCTGGGCGCATTCAACTGGGCAGCCGATTTCTGGCGGGTGGACAGGATCTATTCCCACTATTACACCGCCAACCTCAACATATTTTTCTCCCTTGCACTGGGCGTGCTTATCACAGGCTCGGCAAGGGAAAAGAAGTATTTCCTTATCCCCATACTTGCGGCGCTGACCTGGATACTCAGAGGGCGCCTGGATTACGGCTATAAAGGCTTTACGCTGATCGCGCTGTTCTACGCGTTTATCGACCGGCCCGTCGCCTCTTTGCTGGCGGTGATGCCCTACATGCTGTGGTGGTGTTCCCCCGCCCTGTTCGACAGCTTTACGCTACGCGCCACCACGCAGCTGTATGCCATGGGCTCGCTGCTGCTCATCTATATCCCCGTAAAAAAGCGGCGCGTGGTGCTGCCCAAATGGTTTTTCTACGGTTTTTATCCCGCGCACCTGCTGCTGATACTGCTTTTGCAGGTGCTTTGACGAAAGCTTTAAGGAGCGTTTATGAAATACGATTTTGACTCCGTCGTCGACCGCAGCGGCACTGCGGCGATTAAGTGGGACATACGTACTCCCGAAGAGGCGAAACGGGGCTATCTGCCCATGTCCGTTGCGGACATGGAGTTCAAGTCTCCGCCCTGCGTGGCCAAAGCGCTGGAAGAGGCGGCGAAACACGGCTTATACGGCTACACCCATCCGGACGCAGCGTTTTTCGGGGCGTGCCGCTGGTGGTTCAAAAACCGGCACGGGTTCGACTGCGAGGACAGCGACATAGTGCCCATCTGCGGCGTGGTGCCGGGGCTGAATTACGCGGTAAGGGCGTTTACCCAGCCCGGCGACGGGGTGATCATAATGACGCCAGTGTATCCGCCTTTTATGGGCGTGGTAAAGGACTGCTTTCGCCGTCTTGCGGACGTGCCGCTCGTAAACACGGACGGAGAGTATACCATAGACTTCGATGCTTTCGAGAAAGCCGCCGCGCAGCCCGAAAACAAGCTGCTGCTTCTGTGCTCTCCCCACAATCCCGTGGGCAGGGTATGGACGGAGGAAGAGCTTAGGCGCATAGTCGAAATATGCAGGACCAACGGCGTCACGCTGGTATCCGACGAGATACACAGCGACCTGGTGTTAAGCGGCAGGCATATATCGATGCCCGTGCTGGACGGGGACGCGGTGCTTTTGACCGCCCCCAGCAAGACCTTCAACGTGCCGGGGCTGTGCCTGGCCACGGCGGTGATCAAAAACGGGGAGCTCAGGAAAAAGTTCGCCGACACGGTGGAAAGCATAGGCGGCAATGGTTTCCCCTTCTTCGGCAGATGCGCCGCCATAGCCGCGTTTTCTCCGGAAGGCGCCGACTGGCTGGACGCGGTGCTCGGGTATATAAACGGCAACTTCCTGCAGTTCAAACGGTATCTTGCCGAAGAGCTTCCCGAACTTAAGCTGTCTCCCATACAGGGCACTTACCTGGCCTGGGTGGACTTCGGCAGCCTGGATCTGTCAAACGAGGAACTGGAAAAGCTGCTTCGGGACAAATGCCTGATATCGGCGGTGCCGGGGCCCGCGTTCGGCAAGGCGGGGGAGGGCTTCGCCCGTTTCAACATCGCTCTGCCGAGAAACGAAATGATGAAAGCGCTCGAAAGACTTAAAAAGGGAATTAGGGGGTAACGGCATGAATAAACTAATAGACAGACTCAACCGTTCGAAAAGCGTGTTCCACGCTGCGAGCGAGATAGTGACTGCCCTGACCGAAGCGGGCTTCACCCGCCTGAACGAAAGCTCCGAATGGAAGCTTGAGAAGGGAAAGGGCTACTTCGTGACCCGCAACCTTTCCAGCGTGATAGCCTTCAAGGTGCCCGAATGGGACTTCGGCGGCTTCATGCTCACTGCCAGCCACCTGGACAGCCCCGTGTTCAAGATCAAGGAGAACGCCGAGATCGAGGTCAAGGGCAAGTACATCCAGCTGGACACCGAAAGGTACGGCGGACAGATCCTCCTAAGCTGGCTGGACAGGCCGCTGTCCTTCGCGGGACGCGTGGCGGTAAGGACGGACAAGGGCGTTGAGACCCGACTGATCGATGAGGACAGGGACAGCCTTGTGATCCCCAACGTGGCCATACACATGAAGCGGGACCTGAACGACGGCGTCAAGTACAATCCCCAGACCGAACTGGTGCCTCTGTACAGCGATTATTCCGGCAAGGCGAGCTTCAAAAAGCGGGTCGCCGAGCTGGCGGGCTGCGACGAAAAGGACATACTGGGCCACGACCTGTACCTGTACAGCCGCGTGCCCGTCACCGTGTGGGGCAATAACGGGGAGTATTTTTCCGGCGGAAGGCTGGACGACCTGGAGTGCGCGTTCACCACGCTCGAGGGATTCCTTAAGTGCGAAGACCCCAAAGCCATGCCCGTGCTGTGCGAGTTCGACAACGAGGAGGTGGGCTCCACCACCAAGCAGGGCGCGGATTCCACCTTCCTGGACAACACCCTCGAAAGGATCGCCATCGCGCTTGGTATTGGCAAGGAAGAGATGCTCCGCAAGATCTCCGCTTCCTTCATGCTCTCCTGCGACAACGCCCACGCCTGCCATCCCAACCATCCCGAGCTGTCCGACAGCCAGAACGCGGTGTGGATGAACGAGGGCATAGTCATAAAGGAAAGCGCCAACCAGAAATACACCTCCGACGCGGTGAGCAAGGCGCTGCTGAGATTCATACTTGCCAGGGCGCAGGTGCCCTGCCAGTTCTTCGCCAACCGCTCGGATATGATAGGCGGCGGCACGCTGGGCAATGTGTCCAGCCGCCATGTGTCAATAAACACCGTGGACATCGGCCTTGCGCAGCTGTCCATGCACTCTTCCTACGAGACCGCCGGCACCAAGGACGTGGAGTATATGATCTCGGGCGTCAAGGCGTTTTTTGAGAGCGCGGTCACGGTGAATGCGGACGGAGACTTCACGATAGCATGATCTCGGGCATCAGGGGCTTTACCCGGCACCAGAAAAAGGTGCTGGCGGGCTGCTTTATAGTTTATTTCTGCACTTATGTGGGCAGGCTCAACATGGCGCCCACGCTGTCCAGCATACAGGGATCGTTCCCGGGCCTGGACAGCGCCAGCGCCGGTCTGCTGCAGACAGTGTTCGCCCTGACCTACGCGGCGGGGCAGCTGGTGTTCGGCTACCTGGCGGACAAGTTCAGGCCCCGGCGCATGATAATCGCGGGTCTGATCGGTTCCGCCGCCAGCAATCTGCTGTTCTCGTTCATGCCCTCATTCAGCCTCCTGGTGGGCATGTGGACGCTCAACGGCGCGTTCCAGTCCATGATCTGGACGCCCATAGTGCTGTGCATGACGGGCACGTTCAACGACACGGAGCGCAAGACCGCGTCCTTCGTGATGAGCTTCACTCTGGCAGCGGGACATCTGGTCGCCTGGGCGCTGAGCCTGTGGCTGAGTAAGGTGCTGTCCTGGCGCTGGAGCTACCGGGTGCCTTTCGGGGTGCTGTGCCTGGCGGTGGTGTGCGCACTGTGCATGCTGCCAAGCGGCTATCTGGGCAAAAAGCGCAGCGCTTCGGACGGGAAAAAGTCCCTGCCGCTGGGCGCGCTGGCGGGCACGGGCCTGGTGGTGCTGCTGATCGGCTGCGTAGCCAACGGCTTCGTGCGGGACGGCGTGAACACTTGGGCGCCCACCATACTCGGGCAGCGCTCCGACAGCCTGCTCCCCAAACTTGCGATCCCCTGCATCAACATGCTGGGCATACTGCTGGGCGGATACCTTGTCAGGCGGCTGATGACGGATGTGCGCATGCTCACGGGGCAGATGATGGTGGCTGTGGCGCTGGCGGCGCTGGGCGCGTTCCTGCTCAGGTCCTCGCCCGCGTGGGCGCTGTGCCTGCCGCTGGCGGTGATGAGCGCGCTGCTCCAGGGCACGAACCCGCTTTTGACCAGCCTGGTGCCCATGCAGTACGACTACTCCGGCCGGGTGGGCCTGGTGGCGGGACTGGTGGACTCCGCCCTGTACGTAGGCAGCGCCCTGTCCGGCCCCGTGTCCGGCTTCGTACGGGACAGGATGGGCAGCTGGGGCGGCGTGTACGTGATGTGGCTCATCGTGGCGCTGGCGTGCTTTGGCCTGGCGGCGCTGTCTTCAAGGCAGATGAAGGCCTGGACGCAAAAGCGCAAAAACGCGGACATGGGCGAATAACGGTAATAAAACAGCGGCGGGCAGAATCACTGCCCGCCGCTGTTTATGTGTGTTTTACATCATGTCCTTGGGGTTCACGTTGTCCATGTCGTCGAATTCCTTGTTTTCGCCGCACATGCCCCAGATGAAGGCGTAGGAAGAGGTGCCCACGCCGCAGTGGATGCTCCAGGAGGGGGAGATCACCGCCTGCTCGTCATGCATGATTATGTGGCGGGTCTCCTGGGGCTGGCCCATCATGTGGAACATGATGTTGTCGCCCAGGTTAAAGTAGAAGTACACTTCCATGCGGCGCTCGTGGGTGTGGCAGGGCATGGAATTCCAGTTGCTGCCAGGCTCCAGCTCGGTCAGACCCATGCACAGCTGGCAGGTCTTGAGCACCGCGGGGTGGATGTACTGGTTGATGACGCGCTTGTTGCAGGTCTCCACGCTGCCCAGGGGGCGCTTGGCGGCGTCCTTTATATTGATCTTCTTGTTGGGATAAGTCTGGTGGGCGGGGCAGGAGTTGATCCAGTATTTGGCGGGATTGGCGGGGTCGAGGCTCTCGAACTCCAGCGTCTTTATGCCCATGCCCAGGTACAGACCGTCCCGGGGCGCCAGCTCGTAGGTATCCGCGTCGGCATACACCTTGCCGGGGCCGCCCACGTTGATTATGCCCATTTCCCTTCTCTCAAGGAAATACTGGTTGGCCAGCTCCTTGCCGCCGGTCAGGGCCACTTTGGTGTCAACGGGCATGATGCCGCCCGCGATGATGCGGTCAAAGTGGGAGTAGGTCAGCAGCGCCTCGTCCTTTTCGAATACCTTTTCGATGAGGTACTGCTTGCGGAGCTTTTCGGTGTCGTACCATTTGGCGTCCTGGGGATGAGAGGGATAACGGATATCAAGCTTCATAATATGTCCTCCGTGAACTGATTTGTTTTATCTCTGCACTCTGCCCGTGCCGCTGCCGCGCATGAGGGATTCGACCTCTTTCGCGCTTACCCGGTTGTAGTCCCCGGGGATGGTGTGCTTTAAGCAGCTGGCTGCCACGGCGAATTCCAGCGCATCCTTTTTGGTCTCGTAGGTGTTAAGGCCGTAGATGAGGCCCGCCGCGAAGCTGTCGCCGCCGCCCACGCGGTCAACGATGTCGGTGATCTGGTACTTGCGGGAGAGGATAAATTCCCTGCCGTCGTACAGGCAGGCACTCCAGTTGTTATGGTTGGCGGAAAAGCTTTCCCTCAGGGTGATGGCGATGGCCTTTACGTTGGGATACTCCTTAAGCACCCGGGATGCGATGCTTTCGTAGGCGGAGGTGTCGATCTTGCCCTCGTCCACGCTGCCCGCGGTCTCCGCGGAGATGCCCATGGTCTTCTGCACGTCCTCTTCGTTGGCGATTATCACGTCCGCCAGGCGGGTGAATTCGGGCATGACTTCCCTTGCGGTCATGCCGTACTTCCACAGGTTCTTGCGGAAGTTAAGGTCAAGGCTCACCTGTACGCCCTTCTGTTTCGCCGCCTTAACGCCTTCCAGCGCCAGCTCCATGGCGCCCTTGCTTATGGCGGGGGTGATGCCAGTGACGTGCATCCAGGTGGCGCCGCTCAAGCTCTTGTCCCAGTCTATGTCGCCGGGGGAAGCCAGACTGATGGAAGAGTACGCCCGGTCGTAGATCACCTTGCTGGGGCGCTGGACCGCGCCGCTTTCAAGGAAATAGATGCCCACGCGGCCGTCTTTTTTGACGACCAGGCGGGTGTCGACGCCAAACCCTCTGAGTTCCCTGAGGCAGGCGGATGTGATATCGTTGTCCGGCAGAAGCGTAACGAAGGCCGAGTCCATGCCGAAATTGGCCAGGCTCACCGCCACGTTGGCTTCGCCGCCCCCGAAGGTGGCCTCAAGCATTGGAGACTGGAACAGCCTTTCGTTCCCGGGATTCTTGAGCCGCAGCATTATTTCCCCGAAGCACACGGCGCGAAAAGACATAAAATCACCCTTTCGGTTTTTTCTTTCCTTTATTGTAGCATTATTTCGCCGGCATTGCAAGCGGGTTTAACGTGGGCTTAATAATATAAGTATTGACAAAAGCCTGACGTTCTCCTATAATAGTCAAAGATGGTCAAATACGGCCGTCATACTTATGAAATAACAACGGGAGGGGATAGGATGAACGCTGAGAAATACACCAGGAAATCTCTGGAAGCGCTGCAGCTGGCTCAGCAAACCGCCCTGAAATACGGTTCTCAGCAGATAGAGCAGCACCACCTGCTCTACGCTCTGCTCACACAGGACGGGGGCCTCACGCCGGAGATCCTTAAAAAACTCAATGTGGACACCCGCCGGTTTACCGACGACTGCTTAAGGGCGATAGAAAGAACGCCCCGGGTCAGCGGCGGCGGACGGGAAATGGACAGAGTGTACATTTCCCAGGACGTGAACAACTCCCTGATCGCCGCCGAAAGCGAAGCGGAGCGGATGAAGGACGAGTTCGTGTCCGTGGAGCACGTGCTGCTGGGGCTTATCCAGTGCGCGGGCGGCGAGACGGCAAAGCTGTTCAAAACATACCTTATAACAAAGGACAGGCTGCTGGGCGCGCTGCAGACGGTCAGGGGCAACAACCGGGTCACCACCGACAGCCCCGAGGACACCTACGAAGCGCTCAGCAAGTACGCCCAGGACCTGACGGAACTCGCCAGGAAACAGAAGCTGGACCCGGTGATCGGCAGGGACAGCGAGATCAGGAACGTGATCCGCATACTGTCCAGAAAGACCAAGAACAACCCGGTGCTGATAGGCGAGCCGGGCGTGGGCAAGACCGCCATAGCCGAAGGGCTGGCCCAGCGTATAGTGGCGGGAGACGTGCCGTCTTCCATTAAGGACAGGCAGCTGTACTCCCTGGACATGGGCGCGCTGATCGCGGGCGCCAAATACAAGGGCGAGTTCGAGGAAAGGCTGAAGGCGGTGCTCAAGGAGGTCACTTCCTCTGAGGGCAGGATCATACTGTTTATCGACGAACTGCACAACATCGTCGGCGCGGGCAAGGGCGAAGGCTCCATGGACGCGGGCAACCTGCTAAAACCCATGCTCGCCCGGGGCGAACTGCACTGCATAGGCGCGACCACCCTGGACGAATACAGGAAGTATATCGAGAAGGACGCCGCGCTGGAGCGCCGTTTCCAGCCAGTGATGGTGGAAGAACCCACCGTGGAGGACACCATCAGCATACTCAGGGGTCTTGAAGAGCGCTACGAAGTGTTCCATGGCGTCAAGATCACCGACCAGGCGCTGGTGGAGGCGGCGGTGCTGTCCAACCGCTACATATCCGACCGTTTCCTGCCCGA
>JAFWUC010000036.1 GCA_017518705.1 Clostridia bacterium
TTGTGGGATTGGATTTTGAAAAAGGAAGCTTGCAGCTGAGCAGGATACTCGTATCACCGGCTCTTACGTATGTGAATGTTTTTCCGACCCGCAACTGCTGTGAGATAGTGTTCAAGTAGAGTTGATTCGGAAAAACAAATAAAAACCTAAAGAAAACCAATATCAGGGGTGCAAAATGAAAAGACTCTTTGCTTTGCTGCTGGCGCTGACGCTGATTTTCTGCGCGTTCGCGGAAGAGGAGGACGAAAATATCATACGCCTCCAGACCGACCCGCCCACGTATCTTAAATACGATGAGATCATGGGTGCATGGAATTTGTATGATGAAACAGGGGTAATAGATTTTGAATATTACATATATGATTATAAAGAGAATGGATCTCCGTTTATTGTAAGCAATGAAAGAGGATGCGGCTTTTTAAGCATGGATGGACGATGGATTTTTGAGCCGCAGTTTCATTCTGTTGGTGGGTTCATGGACAACGGCCTGGCAGTAGTAGAAGTCGGAGATAAATGGGGCTTGGTCACGCTGGATGGTGAATACCTGTTTGAGCCGCAGTTCAGCTATATCGGTGATTTCCGTGACGGGATCGCAGCAGTGGAGATATCGGGAAACGAAAGTACACTGTGGGGCTATATTACGGAAAACGGCGATTATTTGTTTGAGCCGCAGTTTATCCATGCGGAAGATTTCAACGAAGGATTCGCGGTCGTGGGGACAGCTGATTCGGATGCGGATAGCCATTTGGTGCCGTTTGACGAATTGGATGACAGCTATATAGAAGCCACTGTTTACGGTTATGTAACAGCAGATGGAAATTGGTTAATCGAACCGCAGTTTGAGTGGGCGGATGATTTTAATGACGGTATGGCGCGCGTATCCGTTGACGGGATGTTTGGGTTTATCGGCACTGACGGGCAATATCTTATTGAGCCAAGATTCGAAGTGGCGTGGTGCTTTGAAGAAGACATGAGTGCGGTAACTGAAGACGGTGAAAAATGGGGCTATATTGACAAACAAGGGAACTGGGTGATAGAACCCAAATATGCATCTGTCAAATATGATTTTTGTCATGAAAACGGTCTGGCTGTTGTATATTCTGAATATGGAGAGCAAGTTTTAATTGATATAGAGGGTAATGAACTGCTGAAAGGCACCAGGATAGAGTTTACCGGAGATGATTTGGTGTATGTGGAAAGAAACAAATACGAAGGTTATTTCAGAATAACCGAGAATGGGCCCGAAGAAGTAACGGTGGTAGAAACCGACATGTATCTACACGACTACTATCCGTTTGAAGGTGAGAAGGTTGCGATGCTGGACCATGAGGCTGTTTTTGAACGTGACCGATGGAACGCTTTTCCGCGCCTGGACGGGGCGACGGCGCTGCTGCCAGTGTACGCCGCGCTGGCGCAGGCGGTTTATCCAGATGACACGAGATATGAAAACTATAGTTGGGTGAACAATCGGGAACCGTTGTTCACCTGTACCAAGACAAACACAGCCTACGATCGGTTGGTCGATGGAGAAACGGACATCATCTTCTGCGCGGAGCCGTCCGACCAGCAGATCAAATACGCCAGACAGAACGGCGTGGAGTTCGAGTATACGCTGTTCGGCTACGAGTCCTTCGTGTTCATAGTGAATCCTGAGAATCCCCTTGACGGTCTCACCGTGGACCAGATAAAGGAGATATACTCCGGGGAGCTCACCACCTGGGACGAGCTGGGCGTGGAAGGGCTGGGGGAAATAATTCCCTACCAGCGCCCCAAGAACAGCGGCAGCCAGACCGCGCTGGAGAAGCTGATGGGGGACACGCCCATAACGGAAGCGCCGCAGATGTACGTGTCCGACGGCATGGAGGATATACTTCAGACCATTGAGTACCGCAACCTGCCCAACGCCATAGGCTACACCTTCCGCTTTTTCTGCGCGGACATGGTGGGCAGCAAGGTGAAGCTGCTGGCGATAGACGGGATCGAGCCCACCGTGGAGAACATATCCAACGGCAAGTATCCCATCATCACTCCCCTGTACGCGGTGACGCGCAAGGGCGAAAGCAATCCCAACGTAAAGCGCCTGCTGGACTTCCTTACCGGCCCGCAGGGGCAGGAGCTGGTGGAAAAGAGCGGGTATGTGGGGCTGGGGAACTAAAAAAGCGGCATCCGGCAGGCGTGAATGCGGACAGGGGCGGCGGAAATACGCCGCCTTTCCGTTTGGCAAAGTGTTACAAAATTAAGACAAAAATATTACGAACTTTATCTTTACAACCTCCGTCCAAAAGAGTATGATATAACAGAGGTGAGATATATTGTATACTTCCCGGGATTACGAAAAGGCGTTCGGAAAGACGAATGCGCGGATAATACTCGGCACGGCGCTGATCGCGCTGGGGGTGGCGGGGATAATCACGCTGACCCTGCTCAGGCAAAAGATCGCGCTGTACGTATTCACGGCGGTGATGTATCTGGTATGCTTTTTCGTGTGGAGCTACAAGATTGCGCCCTGGCTCAAGTACAAAAAGTTCCTTAAGGAGCTCAAAAGCGGCCAGAGGAAGCACGCGACGCTGATCTACCGCGGCGCGGCGTTCGAGACCCGCATGTACGACGGCGTGGAAGTGTGGGACCTGGACTTTTACGAGGAAGACGGCCAGACCGAGCGCCTGCTGGTGCTGGACGCCGAATACAAAAAACCCGAGCTGCGGGAAGGACAGAAAGTCAAAGTGGAATCCTACGGCAGCTTTATAACCAAACTCGATCCGGAGGACTGAAATGCGTAAACTTCTGAGCGTACTGCTGGCGATCATCATCTGTGTGAGCGGCTTAAATGCGTTCGCGGAAGAGGGGACGGAAACTCCCCCCGCGGCGCCCGGCGGGCGCGGGGCGGTCGAGGTCATAGACGGTGAGATAGAGGGCGAAGGCGAGACCACCGACGAGTTCGACCTGGCGGGAGACCAGGTGGTGTTCGACCCCATAGACGAGATCGCCCTGGACGACGTGGCCATCACCAACGCGCTGGACACGCTGGACGGCGTTAGGAACATCCTGCTTTTGGGCCTTGACAGCCGCGGCAGCGCCACCAGCGTTAAAAACGGGCGCAACGGCGCGCTTCCCCGCAGCGACACCATGATGCTGCTGAGCGTGGACATCGAAAACAAAACCATAAAACTGGTATCGTTCCTGCGCGACCTGTACGTGGAGATCCCCGGCAACAAAAACAACCGCCTTAACGCCGCTTACGTGTTCGGCGGGTACGAACTGCTGGCCAAGACGCTGGAGAGGAACTTCGGCGTGAAGCCGGACGCCTACGTGGCGGTGAACCTGGCGGGGCTGGTGGAGGTGATCGACCAGCTGGGCGGCCTGTATGTGGACGTGCCCGCCAACAAGGTGGACAGGGTGAACGCGGTCATCTACTGGTACAACGACCAGGTGCTGGGCAAGAAGGACAACCGCTCGGACTACCTTACCCACGGCGGCCTCCAGCTTCTCAACGGAAAGCAGGCGGAAGCCTGGGCCAGGTACCGTTACAGCGAGAGCGACTTCCAGCGCACCGAAAGGCAGAGAAAGCTGATCGAGCTGGTGTTCGACAGGATCACCGAGATGTCGGTCACGGAGCTGGCGACCTTCGCCATGAAGAACATGAACCTGGTCAGGACGAACATGACGCTAAACGAACTGGTCACGCTTGCGCCCGCCGTGCTGGCCATGAAAGGCGCCGAGGTACAGCAGCTCACCATCCCGCGCTCCAACGCCTATACCAGCCAGAGGATCAGCGGCATGGCGGTGCTGGTGCCGGACAGGAACAAGAACATAAAGGCGATAAAGGACTTCTTTGCCAAATGACAGAAAGCCGTGACCGTTTCCGGGCGGCGCTTTCGGGCGATCTGAAAAGCATCGACCGCCTGCCGGTGATCGAATGGGCGAGCTGGTGGCACCTGACGCTAAATCGCTGGGCCGAAGAGGGCCTGAAAGCGGACATGTCCGCCGAGAAGCGCTTTCAGGCGCTGGGACTGGACCCCCACAGGCAGCTGTGGTTCAGGCACACGTCGCCCGCCTGCCCGAAGCCTCCCGCCCAGGGCAAGGGTCTTATGAAAGACTGGGAGAGCTACCTGAAGCTGAAACCGTATCTGTACCCGCCGGAAGAGATCCGGCGGGTAAAACAGATAATGGAGGACTGGAAAACAGACCAAAGTCGGAATATTATCTGGTTCAGCATGGACGGCGGGTTCTGGTTCCCGCGCACGCTGTTCGGCATAGAGGCGCACCTGTATTCGTTCTACGACGAGCCCGAACTGTATCACGAGATACTGGAAGACCTGGCGGAATACCAGCTCAAGGTGATGGACGCCATATACTCCGTGTGCACACCGGTGTTCATGACCATAGCGGAGGACATGAGCTACAACAAGGGCCCGATGCTCTCAAAAGGCATGTTCACGGAATTCCTGAAGCCGTACTACGGCATGGTAGTGCCGTATATCCGCTCCAAAGGCACGCGGGTGATAGTGGACTCCGACGGGGACATAACCGAGATGATACCCTGGCTGATGGACGCGGGCATAGAAGGCGCGCTGCCCCTGGAAAGGCAGGCGGGCGTGGACGTGAACCGCTTAAGGCAAGAATTCGGGGACTTCATACTTATCGGCGGCTACGACAAGATGGTCATGAAATACGGGGAAGCCGCCATGAGGCAGGAATTCGAGCGCATACTGCCCGCCATGAAAAAAGGGAAGTACATCCCGTCGGTGGATCATCAGACGCCCCCGGACGTATCCCTCGAGAATTACCGGATATATATAAAACTGCTGAAAGAGTATTGCGCTAAGGCAGTATCCTGACTTTTTCGCCCTTTCCCGCCAAAGCGGAAAGGGCTTTTATATCGGCGTTGGAAAGCGCTACGCAGCCCTGCGTCCAGTCGCCCGTTTTGCCCTCGGGGCTTTCCCCGTGGATCATCACGAAGCCGCCCAGGGGGCTCGTCCATTTGGGACGCAGCTTAAGCAGCGCGGCAAAACGTATGAGAAGATAATCCAAAACGCCTATATCGGAACGCCTAAGTCCCTCCTTCGCGTCCGCGGGGGAGGGATAGCTTATGCCTAAAGAGATATAAAACTTGCTGGAACGGTTGACGGTGCAGACGTAATACTCGCCCTCGGGGGTCCTGCCGTCGCCCTCACGGGTCTTTGGACCTTCGGGCCGGCTGCCCAGGCTCACTGGACATGAGAACAGCGTCTGCCCGTCCCTTTTAAGCGTCAGGCGGCGCGCGCCTTTTTCTATAATGATCATTTCAGCCTGGTGGAAAACAGACTTTGGTCGCTTCCTGTATATTCTATCAGTTCGGACACGGTCAGGAAGCGGTAGCCCCTGCGGATAAGCTCGGGCAAAAGCGATTCCAGCGCCTTCACGGTCTCGGGAGAGGTCTCGTGGAAGGTGAGCATGGTCGTGTTGTACAGGTGGGAAAGGGCGTTGTCGACTATCTGCTGTGCGGAAGCGGCGCCGTAGTCCCGCATGTCGTAGCCCCTTGCCACGAAGGTGCGGGTGTCCAGCAGGCTGGAAAACAGCCACTCGGGCAGCAGCGCGTCCGAGGAGCGGATCAGCGTGGGCGTCTTGCCGGTGTAGGTGCGGGCGAGCTTGTCGGTCTTGCCCAGACCGCTGGAAGTCTCCGCCACGCCGCCGGAGCTGATGGAGGAATTGTCGTAGGTGTGGTTGCCTATTTCGTGGGCGGTGCCGTTAAACAGCTTTGCCTGGCCGGGCAGCCTTTCTATGCTGCTGCCCAGCATGAAAAACGTGGCGTTCACGTTGTACTTTTTGAGCAGGGCGAGTATCTCGTCCGTGTATTCGCCGGGGCCGTTGTCGAAGGTGAGCGCGAGGCACCTGACTGGACGGGAAGCGTTTTCGCTGACCGTCACCGAGATCTGGGTGGTTATGGATGTGCCGGGGTTGGAGAAGGTGACGCGGGTCCTGCCGGGACGCAGGCCGTAGAGCATGCCGTCCAGATAGACGCACACGCTTTCGTCGTCCACGGTCTCGGTGGGACGGGTGGACAGGGGCTGGCCGTTGTCGCCGTAAAGCTGGATCTCCACGCACTCGTACTGTTTTACGGTCACGCTGCTTTCGGGGGTGTAGATCGCCTTTACGTTCTCGTACACCCTTATCTCGCACTTGCAGCTTAACTGCCCCGCGGTCAGGGTGATCACGCAGCTGCCGGGCGAAAGCGGCCTTACGCGGCCGTCCGCGTCCACGGAGGCGACTTCGGGGTCGCTGGACGCATAGCTTACGTCAAGTATCAGGCTGGCGGCGGGGTAGAACACGGGGGAGAGGCTGACGCCTTCGCCGCCCGCGGCCAGCATGTACAGGTTCTGGGTGAAGCTGACGTTTTCGGGCTGCTCCGCCACGTGCACTTCGCAGGACGCCTTAAGGCCGTTAAGCGCCACCACGCTCACCACGGCGCTGCCGTAGCCCACGGCGCTCAATTTGCCGTTGTCCACCTTGACCACGCTTTCGTCGTCGCTTTCCCAGCTCAGGGGCGAAGAGGCGGCGGAGGCGGGCAGTATAAGGGCGTTCAGGCTGTAG
Organism: Clostridia bacterium; assembly: GCA_017518705.1. The sequence goes on from JAFWUC010000036.1 coordinate 6,571, forward strand.
GAGCGGCTGTTCCTGGACAGGAGCACTTCGGTCTTGTCAAGGGCCAGGGAATCGGGCACCGGATAGACGTTTATCTGGCTGACCGCGTAGGTGCCGTTCTGCGTCATGGCGCGCACGAGGCAGCTGCCTTCGCCCACGGCGGTGACTACGCCGTCCCGGTCCACGCGGGCGATGTCGGGCTTGTTGGAGTCCCACACCAGCTCGCGGTTCTTGGCGTTGCCGGGGAAGATGTACGCGTCCAGCGGATAGGACTGGCCCACGCCCAGCGCCACCGTTTCGGGGTGGAGCTCCACCTTTTTGACCTCGCTGGGCACAAAGATGTAGGCGTTGGCCTGCATGCCGTTGGCGGCGGTCAGCGTGACGGTGGCGATGCCGCCGCTCACGGCGGTCACGCGGCCGGAGGAGTCCACGGTGGCCACGGTCTTGTCGTCAACGGTCCATCTCACCCGCTTGTCGTCGGCGTTTTCGTTGATCTCGTACTCTATGACCGCGCTTTCGCCCGGCTCCAGCGTGAGTTCGTTGTTTGGGATGGAGAGCTTCGTCACGGGCTGGCCGGTGACCGTCACGGTCACCTTGCTCTTGGTGCCGGTCTCCATCGTGCAGGTCACGGTGGTGGAGCCGGGAGTGCGGCCTGTGATGCGGCCGTTTTTGTCCACGGAAGCTATGTAGGAGTTGTCGCTGGACCAGGTGACGCTGTGCTCCATAAGGTTCACGGGCTCGATGGACCAGGACACGGTCCTGCTCTCCCCGGGAGCCAGACGAATATTGGACGCGGACAGGCGCAGCGTATACCCCGCCGCCCACGCGCAGGACAGCGCGAGCAGGCAAATACCCAGCCACAAGGCAAGCAATCTCTTCACAGCAATTTCTCCATATGATATCAGTGACAAAATTATATCATTTTATTACAGAAGTGTCAACGAAAGATGAATATTTAATGCGGCAGCCGGCTGCTCGGAGGGCGGTCCAACTTCCGCTTGCAATTGACGGAGATATGGAGTAAAATAAAAAAGAGGTGGCTTATGCGCTTAAATATCGACTTAAACGCGCTGCTGGGCTTTCTTGAGGGGAATCCCGACGCGGAGCAGATCGGCAAAAACGAATACGTGGTGGACCTGTTCGAGCTGGACAAGCCCGTCACCATGGAAATAAGCACACAAGACGGCGGGGTGTCCGTGCAGGGCGCCGTGTACCTGGAGTTCGACCCGGAACTGCAGGGCTGGTACATGTCGGACACGGTCGCAAGCGCGCAGGAGGCCGAGGCGCTGCTTAGGCAGGCAATGGAAGCGCATGAATGAGCCTGAGCTCAGACAGGCGCTTAAAGAGCTGATCTCCCTGTACGAAGGGGAGGAAGCCGCGCTCGAAACGCTCAAAACGCTGGACGAGAACAGCGTTTCCCCTTCGTCCCTGTTCGAAATGGAGGAGAGGGACATAAGGGAGCTCACGGGCCTGTCCGCGGAGACCTGCCGGCTGATCGGCATGGTGGACGAACTGGCTAGGTATACCGGCGCGGAACGCTTCGGCAAAACTCCCTGCCTGGACAGCCTTGAGGCGCAGGGCGAGTTTTTCAGGGCGCTGACTCTGGGCAGGCGGGAGGAATACTGCTACATCGCCTGCTTGAGACCGAAGGGCTGCCTTAAGCATCTCGCGCTGCTCAGCCGGGGCACGCTGGATTCGTCCACCGTGTATATGCGGGACGTGGCCCGCCACGCGCTGGCGGGGGGAGAAAAAGCGGCGGTGCTGGCGCACAACCATCCCTCGGGCAGCCTTAATCCCTCCCGGGCGGACGTGGAACTGACCAAAACGGCACGGGAAGTGCTGGGCAACCTGGGCATAAAGCTGCTGGAGCACGTGATAGTGACTTCAAACGGCTATACGGGAATAATCGGGGGAGGCTGGCTGTGAACTGTCCCAAATGCGGCAAGGAAATAATCGACGCACAGGCCAGGTTCTGCCCGTACTGCGCTGCGGAGCTTGACACGGACGAATGCGCGGAGCTTGTGTTTCAGGCGGACAGGGAGACCGACCTTTCAAGGAAACGGGAGCTCCTGCTCAAGGCGCGGGAACGCTTTCCGGGCGACCTCAGGGTGGAAAAGCGGCTGCTGTTCCATGGCAGGCTGGGCGAAAAGGGCGGAAAGCCGGACTTTTACCGCATACCCTTCTGGCCGCTCACGGCGCTGGAGCGCCCCGGCGAATACAGCCGGAAGGAAAGAAGCAAAATGCTGGACAGCTTCTTTAACAACCCGGATATAGAAAAAGTCGCGGCGCTGTCCGGGGACCCGGAGGAGCTTAAGAAAGAATATTTCGAAGAGATGGGCTTCGGCTACGCGGACATGTTCCTGAAAGAAGCCAGCTCGAACAGGTTTTTCCTGGGCTTCAGGCGCAGCGAAAAGGATCTGAAAAACCGCTGCCGGATGAGGCTGGACACCATGATAAAGAATGTAAGGACTTCCCAAGACGTGCCGGACAAATACCGCGCACTGCTGGAAGAGGCGCTGGAAAAAGGTTTTATACGGGTTTTTGGCAAAAACGGGGAACAATAAGGATTCTGTTGCGTCCAACACACGGAGGGATAGATAAAATGAAAAAGCTGATGGCGGTATTATTGGTGATCTTCCTGCTGGTGCCCGAAATGGCGCTGGCCGCGGGCTTTACCGGAGGAGAGGGCGTCTGGGGCGTGTATATGGACTCCGGAGCCATCTATCAGGCGTATTACGACGCGGCTGTGGTGGACGAGGGAGCGGACTATATACTCGGCGTGTACGACGCCTATGTGTACTATCAGACTCCCGGTGAGAACGGAGTGTCGAGCCTGATCCGCCAGGGCCTGTACCTGATTAGCGAAGAGTATCAGCAGGCGGGCAGCTCGCTGGAGAACATGGTGGTGGCTACGGGCAATCTGAACGCCCAGCGCCCCGAAAACGACGTGCTGTCCAATAACGTATACGGGCGCGCCGTGCTGGACGAGGCCAGCGGCTACGTGTATTTTGTCGACGCTTCCGACCGCAAGGTCATAAACGTCGCGGCGGATTATCCCACCCTGGGTCTTGTGATCACGCCCATGTTTACCGCCGAAAGCGACGTGGAGGAGCTGAGGCTCACCGCCAACGGCCTGGCTTTCAGGACCGCGGAAAAGGCGTATATATATATCCCCATGCTGCAAAGGGCGCTGGAATGCGGCGCAAGCGTGTTTGAGCCCTACAAGCAGAAGGCGATGTTCGGCGGCAACGAAGTGCTGTTAAAGGAAGACGGCACCCTGCTGGTCAAACTGGACGCGGCGGGCGACGTGAGCCTGACCATAAACGACTCCGTGCAGGAATTCGTGGTGTACGGCGGCTATCTGTTCTATCTGCGCCGCACCCGCTGGCTGACGGAGATCGACCGCTTTGACCCCGTTACCCGTGTGTCCAAGGTGATGACCCGCGTGCTCAAGGAGCATATGCCCCAGCTGGTGGCGGCGGGCGACTATCTGTACATAATCGACACGGATTACACCGTGTACCGCGTGTCTCCCACCACGGGCAGGTACGCGGAAGCGTATAAACTGGGCAACAGCTATCAGGGTCAGCAGGCCGCTCCCCGGCTCTACGGCGCGGGCGAAGAGCTGCTGGTGTACGACCAGCCCCTCGACGGCGACCCCAACGACCTTAAGCTGTTCTACAAGCAGTTCGTGGGCTCTACCGAGCATCCCACTCTGCCCGCACAGCCCACTCCCACCCCGCTCATATTTATCACTCCCACGCCCGCGCCCACTACCTATGCCACCATGCAGAAGGGCAGCAAGGGCGACAGCGTGAAGCTGCTGCAGGAAAAACTGATCGAGCTGGGCTACCTTAACGACGATGCGGACGGCGCCTTCGGCACCAAGACCCAGAACGCCGTTGAGCTGCTGCAGAGCGACAACGGCCTGAACATGAACGGCAAGGTGGACAACGACCTGATGCAGAAGCTGGTGAACGGTGAGATCCAGCCCTACAGCCCCTACCTGACTGTCAAGCGGGGCGACAAGGGCGCGAGGGTCACCACCCTTCAGACCCGGCTCAAGCAGCTCGGCTTCCTGGCCGGCGCGGTGGATGGCGACTTCGGAGGCGCCACCTACAACGCGGTGCTGCTCTTCCAAAAGCAGATGGGGCTTGAGGAGACGGGCATTGCGGATGAGGATACGCTCAAAGCGCTATACGCGGACAGCGCTCCGATGAATACAAGTTACATAGATTTAAGAAACGGCGACAGCGGATTCCGCGTCGCCGAACTTATAGGCAAACTTATTGAACTTTACTACCTGCCTTCCACCGCGAAGGGCAGCGCGTTCACGGACGAAGTCGAAAACGCGGTGAAAAAAGTGCAGGCCAGGATGGGCTACTGGGCCAGCGGCGTGGCCACGCGCCAGCTGCAGACCTGGCTGTTCGAAGGCAGGGTGCCCGAAAGCAACGACTATGTGATGCTGGTTTACGGCGACAAGAACGACCGCGTAAGGTCCCTGCAGACGCGGCTCAAAAACCTGCGTTACGACGTGGGCGAGATCGACGGCAACTACGGCTGGAAGACCAGCACCGCGGTGCGCCTGTTCCAGAGGGCGGCGGGGCTGAAGACCACGGGCAGGGCGGACGAAGAGACGCTCGCGCTGCTGTATTCCGCTGCCGCTCCCGTGTACGCCACGCCTACGCCCGTGCCCGTACCGTTTGTGGAATACGCCGCGGGCTTCACCGTGAGCATAACAGTCGACACCGCGTGGATATACGACGCGCCTTCCCTGTCCGCCAATCACCTGGGCCGCGTGACGCGCAATACCAAACTCGGGCTGCTCGCGTCCAACGGCGAGTGGGCGAGAGTGCAGAACTCCGGCGGCGCCATAGGCTACGTGCTCATGTCCGAACTGCAGGTGACGGGGCCCACTCCCACGCCGTCGGCGGAAAGCTTTACCACGCTGTACCAGCCGGTGACCTATATGGTCAGGAGCAACTATACGGACGTGTTCCGCGAGCCCAGGACCTCCTCCGCGGGCCTGGCGCGGCTGTACGGGGGCGAAACGCTGCTGCTCAGGGCCTATTCCCCCAACTGGGGCAGGATCACCACCGCCACGGGCATAACCGGTTATGTGCGCCTGGCCGATATAGCTTTGGCGACGGTGACGCCTACGCCCACGCCTACGCCTACCCCGACTCCCACGCCGACTCCCACGCCCACTCCCGCGCCTACCGCCACGGAGATACCGTTCGTGGAGGTGTCGGGCATCATATACGTGAGAGCCAAGGCGGACAATACCATACTGTACGAGAGGCCGGATACCGCCTATCCCAGGTGGAAGGTCTCCAGGTCCGGCGAATACCGCCTGACCGCCATCGGCGGACAGTGGCTCAGGATACTCAATCCCTGCAACCACTTTATAGGCTACGGGCTGAGGGAAGACTTTGACGTGTACGCGCCTTCGGTCACTCCCACGCCTACGCCTACACCCACAGCCACGCCGACTCCCACGCCGACGCCGACCGCCATGCCCACACCCACACCTACGCCGGAAGTTACGGCGACACCCACTCCCACGCCGGAAGTGACACCTACACCGACGCCTGAGGAGACGGCGACACCCACACCCACGCCGGAAGTGACGGCTACTCCCACGCCGGAAGTGACACCAACCCCGACGCCCGAAGAGACCGCAACACCAACTCCCACGCCGGAAGTGACGCCTACACCGACGCCCGAGGAGACGGCTACGCCCACACCCACGCCGGAAGTGACGCCCACCCCGACGCCCGAGGAGACGGCGACGCCTACTCCCACGCCGGAAGTGACGCCTACCCCGACGCCCGAAGAGACGGCTACGCCCACACCCACGCCGGATCCCGACGATGAGACCGACAGCATGGTCGATCTGGATGCGCCTGCGGACATGATCGTGACCGCGGAAGTCGACGCGCCGGTTTACGAAAGGGCGAGCGAAAACAGCGCGGTGCTGACGACTGTACCTTCTTCGGGCAGCGTGGTGATGCTGGCAGCCAGCGAAAACTGGGCCCAGGTGCTGCTGCCTGACGACACAACGGGATACATGCGCCTGAGCGACATAGCGCCGGACGAGACTCCCGAGCCTACATCTACGCCCACTCCCGAGCCCACACCTACTCCGACACCCGAACCGACACCGACACCGACTCCCGAGCCCACACCTACGCCGACTCCCGAACCGACACCTACGCCGACACCTGAGCCGACACCCACGCCCACTCCGGAGCCCACACCTACGCCCACCCCGGAGCCTACACCGACGCCTACTCCCGAACCGACGCCTACACCGACTCCGGAACCGACGCCTACACCGACACCCGAACCCACGCCGACACCTACTCCCGAGCCTACACCGACGCCGACTCCCGAACCGACGCCTACGCCGACTCCCGAGCCCACTCCTACGCCGACTCCCGAACCCACTCCGACACCTATTCCCGAGCCGACACCTACGCCGACTCCCGAGCCGACGCCTACACCGACTCCCGAACCCACTCCGACACCTACTCCTGAGCCCACACCCACTCCGCCGTCTTACGACGAGAACTGGGTATACGACGCTCAAAAGGTCAGAGAATTCCAGGATATGCTGGTCAGCAAGGGCTGGCTGGATTGGGATTCCATGAACGCTGCGGGCGAGTACGGGATCATGGGAGACGTCACGTACGCGGCGATCGCCGACGTGCAGGACTACTACGCCGCCAACGGCGGATGGCCCGAACTGTCGCCGGTAAAGGACGACGAGGGCAACTTCCGTCCCGGCGGAATGGGCGACTATTATCCCATCGACGAGAACACCTACAACTACATCATGCAGCGCCTGCCAAACAAAAATTGGTAAGCGCGCCGCAAAACGCGCAGCCCGGCTTCGGTTCCGAAGCCGGGCTTTTGTCTGCGTAGCAGATGCGGATGAGCCTTAAGACGAAAAAGGCGCTTTGCCAAAGCACGGTAGCATAAGCGCGGCAGGCGGGGCAAGGGTATGCCTGCAGGCGCGCAAAGCACGGATATAAAGGGGGAAAAACAACCGGCAGGGTCCGGGAGAGCACGCTACCGTTATACGTAATGCCCGCAGTCATGTGACGGTTGGGGTATCTCCGGCCCCGTAGCCTGTCGCGGGAGAGAGGGAAAGGCATAAAAAGACCCGGCCGGCGCAATGGCCAGCCGGGTCTGTTATACTTTGGAATTAGTACATTCCGCCCATTCCGCCGCCGGCAGCGGGAGCCGCGGGAGCGGGATTCTTCTCGGGCAGGTCGGTGACCAGGCTCTCGGTGGTGAGCACCATGGCCGCGACGCTGGTGGCGTTCTGCAGCGCGCTTCTGGTGACCTTGGTGGGGTCGATGATGCCGCGCTCGGTCATGTCGCAGTACTCGTCCTTGGCGGCGTCGTAGCCGAAGCCCAGCTTGCGGCTGGTCTTGATCTTCTCTACCGCAACGCTGCCGTCTACGCCGGCGTTGGAGCAGATCTGGCGCACGGGCTCTTCAAGGGCGCGCAGCACGATGGAAACGCCGGTCTTGAAGTCGCCGCTCTGGGCCTTCATATAGTCGGCCAGAGGCTTGGAAGCGGACAGCAGGGCGGTTCCGCCGCCGGGCACGATGCCTTCCTCAACGGCGGCTCTGGTAGCGGCCAGGGCGTCCTCTATGCGCATCTTGCCTTCCTTCATCTCGACTTCGGTGGCAGCGCCCACGCGGATCACCGCAACGCCGCCGGCCAGCTTGGCCAGGCGCTCCTGCAGCTTCTCGCGGTCGTAATCGCTGGTGGTGTCTTCGATCTGGCTCTTGATGGAGTTGATGCGGGCCTTGATCTCGCTGGCGTCTCCGGCGCCCTCGACGATCACGGTGTTGTCCTTGTCGACCTTGACCTGGCGGGCGCGGCCCAGCATGTCAACGGTGGCTTCCTTAAGGTCGAGACCCAGTTCCTCGGTGATGACCTGGCCGCCGGTCAGGATGGCGATATCCTGCAGCATGGCCTTGCGCCTGTCGCCGAAGCCGGGCGCCTTGACCGCAACGCAGGTGAACGCGCCGCGCAGCTTGTTGAGCACGAGGGTGGCCAGCGCTTCGCCTTCCACGTCCTCGGCGATGATGAGCAGTTTCTTGCCCTGCTGCACGACGGCTTCGAGCAGGGACAGGATCTCCTGAATGTTGGAGATCTTCTTGTCAGTGATCAGGATGTAGGGATCGTCCAGCACCGCTTCCATCTTGTCGGAATCGGTCACCATGTAGGCGGAGGCGTAGCCGCGGTCAAACTGCATGCCCTCGACTATGTCCAGCTCGGTCTTCATGGTCTTGCTTTCCTCGACGGTGATGACGCCGTCCTTGCCTACTTTTTCCATGGCGTCCGCGATCAGTTCGCCGATGGACTCGTCGCCGGAAGAAATGGCGGCTACCTGGGCGATGGCCTGGCGGGACTCAACGGGCTTGGAGATGGAGGACAGATGCTCAACGACCGTTTCTGCGGCGGAGAGGATGCCCCTCTTGAGCACCATGGGGTTCGCGCCCGCGGCTACGTTCTTGAGGCCTTCGCGCACGATGGCCTGAGCCAGCAGGGTGGCGGTGGTGGTGCCGTCGCCGGCGATGTCGTTGGTCTTGGTGGCTACTTCTTTTACCAGCTGGGCGCCCATGTTCTCAAAGGGGTCTTCCAGCTCGATGTCCTTGGCGATGGTCACGCCGTCGTTGGTGATGAGGGGAGCGCCGTACTTCTTGTCCAGAACTACGTTCCTGCCCTTGGGGCCAAGGGTGATCTTAACGGTGTCCGCCAGGGTGTTTATGCCCTTTTCGAGGGCTCTGCGGGCTTCTTCGCCGTATTTAAGCTGCTTTGCCATTATCGTTTCCTCCCGATTATTCCACTATGGCCAGAATGTCGCTCTGGCGCACGATGATGTATTCTTCGCCTTCAAATTTGACTTCGGTGCCGGCATATTTGCTGTAGAACACCTTCTGGCCGGCTTCCACGTACATTTTAACTTCCTTGCCGTCCACATTGCCGCCGGGGCCTACCGCCAGCACTTCGGCCAGCTGGGGCTTTTCCTTGGCAGTACCCGCTAAAAGGATGCCGCCCTTGGAAACTTCTTCAGCTTCCATGTTCTTGATAACAACTCTGTCGCCCAAAGGCTTGATTTTCATGATGATGCCTCCTATTTGTCTTGTTAGCACTCAAAATGAATGAGTGCTAATTCATGATTCATAGTTTACTCATTTGGGATGATAAATGCAAGCCCCCGAGGGTCTAAAATGGGGAAATTTTGTGTTAAATCATGTTTATCGCTGTTCTAAGTGATATAATTGGAAAAAAGGAGTGATCTGCATGGATAAATGGGACGCGAGATTCATGGAGTTGAGCGGCACGATCGCCACCTGGGCAAGCTGCTATAAGGCAAACCGCAAGATCGGCTGCGTGATAGTGAAGAACAAGCGCATCATGACCACCGGCTACAACGGAGCCCCCGCGGGCGTCAGGACCTGCGTGGAAAGGGGAGAGTGCCTCAGGGAAAAGCTGGGCATCGCCTCGGGCACCAAGCAGGAGATCTGCTACGCCACCCACGCGGAGCAGAACGCCATCATCCAGGCGGCGCGGCTGGGCGTTTCCATAGACGGCGCCACGCTGTACTGCACCCATCAGCCCTGCACCATCTGCTCCAAGATGATAGTGAACGCGGGCATCAAAAGGGTAGTGTATAAAGAAGGCTATCCCGACGACTTCGCCGTGGAGATACTCAAAGAAGGCGGCATCAGCCTGGAAAAATACGAAAATGACGGCAGCCAAGCTTGAAGTTTCAGCCCGTATATGGTAAAATGATAGGAGTTTGATTTTAAGGAGACGGTATTTTGGCAAAGAGAAACGGGGCGCACGCCCATAAGGTAAAACAGGAACCGCAGGAAAATTACTTTTTCAGCCCGTTTACGAGAAAGCACTGGCGCAGCATCGTGGCGATACTGGTGGCGGTCGTCGTGATCGCGGGCGTACTTATCGGCTTTGATTACGCCACCCGCAACAAGTACCGCGTATCGGTCAAAAACGGCGTTCTGACGGATTCGCAGCCGGGAGACGTCATAGTCAACCGAGGCACCTCCAGCAAGCCCCGCTGCTTCAAGATCGCCGATTTCGACGTACCGGACAAGTATCCCGTAGAGGAAAACTATTCCGTTTCATCGGACAAGACGACCAAGGAATGGGCGTTCAAACCCTCCAACGGCGACAACGTCAACGTGGTGTATGTAAGGGGTATGAAGACCTCGGCCAGTGAAAGCCATCAGAATCACCTTGACATGGTGGGCAGGCACGACGAAAACGGCAATTTCCTTGATGAAGACAAGGTCACCGTCGGCAAGGACGACAGGGGACTTGAGTACTATGCCTTCATGACCGACAGCACGGTCGACGGGGACGGAAGCTACACGTATTTGTTAAGGGTGTACCTGGAGTGCGGCAAGGATTCCTCCGTGCTCATACTTGTGAACAGCCGCGCCGCGAAAGAAGAGGACCTGGCGGACTACGACACAATGATGGCCTACGCAAAGGAATTCATGGCGCTGATCACCCCTGTAAAGTGATATAAAACAAAGGGAAGATATGATTTAACATGCTCAGTCTTATGCGCACCGTAGTAACCGTCCTTGTTGTCATGGCGTTATTCTTCAGTGCAGAACTTCCGAACAATTTTACGGCGAATTACGAGGATGTGTTGAGCGTTAAAGACGGCATGGTGGAGGACGCACAACCGGGGGACATCATAATCAACCGCGGGACTGAAAGTGAACCTCGCTGTTACAAGATCGCGACATTCGACGTGCCTGACAAGTATCCCATCGACGAGGAGTTTTCCATTTCCTCTGATAAGACTGTCACCGACTGGGCGTTCAGGCCCGCTAACGGCAACAACGTGAACCTGGTGTTCGTCAGAGGGATGAAGATGTCCGCGAAGGAAAGCTACGAAAGATTGATTTCTCTCGTCGGCGAATACGACGAGCATGGGAATTTCCCGGAGCAGGATAGGATAACCATTGGCAAGGACGACAGGGGACTGGAGTATTATGCCTACCAGTTTCGGGTCTCTACCGACGAAGAAGGATACTTCATATATACCCTTTGCGTATACCTTGAATGCGGTAAAGACTCGTCCGCGCTGATTGATGTGGAGAGCCGCGCCGCGAAGGAAGAGGACCTGGCGGACTACGACACAATGATGGCCTACGCAAAGGAATTCATGGCGCTGATCACCCCCGTAAAATGATTACAAAACAGGAGATATAGACATGCTTGACCTGAATCTTATAAGGAACGACCCCGAATACGTGAAAGCCCAGCTGGCGAAGAGGGAGTACGAAGTCGACTTTACCGAGCTGCTCGCCTGGGACGCCCGCCGCAGGGCGCTGCTCACCGAAAACGAGAACTGCAAGGCGGAGAGCAACAAAAAGTCCAAGCAGATCCCCATGTACAAAAAGCAGGGACAGGATATCGCGCCTCTTATGGAGGAGCTTAAGCAGCTCAAGGACAGGATCGCCCAGATGGACAAGGAGCAGACGGAGCTAGAGGTGAAGATCCGCACCTTCGTGCTGGCCCTGCCCAACCTGCCCGCGGAAGACGTGCAGGCGGGCGGCAAGGAGAACAACCAGCCTGTCAAGTATTTCGGCGAAAAGCCCGTTTTCGAATATGAGCCCAAGAACCACGTGGACCTGTGCACGTCCCTGGGCCTGATCGACTACGAGCGCGGCGTGAAGATGGGCGGAAACGGCTTCTGGCTGTACACCGGCAAGGGCGCGCAGCTGGAGTGGGCGCTGCTCAACTACTTCATCACCGAGCACCTCAAGGACGGCTACACCTTCATGCTGCCGCCCCACATGCTCACTTACGAGTGCGGGCTCACCGCGGGCCAGTTCCCCAAGTTTGAGGACGACGTGTACCGCCTGACCGAAGAGGGCTTCCGCTTCATGCTGCCCACCGCCGAGACCGCCCTGATCAACCTGTACAGGGGCGAGATACTCAACGAGAGCGACCTGCCCAAGAAGCTGTTCGCCTACACTCCCTGCTACCGCAGGGAAGCGGGCACCTACCGCGCCAGCGAGCGCGGCATGATCCGCGGCCACCAGTTCAACAAGGTCGAGATGTTCGGCTACACCCGTCCCGAAGACAGCACCAGGATGCTTGAGGAGCTTATCGGCAAGGCGTGCCGCCTGGTGGAAGGCCTGGGCCTGCACTACCGCCTGAGCAAGCTGGCAGCGGGAGACTGCTCCGCCTCCATGGCCACCACCTACGACATCGAGCTGTGGATCCCCTCCATGAACGAGTACAAGGAGTGCTCTTCCGTGTCCAACGCCCGGGATTACCAGGCGCGCAGGGGCAACATCCGCTTCCGCAGGGCGGACACCAAGAAGATCGAGTACGTGCACACCCTGAACGGTTCCGGCCTGGCCACCAGCCGCCTGATCCCCGCCATAGTGGAGCAGTACCAGCAGCCCGACGGCAGCGTGATCGTGCCCGAGGCGCTGCGTCCCTTCCTGGGCTTCGACAGGCTCACCAAATAAACACGGCAACATTAAAGGCTGTCCGCTTTCTGAACCGCTTCCCGTCAAGTGGACAGTGAAATAAAAA
>JAFWUC010000037.1 GCA_017518705.1 Clostridia bacterium
CCGAAAAGCGGGAAAACCTTTGATTTGTTCCCCATGTCAAACTCATACGTGGCTCCTATCATGTCCCCGAGTATCGCTCCGTACATTTTTGTGTTCCTCCTGTTTCTTCATTACGCCGTAAGTATAACATGGGGCGGCTTTATTCAGGTCACATGCCGGACGACATTTATCCTTTCCTGCGTTGGAGCTTGTCCTTGTACTTTTTTTCTATCGACCTTTTCAGTTTTTCGATATCCATAGGATGAGGCTGTTCCCCGCGAGTCCAGCAGTATTCATGATTACTGCCTCTGAGATGCCGGAACGGGTGATCTTCAAATTCCCCGGGACCAAGCAAAGTATTCAGCAGGTCAGCTTCTTCCTCTGACCAAACGGGGATAATATCTTCATAATAACCGTCGGGACCGTCAGACATCGAGAAATAGCTGGACACCTGACAGAGCAGCAGAACCCCGCAGCTTTTGCAGCGCAGAAGCACGCGATATCCTTCATCGCATTCATAATTATCGTGCAGCAGAGTGCCGTCTTCAAGTTTAGTCTCGTCGCCGTAACCTTTCACGAATTCAACTTCCAGCTGTTTATAGGCTTCCTTGGCATCCTCGATCCCGTATATGTGACACAGGTCTAACTTGTTGGATTCATTATCGGTCGGCATCAATTACTACCTCCTTTCAAACCGTAGAATACAAGCATGGCGCTATTATTCGCGATGCTCAGTCCAGGAAGCCGAAGGATTGCACGCATCTCACGCCTTCGATCTTTCTGAGGTCGGAATCGATCCCGCCTCCGTACTTCTCCTCTACCCAGGGACCGTCCTGAAGGCGTTCACCCAGGTCCTGGGGAATGCCGAATGTATCCGGTGTTATAGAGTATCTGATGCCTTTGTAAGAAAACCTCGTCTCTACCAGTTTCGCCGTCCACTCAAGTTCGTATATCTTCATCTCTTCATCGGCTATGCCCTGCCACTTTTCCAGTAAGATTACAATCGGCTCGGGAAGGTCCTGGTAGCGCCATTCCGAAGTTATATCGACCTCTTTCTTCATACTGAACCCCCTGCCTTTCAAATCCAAATTCACAGCAGCCTCTTGAACGTCTCCAGCAGCGCGGTGATCTGATAGCTCAGCAGCCAGGCGGCATCGTTCCATTCGGGCACGGCTTTTACCACATCCAGCAGCGGGATCACGTATTTCTCCGTCTGTACCACATACGTCGCCATCTTTTCGCGCGTAAAGCCGTCCGCCATGCAGCTTAAGTTGTTGCAGCGGTCTATGCACTTCACGAGCGACGCCAGCGGATTCTTCTTTATGTTTCCGTAGTACTCCGGTTTGATCTTCTCTTTATCGCCCTTGTATGTGTTGTAAGACACGAGACACACCACTTCTCGAACACGCGCATTCACGGGCAGTTCCCCGGGCTTGGTGTCGGTGTCCTCTATCACGTCGTGCAGCAGCAGCGCGGCGATCACGTCGTCGTCGACTATGCCCATCGACATGGCATGGCAGGCCAGCGTGAGCGGATGCGTAATATACGGCGCATGGTCGACCATTCCCTTGCGCACCTGCCCTTTGTGCTTCTCACGTATCAGCGGCAGCGCTTTCAGCGTCTGATCCAGCTTTTCGCTCTGAGCTTTTGCTTTGATGTACGTGTACATGTGCTCCGGATCGGAATGCGGCGCTTTCAGCGTCCATTCGTGCCTGTTTTCGCTAAACAACGAATCAAGCGATGTATTGAGCGCTTTGGCCAGCGGCATCAGCCGCGCTGTGTCGGGCAGGTTCTCGTCCCTTTCCCAGCTGCTCACCGCCTGAAAGCTCACGCCCACCAGCTCCGCCAGCTTCTCCTGCGTAAGACCTCTCAGTTTCCTCGCTTCAGTAATGTTGCTTCCCAGACTCATTACCGCCACCTCCTTCTCACGGTGTAATTGTAGCATAGCCTTCGGGTCTATTCTAACATCCCGGGTTTGAAGTTTCAATTTCTTTTTCAAGCCCGGCTTGAATTTATTTGTCATCTTCGTCCATCTGATCAAATCTGGCCAGCCATTTCCTGAAGAACGCTTTTTCCATACCGCCAACGGCGTATTCTGCGAGATACTCGACCTCAGGCTTGGACAGATGCGTATCCTCGTTTTCTTCAGCTACATAAGTCGGATCGCCCCAGGCGCGCCGGAAATGGCCCTTCAGTTTCTCGGTGGGCGCGTTTTCGTACATCTCCCTGTAATACGGATTGCGCATGAAAAGATCGAATTGCCCGCTCATGTTTTATTCCCCCTTTTTTGATAGCTCTTCTATTCGTTTTAGCCAGTGAAGCCGACCGGGATCGTTCCCGCTGTACTTAAATTCGTGCCTGCAGTCATCGAGGCTGTAATGCTTTTCAATTTCCTTCGCCTCCGCCATTGCCTCGTCGACCTTGCTTTCGTTAGTTTCGACGCTCCAATAGAACGCCAGCTCCGCCCCGCGTTTTGAGTATTCCGATGGCGCGGTTTCGTAATACTCCCGCCAGTACGGATTCTGTAAAAATAGTTCTACTGCTTCCCTGGCTTTTTCTTCAATTATCACGTTCTCTCTCCTCCGTTTTCATGAATAAAGTGCAACAAAAAACAGTCCCATCGTTACCGACAGGACTGCCCGTATCTCCTCCTATCGGTCAAGCTTTGGCACCTTACCGTTCCCGGCAGGTTGTCGTGCGGTCAGCGAGCTTGTCTCTCGCGCACTCTTCATAGGAAAACAGTTATTGAATTGTATGCGGCTCTTACGCCGACAGGTTTAGTATATCAGATGATTTTAGAAACTGCAATAAAGCCGGGGTTGAACTTCTCCCACGGCATTCCTGTTTCTGACAGACGCATATGGAAAACGGCATCGCACTTGACACCGAACTGAATGAAGCTTATTATGGAAATACGCTTCCGAACGCCGGGCGGGCGGAAGCGCCGCGTCCGCAAGCGCGGCACCCGTATGGGTTTACCGGAAATCTTACCTATACGGGAGCGATCCGTCGCAATTATATACAGCCTTGCGGCACGGCAAAAGCGGGATCGCGACACGTGCGCACGCACAAAATGCCTTCATGATCCCAAGCAGGAGGAAATATGCGCTTTAAGCATGAGCACCCCGTATTCTCGACCTTCAACAGCAACTACACGTCCCTGACTTTCGACTCCGCGAAAGGCAGGTTAATGTTCTTTGGCGTGGAATCGGGCGGCCGCGACTGGGACAGGCACGGCACTTACAGCGTCCTGATGCCTTCTTACGGAGCGATATGCCCGGCGTTCGAGAAGCAGCCGCCGCTCAAGGAAAAGACCGTAAGGCGGGAGAACACGCTGGTCTTTGAAAACGCCGCGGGCGCGAGGCAGGCATTTACGATGGAAGACGACAGGCGTTTTTCATTCACGTTTGAAAACACGTCAGGGCCCCTGATGAAGATCTGCTTTTCCATCAGGCGCGCTCCGCTTACGATATGGGCGGACGAGCACAAAAAGAAAAACAGCCGCAATAAAAACTGCCTGTTCGCAACGCAGTATTCGCTCCCGCTCATCATCCACTTCCCGGATTTCGGGCTGGTCAGGATAAGCGCCGACGAAGGCGTGACCTGCGAAGAAGAACTGATAACTTCCCGGGAATACACCGGTCTGGATCTGGGCGCCGAGAATTACGGATATCACAATCAGATGCATGCCCTGCACTACGGCTGTTCCAGGCTCACGTTCAGGTCCGCCGCCTCAGGCGCTTCCGGCATTCACTTCGAGATCATGGAAGAAGTTTACCCGGACCTCGATTTTGAGGGAGGCGGCGACGAGGCTTGGAACGGGCTGCGCCGTCAGTGGATGAACTCGTTTGCGCTCAACAGAGAATACTTCGATATGGGCGACAACATCATGCTGCACGGCAGAGGGCATTTGGCGGTCCACATGAAGAGCGACCTAATGCAGCTCATGGGCGGCGAAAACCCGCTTTTCAAGCTGGTGAGGGAGACCTTCAAACGGCAGATCCTGAATGGGTTTCTGTATGCGCAGGCCGATGACGGCGAAGTGAATTTCTCGTATATAAATCGCCCCAAAGGCAGGGAACCGATGTGCGGGTTTATCGATTCCACGCCGGCGAGCATCATCGCGACCTGCGGCATTGCGCACTGGGACAGGGAATTCGCCGAAAAGCTGCTGCCCTACGCGCTCAGAACGGCTGATTTCATCCTGACCCTCGATAAAGACGATGACGGCATCTTCGAAGTCCCATTCTCCGGCAATTCCATGGACGAAAAAGTTGAATACGGGGACAGGCAGCGAAACTGGTGGGACAATTTCGCCTTCGGGCATAAAGATATCTATTTCAATTACCTGTGCCACAGGACACTGCGCGAGCTGCGTGATCTCCTCATTGAATCAGGCAGGAAAGATGCGGCCGAAAAATACGCCGAACAGCTTGCCTTATTCGACGCTCATTTCTTTGACACGTTCTATGACCCCGAAACAGGCGTGATAGCGGGATGGATCAGCGCTGACGGCCGCATGCATGATTACATGTTCACTTTTGCCGTATCGATGGGGATCGACGAAGGACTGATCCCGCCCGACAAGGGAAGGGACATGCTTAAGATACTGCTTGCAAAAATGCAGGCGGATGGATACGGAGACCTGCGTTACGGCATCCCCGGGAACCTGATCCCGGTCGCCGATCCGGACACGATCCACTGGCCCTGCATGAGCGACTGGGGCCGCTATGAAAACGGCGGATTGTGCGGCATGAACGGCTTCCATTTCCTTACGTCGATGTATCGGGTCGGTATGCGCGAGGAAGCGGACCGCATCCTGAAGGCAATACTGAATATCTATGAAAAAGAATTAACACACTCCGGACTGATGCCCGGCTATGTGCAGAGCGTGGACTGGCGCACCAGGGAAGGCAATCCGTGCGGGTACAATTACCTCGCGGACAACTACTACTTCCTCCTGGCCGTATACATCGGGCATGCGGGGATCAGGCATCCGGCAGTCGCGGCAGAGTGAACAGACTGATCGGAAGCTTCGCCTCAGTAGCTCAGCCGCCTGCCCTCGTAATCAATATACAAAGGCCTGTCCTCGCGGGGCAGCTCGCCGTCCAGAAGCGTTTTGAGTATGTATCTGGCGCTCTCTTCGCTCGTCAGCTTTCCCGTCTCGTCCAGATGCCCGCGCATGTAGCTGCGCACATGTCCCGGGTGCATCTGCACGACCTGCCCGCCTATCTTCCTGAGCAGGTTGTGCACCAGCGCTCCCTGCATGTTGTTTGCGGCCTTGCTCATACAGTACCCAAACCAGCTCTCGCGCCAGCACTCGCTCACCGATCCCGCCTCGGAAGAGATGTTTACGACCGTTTTCCCTTCTCCCTTTTCGATCAGCGGATACAGCGCGTTCGTGAGCATGAGCGTGCCGATCGCGTTTACCTCTATCACGCGCCGGATATCGTCCCTGTCGAGCCTGTCGCGTATGGTCGATCGCATGTCGCCCAGTATGCCCGCGTTGTTGATCAGCAGATCCACGTTTTGCGCAAGTTCCCCCGCGCGCGCCGCAAAACGCTCGATCGAGCCCTGATCGCTCAGATCCAGCGGCAAAAATACGGTCTGCCCGTCCGCTGTCTCTTTTTCCAAACACAGCCTGCCCGCGATCACCCTGTAGCCCCTGTAAACCAATTCCGTGACGAGACTGGCGCCAAGCCCGTGATCCGTGCCGCTGACGATCGCCGTTTTTTGCATACGCTGACCTCCGTTTACGAATAATTTCAGGATACATGCGAAACGTGCCTTTGGACTTTTCCTGCACTTTTATATTATCACATCCTGAATTATACCATCCCGGAAGACGGTTGGCAATCGACAGCCGAAACTTGCGCCGCACGTCTTTGCCGCAGAGAAATAACGATCCATGTATAAGGAAATTGCTTTATAAAGAGAAAAGGCCCGCCGGCGTGTTTGCCGACAGGCCTTTTGCCCGGTTTCCGAGGATCATTCAAATGCGAAACGGCTGCTGTTTCGCAGAAAAGTCAGCTTTCGTGGCAACTGAAACTGATGGAACCGACAAGCTTTATGACAGTTTTTGATAGTTACCGTCCGCATCCATGACATAGCCTCCGCCGCATTTGACCTGAAAATCGAAATAACCGCCGCGCGGTCTGGCATATTCTTCCATGATCGCCATGACCGTCCCGCCTCGTTTTCTATCTCTTCCGTAAGAAGGAAAACAGGCCTTTCTTTTCGGCGGTCTCGGTGCTTGCGGACACGAAGGTATACCCGGCGGCGTTCACCGTTTCCCTGAGCTTTTCGATGTCCGGCGGCAGTTCGGACAGGATCACCGTCTCGCCTTTCGAGCTGGACGAACTCACCTTCCTGACCCTGAAAGCCCTGCGGATTGCGTCATTTATGTGCGCTTCGCACATGCCGCACATCATGCCGTCTATCTTCAGTGTGGTTTTGATCATGATTTATTCTCCCTTATTCCTCCGTCTTGAGCGCCGCCACCATGTCTATGCGGCGGTTCTTGCGCGCGACCATGAGACCCACTGCCAGGGATACTCCGAATGTGAGCAGCACGCTGACCAGCCAAGTAGGCAGCCCCAGCACCAGTTTAAGCTCATATTCGGACGCCAGCGCCTCCAGCAGGTATTTGAGCACGCCCACGCCCGCGGGCACGCCTATGATTATGCCCAGCACGGTCAGCCACAGGTTCTGACTGATCAGCAGCCGCCCTATCTTTCCGTCCTTAAAACCCACCACTTTCAGCGTTGCCATTTCCCGATAGCGCTCGGTGTAGCTCATCACGCCAAGGTTGTACAGCACCACTATGCCCAGAATCACCGCCGCCAGCACCAGCAGCAGTATCATCTTGTTCATCAGGTCCATAAAGGTGTCGAAAGAGTCCATTACGGACTGCTTGCTCTGCTTGTTGAGTATGCGCGCGTCTTCGGGTATCTCGGTCTCATCCGTGAATATCGAGGACACGGTGTACGGGATGCCGATACTGTCCGCAAAGACGTCGGTCATGAATATGCCCTCGGTCATGGAGTCCAGCACTCCCGCCACGGTGACAGTGTAATGCTCGTCGCTGTCGTACGGGGAGAAGGAAAGCGTGTCGCCTGCCTTCAGCTTCCGGTCGCGGGCGATGCGGGAACAGATGTATACGCCGTCGTCGGTCAGCGGCACTATGTTCATGTCCGTGTCGGCGAAGCGCACTTTATCCCGGGTCACGGAATAGACCTCCATGGAATAGCCCTTGTCCCCGATCTGTATCGCGCGGGAAGCTGCCCAGTCTCCGTCAAGCTGCTCTGCCAGAGCTTTCCCTTCTTCGAGAGTGATGTTCTCGCTGTCCAGGTTCACGCGGGTGGTGTAGTTAATCGCCTTCTCATAGAACACGTCCAGGAAGGCGTCCATGGTGTCCTTCATGCCCATGCCGCCCACCAGAAGCACCATGCAGCCCACTATGCCGAACAGCGTCATCGCGCTGCGGGCTTTGTGGCGCACGCAGTCCCTCAGGTTCCACTTGGTGCCGAAGCCCAGCGCCTTGAAGCGCCCGGTCTCCTCAAAGCGCAGGTGCTTCATGCGTTTGGGAGCGTAGGGCCTTAACGCGTCCGCGGCGGTGCCGGCAAGCATCCTGCGCACGGACAAAAACCCGATCAGCGTCAGAAACGCGTTTATGCCTGCCAGCACGAACCAGGTGAAGCCGGGCGCGTGCAGCGACCAGGAAGGCATGTCTATGTAAGTCGCCATCGCGCCGTCCGGATTCATTATGAACCAGCCCAGCCAATAGCCCACGCCTATGCCGACAGCCGTGCCGATCAGGCCGATTATCAGCGCATAGGCGGAATAATGCGCGAGTATGCGGCGGTCTTTGAAGCCCAGTGCCTTGAATGTGCCGATCTGGGTCTTCTCGCTGGCGGTGATGCGGTGCATGGTGGTCACCATGGTGAGTATGGCGATGGCCAGGAACAGCACCGGCAGTATGCTCGCCATGGTCTTTCCCTCATTCACCTCTCCCTGCGCCTCTGCCCAGGACACGGTCTCTGCCTTTGAAAGTACCAGCCGGGTAGTGCCAAGTGCCCTGTCCGCCAGTTCCACGAAAGCAGCCTTGTCCAGCGAAGACTTCACGTTTATCTGGTGGTATACTGAGCCGATGAACGCCCTGTACAGCGCGGGCACCGCCTTGTCCAGCATGGCCGGCGATATGTACACATAGCCGTAGGAAGTGTAGTCCGGCATCATCTGCGTGGTGTCGGGCAGGCAGATCAGGTATTCGCCGGATTTGACCAGGCCTTTGACCGTACCTTCCACGTTTACGCTCTGGTAGGTCAGCGTCATCGCGTCGCCGAGACCTATCCCGTTGGCGGCTGCGTAGGAATCCGACAGCCAGAAGCCTTCCGTGTCGGTTGCGTCGTAGGGTTCGCCGGACATGAGCAGGATGCCCGACACGTTCATGTTTTCGCTGACCGTAAGCGCCAGAGTGTCCGTGTCATCCTTTACCGCCACATTCACCGAAAGGAAGCGCGTCGCGTCATCCACGCCCGGGACAGCCTTTACTGCCTCAAGATCCTTTTCGCTGAAACTTTTGTCGCTATAGATCCGGAAGTCCGCGAATCCCGTGGCGTCGTATATCTGTTTGGTGTTTACTTCCAGCGAATACCATTCCACGTTGAAGCCCAGGAACACACCTGTTCCCAGGGCCACCATTATCACCATGGAAATGAACTGCGCCTTGTACCTCCAAAGAGTGCGAAACAGTTTTTTCAGCAGCATTACCAGTCCACCTCTTCCGCGGACAGGGGCTGCGCCTGATCGATGCGGTCCTCTATCCTGCCGTTCTTTACCCGGATCACGGTATCCGCCATCTTCGCGATGTTCTGGTTATGGGTCACTATGATTATCGTTTTGCCCATGTCCCGCGCCATGGAGAGCAGGAGCTTAAGCACCACAACGCCGGTCTGCGAGTCCAGGGCGCCGGTGGGTTCGTCGCACAGCAGTATGTGCGGGTTTTTTGCCAGCGCCCTGGCTATGGAGACCCTCTGCTGCTCGCCGCCGGAAAGCTCGGAGGGGAACTGGTGGATATGGTCGGCCAGGCCCACAGCTCTGAGCATGTCGTGGCTGGAGAGCGGATGGGGTGCGATCTCCTTTATCAGCGCCACGTTCTCTATCACCGTCAGCGTGGGGATCAGGTTGTAACTCTGGAATATGAAGCCCACATACGCAGCCCGGTATTCGGCCAGTTCGTTGGGCGAAAGCGTCGAAATATCCTTGCCGTTTACCGTTATGGTCCCTTCCGTGGGACTGTCCAGACCGCCCAACAGGTTGAGCAGCGTGCTTTTCCCGGCGCCGCTGGGCCCCAGCACCACTATGAATTTGCCTTCTTCCAGGCTCAGATCCACATGATCCAGCGCCCGCTGCTCATGCTCACCGTTTTTGTACACTCTTGACACGTCCCTGAATTCCACTATCGCCATATCGTTTTCACTCCTGCTCTGCTATATATTTTGTTTATACCGATGACTCTCCCGCATCGATGCTTTCCGCGCATGCCTGTCAGCTTTGATCACACATGCTCAGATTGTTAGTCTCAGCTAACATATGATATTATAAATTAGCCGCGGCTAACAAGTCAAGGGCTGTCGGGCCGGAAATATGATTTTAACTTATATTTATATGGATCCTGCCCTTCCGGACCGCCGGGCGGCGAGTTCCGGCTGCAGGAAGAACGCGCCGTACTTGACAGCGGACCCGAGGAAGCATATCATGGTAGTGTGGCGCGCATATGTGCGGCGCCGTGAGTGATAAACAGGCAGTGCCCCGTTTCGGGAACGATCCGGGGATTTGGTGAAATCAGTCTATGAGCATGTATACATATCCTTCGTACGGCAAAGGCAGGCGGAAGATCAGCACGATAAGCATGCTGCACTATGTGCGGCTGGCGTACAGGTCTGTGCTGTTCATTCTGCTTTTGATCAGTTATATCCGGTTCCGGATCAAAAGCAGCAGCGAAATGCTGAGCGGGCTGGTAGCTCATCCTGCCATCCTGGCAGTCACCTGGATCGTTTTCGCATTTGAAATGCTGCTGCGTTTCTTCCCGTCCAGATATGAAAGCCCCGGAAGTCAGAAACAGTTTGCCCGCAACTACATAAAGTCGGGAAATACCGACATAAGCATACCGGACAACAATGCGACGCTTCTGGTCGCCCTGGTCTGGATCATCTTTAACGGCGTCTTCGGAGCGCTCCACATGCTGGGCATACTGGACGACGGGATCATGCTGCTGCTGTGCGGCTTCTACTCGGTATGCGACATGATATGCATACTGTTCTTCTGCCCATTCCAGTCGTGGCTGCTTAAAAACAAATGCTGCAGTTCCTGCCGCATATACAACTGGGACTACGCGATGATGTTCACGCCGCTGTTCTTCGTGCGGCGCGGCTATTACTGGAGCCTGCTCGTTCTGTCCGTCGTGCTGCTGCTGCGCTGGGAGATCACCTTTTTCCGGCATCCGGAGCGCTTTTCCGAAAAGACCAACGAATACCTGAAATGCATGAACTGCACGGAAAAACTCTGTTCGCACAAAAAGCAGCTCAAGACGCTCTGGCGGCAGATAGAGCGCAGCGCGCAGGAAAGGCTCAGCCGCTTAAGAAAGCCGTGACGGCGTACGCTCCCCCGCAGTGCACAGGCGGCAAGGCTTTATCAGAAGGCAGACAGGAAAAAAGGGACGAAAAATGACGATTCGCGAAGGAAAAGAGTTTGACGTCATAGTCGCCGGCGCGGGCTGCGCGGGCTTCTGCGCGACCGTGCAAGCCGGACGGAGCGGACTGAATACCGCGCTGTTCGAGCATTTTGCCATGCCGGGCGGCGCGCTGACTGACCTGGGCAGCAATTCCATAGACCAGTTCAACAATCCGCACAGACCGGCGGGCGACAGGCAGGTCATCGCGGGGATCGGCTGGGAGTTCGTCCGGGAGCTTGAGCGCCGGGGTTTTGCCGAGATCCCCGACATGGACGCGCCGTATCGCGTGCACTGGCAGTACGGCGTGAAGGTGAACCCCATCGCCGCAGCCCAGTGCATGGACGACTTTCTGCTGGAAGCGGGCGTGCATCTGTTTTACCGGCAGGGCATCGTGGCCGTGGAGACCACGGACACGCCGTCGGGCATTCGCGTGGACGCGGTGATCGTTACGACGAAGGACGGCCCGGTCCGGCACAGGGCACGGTTCTTCATCGACTGTACCGGAGACGGCGATCTGTGCGCCTGGGCCGGCGCGAAATACGAGATCGGAGGATCTCTCCAGCCGGGAACTATCCGTCTGTATCCGTGCGGAGACGCTTCCCAGTCGGATCTTGCGAAGGCCGACCGGATCTGGCAGGAACAGGTCGCAAAATCCCCCGAGCTCTCCGATATGCTGTGCTCGGGCCGCTTTGAGGATTTCCTACGCTCAGGCGGCGACAACACCAACCACGTCTGCGGTCTTAACACCGCCGACAGCGATGACCGCACGCTTGCCGAGATCCGTTCGCGGCGCGATCAGGTGCGACTGCTGTCCGCGCTCAAACAGAGCGGAGCCCCCGTGCACGTGCTGGCCAGTGCCCCGGAGTCTGCGGCGCGGGAAAGCCGCAGGATACTGGGCGACGCGTATATGACGGGCGAAGATTACCTCCCCAAACGCGTATATGAAGACGCCGTCTGCTATACCTACTGGTTCATAGACATCCACCGCGAAAACCGCGCGTCCGAGATCGTCTATCTGCAAGATGAAAACACGCCGACCGTCCCTTTGGGCGCGCTGCGTCCCCGCGGGCTCGCAAACGTCTATATCGCGGGCCGCTGCGTGTCTTCGGACCGTCCCGCAAATTCGGCTATCCGCGTCAAGGCGTCCTGCATGGCAATGGGTCAGGCAGCAGGCGCGGCGGTCGTTCAGGCTGTGCGGCGCGGGGACGCGGATACCCGCTCGATAAACATAAACGAACTTCGCGCTTACCTGACCGGGCAGGGAGCCATAGTTCCCCAATAAAGCGCCTGCCCGGCGCCTTTCAAAATGGCAGACAGCTACCTGTAAATACGATGTGCGGTATGCCCGCAGATAAGCCGCTTTCGCTGAGCTGACTCCAGTCCCGTTTTGACAGCAAAACCCCTCGGAAGCTTTGAGCTTTCGAGGGGTTTTTATTTGCTTGCTGCCCCGCGATGATGAAGCGCTCTGTGGCGTAAAATGTGGGTCTGTCCGTCCGGGAGCATTATGCCCTCGATGCTTTTGCGGTTTGTCCCCCGGGTCCGCGCCGGAATAAAGCGGGATATCGTTTTTCTAATCCGCCAGCAGCTTTTTCCAGTGCCCGGTCCGGAAGCGGAGCCCCATCAGCACGCACCGGGCGGCGTTGTCAAGGCACATGCACACTACCGCATGGGGCAGCCCCAGACCGAAGACCCTGATCAGCAGATAAACTCCCAGCGTCCGTATGCCCCAGTTGCACGCCGCGGTTATGTAGAAAGGCCATTTCGTGTCGCCAGCCCCCCTCAGCGCGCCCGCGAATATCCAGGCAGATGTCTGGATGGGCTGAATAAAGGCGACGATGCGCAGACAGACTTTTGCCAGCGCGATCGCTTTTTCGTCGGGCGTGATTATGCGCACCAGCGGGTCGGCGAAAACATACAGCATTACCCCGGCGAACACCATGACCGAGGCGCCGATGCCGATGGTGTAATGCGTGTAGCGTACGGCAAGATCGGGTTTCTTCGCGCCGAGGGACTGCCCCACCAGCGTCGTCACCGCCGTGGCGAACGCGAAGGCGGGCATGAAGGAAATCGATTCGCAGGTGGAGTAAACCGAGTTCGCCGCGAAAACCACCGTGCCCAGGGATGCGACGCAGCGCGTCACAACGATCCCGGAAAACGACATGCAGAAGCGTTCCAGCATGGCGGGAACGGACAGCTTGACTACCCTGTTGATCACGTTGAAATCAGGTTTGAAGGAATCGTGAAGCGATATGCGGCACTGCCCGTTTTTGATAAACAGCAGTATAAGCAGCGTAAGTCCGCCGATCAGCCAGCTGACACCCGTGGATACAGCTGCGCCCACCACGCCCCAGCCCGCGCCCGGCACAGAGAGCTCAAGCCCGAACAGGCTCACTGTATGTGGGTCGTTGATCAGAAGATAGTTGCCCACGATGTTGAAAACGTTCACGAATATGTTGACCCTGAGCGGCGTTCTGGTGTCGCCCAGACCCCGGAACACGGAACCCAGCACCATGATCGCCATGGTGAATATCCTAAACGCCGATGTGATCAGCAGATACGCGGAGGCCTTATCCATGATTTTATCCTCCGCGCCCATCCAGCGGGGAATGTGGCGGTGGAGCGCGCAGGTAAGCAGCGCGATGGGCAGACCGACGCTGAAAAGCAGGATAATTGCGTGCCGGATGTAGGCTTTTGCGGCTTCATAGTCTTTTGCGCCTACGCTGCGCGCGACATATGCCGTCAGGCCTGTGCCCAGCGCCATTATCACGCCGTTGAACAGAAATACAAAGGAATTGCTTATGGATATGGAAGCCGTCGCCTCAACGCCCAGCGCGCCCACCATTGCCGTATCGGCAAACGAGACCAAAGTGGATAGTATCTGCTCAAGGAAAAGAGGCCATGAAAGCAGAAAGATTATTTTGAACGGAGAGATGCTGTCGTCTGTCAGATCGATTTTTCTGTGTGCCATACAACCCCTCCCCATCACATGCTTATTTATTTACTATAAACGAAATCCGCCGTAAATGCAAGATATAGTTTTCAATAATACCGGATAGGCATGAAACAGTCTTCCCTCAAATATATTCCGTCCCCCGGCAGGAGAAAGCGCAGCATGTATAGAATAATATATGTTTGGACTGCTGCCTGTCCGGGCGGTGCCCGGATATAGCCATATAAAAGGAGCCGTGAATTATGATACTGTTTCCCCAGCCGCGAAACCTCACCCTGCTCGAAGGCGAATATCAACTCGACCCGACCTGCGCCTGCGGCGGACTTAAAGCGTTTTATGACCGAGTCAGGTCCGGCGTGCCCGGCATACGCGTCACGCGTTCGGCGCTGCTCGAAAAAGAAGAATATCGTCTGGACATAAACGCAGACGGCGCACAACTCAGCGCCTCCTGCGACGAAGGCCTGTTCAGGGCGGTCACATCCCTGTGGCAGATGGTGTGCCGCACCGGAGGAAAGCTCAGGTATATGTCGATACAGGACAAGCCAGAACTTAAGCGCCGCGGATACATGCTGGACATCAGCCGCGGCAGGAAGCCGAAAGTGGAGACCATAAAAACCATGATCGACTTTCTGGCCTCCCTCAAATACAACGAACTGCAGCTGTACATGGAGGGAGAGTGCTTCAAGTATGAAGCGTATCCCGAAGTGACCGTAGATTTCGACTGCCTGACGCCCGAGGATATTCGGGACCTGGACGCATACTGCCGCGACAGGTTCATAGACCTGGTGCCCAACCAGAATTCCTTCGGCCATATGTACACCTGGCTCAGGAAGCCTGCGTTCCATCATCTCGGCCTGTTCGAGGGAGACGAAGTCCCCTCCACTCTCAACCCGCTGCTGCCCGAGAGCTTTGACTTTATGTGCAAGCTTTACGCTTCGCTGCTGCCCAATTTCTCCAGCGAATATGTGAACATCGGCCTGGACGAGGCGTACGGGCTGGGCAAGTACCAGATCGAGGAATACTGCCGCGAAAAGGGCAGGGATGTGGTGTTCATGGAATGGCTGAACAAGTTAAACAGCCATATACGGGAGACCTACGGCAAAAAGGTGATGTTCTGGGCGGATATGATATACAACTATCCCCAGAGCTATCATATGGTCCCCAAAGACGCGGTGGCGCTGGAATGGGGCTACGAACTGATCCAGTCCCAAAGGATGACCGCCCACTGCATCGCCTACCGGGACGCGGGCGTCAGGTACTATGTGTGCCCGTCCACCAACACCCACGGCTGCTTTACGGGGCGCATGGACGTGACCACATTCAACATCCGCACCTGCGCGGAACTGGCCACGGAATACGGTGCGGAAGGCATCCTGCTTACGGACTGGGGTGACGGCGGCCACCCGCAAAGCTGGATCTGGAGCGTGAATCCCATAGCTCTGTGCGGACAGTACGGATGGAACACGGGCGCAAAACAGGACGGCGAGACCTTCAAGGCGGACTTTATCCGCAACGCGGAAAAGTATGCGGACGAGTACTTCTTCGGCAATGCGCCCCTGTCCCGCCTTATGTACCGCATGGCCAACTACTACCTGCTGGAGCCCGAGCGCGTGCACGTATGTACTATGAGCTTTAAGGAGCTTACCCTGCCCCTGAACGTGACACGCTACGCCCATTTGTTCGACATGAAGGACAGCGGCGACGATTTCTATTTTGACAACGTGATCAGCTATGTCCGCAGGGTGATGGCAGACATAGAAAAGCTGTCTTTCGACGAAAACTGGAAGCGCGAGATCCGCCTGACGGCGCGCTTTGTCGAGCTGGGCGCCGAGATCTGCAAGCTCAAGCTGCACCCGGAAGCCTCTAAAGGCAGGGCGCGGGAACTAGCCGGCACTATAGACGAGCTGATACCCGAGTACACCCGGCTGTGGAACCTGCGCAACTACGAAAGGGGCGTCGAAAAGTTCCTGGCGCATCTCACCGCCCGCATGGACGAACTGCTCGCGCTGGCTGGGCAGTGAGCCGGGTCATGGCGGCTTTTGTCCGGTCCCGCCAAAACACGCAGGCACATTCTTAAGTGCCTGCGTGTTTGCCTTATCCCCGCTTTGGCAAGCACCCTCCTGCCCATACGCTCTGGGCGCATCGGATCAAACAGTACGGAGGCAGCAGCATATGAACGATACGGACATTTTCGCCCACCGCAGATCAGCCGCACGGGTGCGTATACTGGATCCGGATGGATCGCCCGCAGCCTTTCAAAAAGTCAGGATAGACCAGACCTCGCACCGGTTTCTGTTCAGCTGCGGCGCCTTCGATACCGTTAGGCTGATGCAGACGCAGGACGAGAAGGAACAGGCCTTCCTGCGCGAAAGAATGAAAAAGTGGCTCGCCCTGTTCAATTACGGCACTTTGCCGTTCTATTGGGGCAGGTACGAACCTGTCGAAGGCCGGCCCGCGTTCAGGGAGACGATGGCGGCGGCCAAATGGCTGCAGCAAAGGGGCGTCCGGGTCAAAGGGCACCCGCTGTGCTGGCACACCGTCTGCGCGCCGTGGCTGCTAAAATATTGCAACGACGAGATAATGCTTAAGCAGCTTGAGCGCATCCGGCGCGAGGTAACGGCATACCGGGGCGTGATCGACATGTGGGACGTCATAAACGAAGTGGTCATAATGCCCGTTTTCGACAGGTATGACAACGCCGTCACGCGCATCTGCAGGGACAAGGGCCGCATAGGTCTGGTCAAAGCGGTGTTTGACGCCGCCCGGGAAAGCAATCCGGGCGCCACTCTGCTCATAAACGATTTCAACACCGGAGAAATGTACGCGGACCTTATAAGCGAGCTGCTCGATGCGGGAGTCGGCATAAGCGCCATCGGCATACAAAGCCACCAGCATCAGGGCTACTGGGGCGTTGAAAAGCTTGCCGGCGTGCTGGACCGCTTCTCCGTGTTCGGCCTCCCCATCCATTTTACCGAAAACACCCTGGTGTCCGGCGACATCATGCCCGCCCACATAGTCGACCTCAACGACTGGCAGGTGGATTCCTGGCCCAGCACTCCCGAAGGAGAGGCGCGGCAGGCGCGGGAGATAACGGAAATGTACTCTGTGCTGTTCGCTCATCCGCTGGTGGAGGCCATAACCACCTGGGATTTCAACGACGGGTGCTGGCTGAAAGCGCCTTCCGGCTTCGTTCATGAAGACAACAGCGAAAAACCTTCCTGGTACGCGCTGAAAAAGCTTATCCGCGAAGACTGGGAGACCCATCTGTGCCTGACGGCGGATGCAGACGGCTGCATATCGTTTACCGGTTTCAAAGGTGATTATCTGCTGCAAACGGACAGAGGTTCGGCTGCGTTAAGTCTCGATCTTGACTTTGACGGGCAGCTGCCTCTTAGACCGTGATCCGCTTTTTCCGCGCACGGATGACCGAAAAAAGAGCCCGGAGGCAAAAACCTCCGGACTCTTTTTCTTATGCGCCTGCTGCTACCTGTCGCTTCCGGGTCCGATATCGAACACGTCGCTCTCGTTTCCGTCGAAAATGTTGCCTATCGGCAGGATCGGAGAAGACACGCCCGCCAGGTCGCCGTTATTGTCGAGCCTGTGCCTTTCAAACGGCAGGGCAGGTATGCTCTCCCCCGTCCTTTCGCCCTTCTCGTCATAGTGCACGGCGTTGTCAAACAAACCCGGGACGCTGTATCCCACATTGTTCCCGTTCTCGTCGTAGTGCTCCGCGCCGCCGAAAATGCCCGGCGTGCTGTAGCCTATCTGCCGCCCGTTCTCGTCGTAATAGTTCGTGCCGCCGAATATGCCGGGAACGCTCGTGATCTTTTTCTGTTTCATGGCATGACCTCCGGGTAAGGAAATAATACCGCTTCAGTACCGCTGATCCGATCGCATCCTAACACCGAACTTGCGATTTGTCAATATCCCGTTGTATTCAGTCTTTTACAAAACTGTGTATTATTTGGGGCATTGTTCCCTATTTTGCTGTGAATGCGGTCCGCCCCGCCTTCCTTTCGGAGATATCCCGCGGACGATCCCGTGCGCAGGCTCAGCGGCCGCTTTCGTTCATGCAGGAACCGGACATGCGGATGTCGAAAACAATGACTGTTCCGGCCGCACGGCTGCATGCGCAAAACCGCAGCCGAATACGAATCGTTCCGGATGGAGGCAAAGGCAGTGAAGGAAAAGCGCATTTTCATAGATCCCGGCAAAACCCTCGGTCCCATAAAACCGTTGCACGGAGTGGGCGGCGGTCCGGTCACGTCCAACTTCAGCCTGGATGCGAGCGAGCAGTTCCGCGCCGCCGGCATACCTTTCGGACGGACGCACGACATCGAATACCCCTTCGGTTCAGGCGAATTCGTAGACGTCCACTGCATTTTCCCCTGTTTTGACGCGGACGTGAGCGACCCCGCGTCCTACAATTTCGCGCTCACGGACGAATACCTGCGCTTCATGCGGGAAGCCGGCACCGAGCCGTTTTACCGGCTGGGCGCGTCGATAGAGCACCAGCCGATCAAGCGCCACATCCTCCCGCCGCGGGACTTTCAGAAGTTCGCCGACATCTGCTCGCACATCGTGGCGCACTTTAATGACGGCTGGGCAAACGGATACAGATGGAATATACGCTACTGGGAGTACTGGAACGAACCGGACATCCCCCAGTGCTGGACAGGCACCGACGAGGAGATGTTTGAACTGTACCGCACGGTCTCGACCACCCTCAAGCGCGAGTATCCCGAGATCAGGATCGGCGGTCTCGCGCTCACAAGCCCCTGGTCCCGCATGTTCGGACCGTTTCTGCGCTACGTCCGGGAAAGCAACTGTCCTCTCGACTTCGTGTCCTGGCACGGATACTGCCATACTCCCCAAAAGGCACTGGAAGCTTCCGAAAAAGCCGCCGAGCTGATGGCTGAATACGGGTTTTCCAAAGTCGAAAGCATATTCAACGAATGGAATTACGTGGTGGACTGGCAAAACATCCAGCCAAGTCTCGACTTGCACCGGACCGCTTTCTGCGCCGCTTTCATGGCCGCGGTCATCAGCGCCGTACAGTCCACGCGGACAGACAAACTCATGTTTTACGACGCGCAGGCTCACCTTACCAGCTGGAACAACCTGTTCGTGCCAAGGCCGATGGCTGAGCATGCGGGGCGGCGGAAGGTTGATACACTGAAAGGGTATTGGGCGCTTTACGGCTGGAACGAGCTTTTCCGCGCCGGCACTCAGGTGTATGCCGAAGCGGACAGCGATATCTGGTGCACGGCAGCCAAAGCCGAAAACGGCGATATACTTGTATATATCTCTTATTTCAACGACGACGCGGGGCTGAACACATGTCCGCCCGAAAACGCCCGCGCAGTCATAGAACTGCCGGGCGTAAAAAGCATAAAACTCAACGTCGTGGACGACACGCACGACTATGACGAAGTTACAGTATGCGGCAACAGCTTTGAGATGAAAGGCAACAGTTTCGCGGTGGCGTGCATGGAGATCTGAGGGACCTGAACTGTATTAAAGGCCGGCGGTCAGTTGACGAACTTCTCCCCGAACCTCCGGTAATACCTGTACAGCCCGACCGCCCAGCAGGCGAGTATGAACGCGGTGCCGATCAGCGACCGTTCGTAATCGTCCCCGGCTATGCCTTCCACCCAGTAATTCGCGAGGCATAGCATCGCCCCTGCGGCGCAGGCGCCCACCAGTTCCACGGGTGCCTTCGCGCGATAGGCAGCCAGGTCGAACCTGGCTTTGACGGTAAAAAGCCCCAGCGCTATCATCAGACCGTTCACGGCTATAAGCATTGCCAGCGGGAAGCCGTCATACCCGTTCATCTGCCCGAAATATATGTATCTGATGCCAAACAGTATCGCCATGGCAGCGCACGCCCACAGGAAAAAGTATATCAAAAACCCGTGAAACGCCTGTGAGTATACGGTTTTCCCGTCATTCATTATTTTACCTCCCGAAGCGGTTTATTGGTATCCAAACATGTAAACTGTCAGAAAAAGGCAGGGGAATGCCCCGCATCTTCCCCTGCCCTTTGTTCAGTATAAGATCTCCGCGCCCTGATACAGCGTCACTTCCGGCAGTGTGAATTCCACAGCGCCGCCCTTTTCGGAAAAAGCTATCTCTCTGCCCTCCGGGATCAGGCACACGCATTTGACCGTTTCGGGGATGCTTACCCGGACAGGTATGTCTTTTAGCGTCAGCACATCCTCTATGACCGACGTGTTGCCCCTCTGAATTGGGCTTGCGTACGCCGTATGGAATACATAGCGCCCTTTCTCCTCCTGTTTGGTCAGGCGGGTGCGCCCGGCAGACGGCAGACCCACGGTGTATCTCGGGCTGTAAACGAGTTTAAGCGCCCTTATGACCACCTCGCGGAACAGCTGCGCGCCATTGTTCTTATACAGGCGGCACATGGGATGCGCAATATAGACCACGTTTCCGTTTTTTACCGCCGCAGGATACTCTGACGACTCATCCCTGTAAGGGGTGTAGCTGTGGGAGCAGTATGTCGCATATGTGCGCTCGAACCAGGGTTCATATACCTGCGCCAACACGGCAGCGCCGGTCGGTTTTACCCTGACCGCGCTTTCATAGCACAAGAACGGCGCGTTCGCGTAGTGCATACGCAGCTCATTCCCGGGACAGAAATAGTCCTTCCTGTAATTGCCGGGACCTATGTACTCCGCCCCGGTATCGATCTGGAAGCGTCCGTCTTTGACCGCGCTTGAACCCGTCAGCACGACAGCGCCTCCCCCGGCGATAAACGCGTTTATCCTTTCGGCTTCGCTGTCCGAAAGCGCGACGCTGTCAGGCAGCATCAAGGCGCTAAAAGGCGTAAGGTCGTCTCCCGGCAGCACCACTTCGAAATCTATATGGCTTTCCAGCAGCATGCCGTGCAGACCTTCGTCCGACGCTCTGTTTCCGGACAGATAGACTCCCAGCGTCGCCGTGGGCTTTGCGGGATACGCCCAGGGTTCGATCTTTTCCAGCGCCCTGTAGGCGTGACCGATCAGCCTGTAGGTCTCCATGTCCATTATCCCGCAGGTGCGCATTTGGTCACCCACGGAGCACATCGCGCCGTACATGGCCATGGTGAGCACTTCGAATCTCAGCGCGTCCGGGTTTTTATACCCTCCGAACTCGCCCCAGCCGGTGTGGAACTTGCCCGTCATGCCCAGGTATTCCTTGCCGTAGCGGCTCATCACGCTGGCCCTCGGCGGCATTTTGTTGTACCCGCCCCAGGCAGTGGGCAGGTCTTCCATTTCGTAATGCGTCTGACCCTGATGATACTCGGGCCTGTATATCTCCGCTCCGCAGCTGTTAAAGAAGATTGTGGCCTCCGGATGCTTTTCGTGGAGTATGTCCGTGCAGTTCTTCATGAACTCCAGGTGCGACATGCGGTAATACTTCCTGGCGTCCTCTATGTTGGACGGATCCAGTCCCGCCCGCTTCATCCCGGCAAGGCAGTTCGGGCAGTAGCAGGTGTCGAACAGGTAGACGATATCGTAAAACAGGCCGTCAACCTTTTGATACCTGTTAACGATCTCCCTCGTCAGATCGTATACGCTCTGGGCATACTCTCCGCTGGGGCACAGGCAGCGCCAGGAGCAGTCCGGCCTTATATCCTCCGGCTTCGCGTCGGGATCGATGTTGTTGAAGCGTTTCGTGCCGTCCTCGTTCGCCATCATCCATTCGGGATGGTTTTCAGCGTCGTACGCGGACCAGCCCACGGTGATATATATCGGCGCGTCAACGTTTATCTCGTGCGCCGCGTCGATCATCGCGCCCGTCAGGTCGCTCCCGGGCTGCATTGTCGGGTGCTGTTTCCCGATTTTGGTCGGATAGTAGCAGTAGCCGTGATGGCATTTGGCGAACACGGTTATGGAATTCACGTTTCCTTCGATCAGCGCCGCCTGAAACTGTTTTTTGTCGAACTTTGCTCCCACGCCGGGAATCGACGGTGAAGTATGGAAGTCAAGGTGCACCTGTCTGCCGGGCAGTTTCCTCATATTTTTGTCCTCCGCATTTGTTCGTCGCGGGCCGCTTCGGTCACTGTCAACAGAGTAGCAGAAAGCAAATGAAGTGTCAATACCATTATGGATTTATCTCCTGCGGGCGCATCTGTTTTCATGTGCTTTTCTCATAGCCGCGGGATAAAAAACCGTTGTATTTCGATCCGCGTTCTGTTATAATTATCATGGGTTGATATTAAAAAGCATGCGTATTTAGCATGCGGCCCGATGAGATATGGCAGAATGCGGCTCAACCCGGGACCTTGCGAACAATAACACGCGAGCTGGAGGTAGATGACCATGTTTTCAATGGCGAACAATATAGAACTGGTGCGCAGGACCGATCCGGAGATCGCCGAAGTGCTTGAAAAAGAGCTGACCCGGCAAAGGCAGCACATAGAGCTTATCGCTTCCGAGAACTTCGTCAGCGAGGCGGTGCTGGCCGCCATGGGTTCGCACCTTACCAACAAGTACGCCGAAGGCTATCCCGGAAAGCGCTATTACGGCGGCTGCGACTGGGTGGACGCCGCGGAGCGCATAGCGATAGAACGGGCCTGCAAACTGTTCGTCGCCGAGCACGCCAACGTTCAGCCCCACGCAGGCGCGCAGGCGAACCTGGCCGTGTACCAGGCGCTGCTGAACCCAGGCGACACGATCCTGGGAATGAACCTCGCCCACGGCGGGCATCTGACCCACGGTAGTCCCGTGAACCTGTCGGGCAAGCTGTACAACATATTGTCTTACGGCGTGGACAAAGAGACCGAGACCATCGACTACGACGAAGTCCGCCGCCTGGCTCTGGAACACAGGCCCCGCCTGATAGTCGCGGGCGCCAGCGCCTATTCAAGGATAATAGATTTCCCCCGTTTCCGCGAGATCGCCGACGAATGCGGCGCCATGTTCATGGTGGATATGGCGCACATCGCGGGCCTGGTCGCGGCGGGCGAGCATCCCTCCCCCGTGCCATACGCGGACGTGGTCACCACTACCACCCACAAGACCCTGCGCGGCCCCCGCGGCGGCATGATCCTCTGCCGTGAAAAGTATGCCAAGGCCATCGACAAGGCGATATTCCCCGGTTCCCAGGGCGGACCGCTCATGCACGTGATCGCCGCCAAAGCCGTGTGCTTCAAGGAAGCCATGCAGCCCGAATTCGCCGTATATCAGCACCGGATCGTGCTGAACGCGAAAGCCCTGGCCGCCACGCTGACGCAGCGCGGGCTGAGGCTCGTTTCCGGCGGCACCGACAACCACCTTATGCTCATCAACTTAAGCGGCACCGGCATCACGGGCAAGGAGCTGGAGGAAATGCTGGGCCGGGTCCGTATCACCGCCAACAAAAACGCAGTCCCCTTCGACACCCTCAAGCCCACCGTGACCAGCGGGCTCAGGGTCGGAACTCCCGCGGTCACCACCCGCGGCATGAGGGAAGATGAGATGGCCGAGATCGGGAACATCATTGCGGACGTGGCTCAGAACGGCGAAGCTGCACTGCCGGACGCGGAAAAGAAAGTCATTTCCCTGTGCGCCCGTTTCCCCATGTACGAATAAGCGTCCTTTGATCGACAGATAGTACAAAAACGAAGCCGCCGGCATCCCAAACGGGATACCGGCGGCGCTTTTATGCCGAGGCTGTGCCCGATACGGTCCGTCAGACCTCCGGATCGGTATCCGTGGACATGACGTTCTCCAGTATCGGCGAAAGCTTTTCGAGGAATGCCGAGACCTGCTCCGGGCACCTGCCCGTGTAGTTTTCCGGCAGCAGGTTCTGCCTTAACTCTTCCTCGTTCATGCAGAACCCGGGCGCATTCGCAAGCCGTTCAAGCAGATCGCAGTGCCCGCCCGCGTTCATGTTCTCCACCGCTTCCATGGAGCATCTGCGGATGATCTCGTGGGTCTGCTGCCTGTCGCCGCCCCTTTTGACCGCCTCCATCAGCAGGTCTTCGGTAGCGATGAATGGCATATAGTCCATAACGCTCTTTTCGATTATCTTTTCGTTGACTTTCAGGCCTTTGGTGATCGTTTTCGCAAGGCGCAGCACCGCGTCCGCGCACAGGAAGCCTTCAGGCATGGATATACGGCGGTTGGCAGAGTCGTCCAGCGTTCTTTCCAGCCACTGAGCCGAGGCGGTCATGGGCGCGTTCATGGAATTGGCCATTATGTACCTTGCCAGGGAGCAGATGCGTTCGCAGTACACCGGGTTGCGCTTGTATGCCATGGCGGAAGAGCCTACCTGCTCGTCTCCGAACGGTTCCGTGATCTGCCGGTCGTGCTGCAGAAGCCGGATGTCCTGAGCCATGCGGTAGCAGCTCTGGGCGACGGATGACAGTGCGTTCATGATAAGGCTGTCCATCTTCCGGGGATAGGTCTGCCCGCAAATGTCGAAGCAGGACCCGAACCCGAATTCGCCCGCTATCATCTTGTTCAGCCGGTCGACCTTTTCCCTGTCGCCCTCGAACAGGTCTATGAAGCTGGCTTCGGT
Source organism: Clostridia bacterium (assembly GCA_017518705.1). The sequence goes on from JAFWUC010000037.1 coordinate 24,171, forward strand.
GCCCGTGGCGCCCCGGCAGCCCAAAAACCTGACGTTTTCGATCACCCGGTCTATCTCGCACTTGTCGAACCACAGATCCTGCAGCCACATGGATGCGCGCTTGCCCAGCGTGACGAGCTGGGCGGGCTGGAAGTGGGTATATCCCAGCACCGGCAGCGATTTGTATCTGTCCGCGAACACGGCAAGGTTTTTCATCAGCTGCAGCAGCTGTTCTCTTATATATTTGAGCGCGTCGCGGTACAGGATCAGGTCCGCGTTGTCGGTGACATAGCAGCTGGTAGCCCCCAGGTGGATGATCCCGGCTGCCAGTGGCGCCGCCTTTCCGAAGGCGTATATGTGCGCCATCACGTCATGCTTGACTTCCCTCTCCCTTTGGCGCACGCAGTCATAGTCGATATCCCCGATATGCGCGCTCATATCGTCTATCTGTTCCTGCGTGATGGGCAGCCCCAGGGCGGATTCGGCTTTCGCCAGCGCCGTCCAGAGCCGGCGCCAGGTCTGATACCTGCTGTCCTGCGAGAACAGCCTGAGCATATACTCCGACGCGTAACGGGAGGCTAAGGGGGATTCATATCTGTCCGTCATATCTATCACCGTTTTACCTGATAATTATGCTGTCGCGCTCCGCGCCCACGGAAATGTATTTGATCGGGCAGCCGATGGCATTCTCTATGAAGCTCACGTAATCCTGCGCCGCTTTGGGCAGGTCTTCCCATCTGCGCGCCCCCGAGATATCGCACTGCCAGCCTTCGAGGTATTCGATAACGGGCTGGGCGTCTGCCAGCGCGGCGGGGAACGGGAACCTGTCCGTATTTTGGCCGTCAACGCTGTAAGCGGTGCAGACCGGGATGGTCTTCATATAGCTCAGCACGTCCAGCTTGGTCAGGGCTATCATGGTGGCCTGCTGCATCTGCACGCCGTATCCCGTGGCTACCGTGTCAAAAGCGCCTACCCGGCGGGGACGCCCGGTCTTGGCGCCGTACTCCGCGCCGGCAGAACGCAGTTCGTCGGCCGCTTCGCCGAACATCTCGCTTACGAAGGGGCCTTCTCCCACGCAGGTGGAATACGCTTTTACCACGCCCACCACCTCGTCGATCTTCGCCGCCGGGCAGCCGGAACCTATGGGCGCGTAGGCGGCCAGGGTGTTGGAGGAAGTGGTGTACGGGTAAATGCCCATATCCAGATCCCTCAGCGCGCCGAGCTGGGCCTCAAACAGTATGGACTTGCCGCTTGCCTGCGCGTCTGAAAGCAGGCTGTCGGTGTCGCACAGGAAGGGCTTGAGCCTGTCGCAGCAGTTTTCTTTCCATTCCCTGATCTTCTCCATGGTGTACGGTTCGGCGCCGTAAACGCCCGTGAGCGTCAGGTTCTTCCACTTCATGAGCTCGTTCAAGTGCTCTTCAAGCGCTTCCGGGTAAAGCAGTTCGCCCGCGAGCACGGTCTTCTTTGCGAACTTGTCGGAATAAAACGGCGCTATGCCCTGCTTGGTGGAGCCGTACTTCTTGTCCGCCAGCCGCGCTTCTTCCAGCGCGTCAAGCTCCCGGTGCCAAGGCATGAGCAGCGAAGCGCGCCGGCTTATCTTCAGGTTGTCCGGCGTGACATTCACGCCCCGGGCAGCCAGCGTGTCTATCTCGGCAAACAGGTTCTCGGGGTCGAGCGCCACGCCGTTGCCAAGCACGTTGATCACGCCGCTTCTGAAAACGCCCGACGGAAGCAGATGCAGCGCGAATTTGCCTTTATCGTTTATCACGGTATGCCCCGCATTGCCGCCGCCCTGATACCTTACCACGTAATCATAGCGTTCCGTCAGCAGGTCCACCATGCGTCCCTTGCCTTCGTCGCCCCAGTTTATGCCAACTACCGCGCAGTTTCCCATTATCTTATCCTTTCAGTCTTATATTGCAAACAAAAACGGCAAGGCGAGCCGCGTGAACTGACCCCCTTGCTTAATCTGCCAAAATACTACTCCCATGTGCCGCCCATGTCAAGAGAAAACCGCCAGTCTTAACCAAATACTTGCATAGAGCCGCAGCTTCCGTCCGCGAAAAACCTTGCCTGCAGCCCGGTCCTTCACTCGTCACGGAGCATGACAAAGCCAACAATACGGCAAACGGCGGCGGCATTTCGGACCTGCGGGTCGGGGTTCAGATCACCTTTTCGGGAGTATCCGGGGTCTTGCTTCTCCCGCCTCTTCCATTTTGCGCAGCAGCAAGGCTTTCATTTCTTCCCGCACCGCGGCGCAGTTTTCGTCCGAGACCAGGTTGTTCAGCTCATTCGGGTCGTGCTCCAGGTCGTACAGGAACTCCTCTTCATACACGTCGCTGTCCATGTCCCTCCAGCCGTCCTTGCCCGGCGCGCACACCGAATACTTCCATTTGGGCGTGCGCACCGCGCGGCCCACCTGGCTTTCGCTGATCTGCATTAACACCGTGTCGTCCCACTCTATGGCTTCTCCCCGAACGAGCGCCGCGAGCGGGCGCCCGCCAAAGCCTTCCGGCCTGTCCGCCCCCGCGATGTCCAATATCGTGGCAGGCAGGTCCATAAGGCTCACCGACTCTTTTACCGTTTTGCTTTCGGTAAAACCCGGGCCCCGGATTATCAGGGGAATGTGGGTGCAGGCGTCATGGCAGGCGCGCTTATACTCGCTGTTGCGGGTGCGGAAGTGGGAACCGTGGTCGGAAGTGTATATGAACACCGTGTTCTCCCACAGCCCTTTCTCCCTGAGCGCGTCTTCCAGCCGCCCTACGTTTTCGTCGATCCTGGCGCACTGACCCAGGTAATCCGGGTAGTTTTCTTTCCAGTCGCCCGTTTGGCCCGCCAGATCTCCGGGAGGGTCAAAATCGGCAAAGCGGCGTTTGCTGCCGTCCGGTCCTTCGTAACGGTCGCGGTCGTTCTGGTGATGGGGGTCCAGCTGGGACACGAACAGGAAAAAGGGCTGTTTCCCGTCCTGCGCGTGCACGTAATCCACGGCAAAGGCGTTCACGCAGTCTACCCGATAACCGGTAAAGTCCACGCGGCGGTCATCTTTGTCGAACATATAGCCGTTATAGCCGTGGGAAGTGAACTCCAGCGCATCCGCCGCCATCCAGTAATCGGAGTATCCGCCCCGCATATCTTCGGGTATCGGTCCGGTGCGGTGGTTTATGCCCTTGTCGCGGTTTGAGGCCAGGTGCCACTTGCCCACATAGGCGGTCTTGTATCCCGCTTCGTTCAGCGCGTCCGCCAGTGTGGGGATGCCGCGCGGCAGTTCTATGTCATTGCGGAAGCAACCCGTCCGGGTGCCCCATCTCCCCGTCTGCAGGCAGGCGCGGGCTGGACCGCACACGGGCAGGTTGGTAAAAGCGTTCTCAAAACGCACGCCCTCACCCGCGATCCGGTCCAAATTCGGAGTCACGTTCAGCCTCTGCCCGTAACAGCCCAGCGTATCCCAGCGCTGCTGATCGGTGAAGTAAAACACTATATTCGGTCTGTCCACTTTTTCCCTCTCCCCTGCCGGATCCCGCGGCAGCTACTTCACGGCGTTGATAAGTTTGCAAAGGCTTAAGCACTTAAGGCGCAGGGTCTCGGCTATGAGTTCGCTGCCCGTCAAGCCTTCCGGCGCGGCAGAGAACTCCGTTTCGTCAGCGCCCGCCAGGAAAGCGAGCCTGCCAAACAGCGCTTCAGCCCTGAGTTTCCTGAAGGATACGGTCTCCTCGCTCATACCGCCGTTTACGGCTTCAAGGTAAGACAGGAACATCGCGCGCTCTTCGAGCACGGCGCACTTTGCCGTATCGTCTCCCGCTTCCCACAGCAGGGCGTACAGCTTCTCCGCTTCCGCGATCAGGTATTCCGCCGTCCCTTCTTCGGAGGGATATTCGGGGACAGCCTCAAGTTTCGTCTTGTCGAAACGTACGGTTTCGGGAGCTTCGGTGTTCCCCGCCTTTGAATGCACGTGATTGCTGAAGCGGGGAGTGGCGTTCACTTCATTGCCGTAATCAAACATGATGACCGCGCCGTTGACCGCTGTGTCTTTAGCGATCTCGTCGTCGGTGACGACGGTGGAATAACTGAACTGCAGAGTCCCGCCCTGCGCGAAAGAGCCGACCGAAGCGATGGGCTCGAAGCCCGCGAGGCTGTCGTACACGGCGACGTTGAATACGTCGCTGCCGGTTTCGTTGGTGAGGGTGATGACGTAGTCTATGGTCTCGCCAAGTTCATAGTACTCGCCGTTTGCGGGAGCGTGGGCTTCGGTCTTCATCGCCTTGATGCCCAGTGGCTCTCCGACGGCGTCTTCTCGGGGAATATAAACGGTGAACGTGCACTCGTTGCTGTGGCACAGCGCACTGCCGGCGTCGATCGCGTCTTTAACGCTCATATCCTTGGCTTTTGTGTTCGCGTCATACCCATCGTATACGACGGATATCACGGCGTAAGCCGAATGGAGAGGATCTTCGGGCGTTTCTATCAGATAGGAGTCATAGATGTCGTCCAGAATGCTGTCCCAGCTGTAAAATATTTCTTCCACATCGTAACTGCGCTCAAACACCTGCGTTTCCGCCGCTTTCAGGCATGCCGGATTATAATATGTTTTCACTTTCCCGGTGTCGCCGTTGAACCAGAAACGCGAATTGACGGTCAGAGGAATATTCCCCGTATTTGTAACGGTCTCCGCAGTATTTACGCGGGTATACTCCCATTCGCCGTCGTAAATCGTGGAAAACGAATACGGACTGCCGGCTTCGACTGCCAGTGTGAGCGAGGGTTTCGGGTCTGTCAGACCGGCAGAATACATGTTTGTGAACACGGTCAGGCTGCCGTCATTTTCAATGCCCGTCAGCTTGTAGACTTCCGGCAGCTCTTCTGTATGTTCGCTCCACGAGTACGTGATCCCGGCGCCCGATCCGTCAAAGCAGGGCAGGTCCGTTACGGTATATGTCCAGCCGTTGCCGCCGGTCAACGTGACTTGTGTGATCTCTTTATCTTTTCCGGACGGATGCCTGATGAAGTCCGCCCTGACCTCGGACGGGCGGAGCCCCGCCTTATCGTCTTCGTCGTCCCAGACTATTTTCAGCGTGCTGTAGGTTTTGCCGCCGTTTTTATCCTTTGCGGGCAGCGTTTCAGTTTTGGTGTGGGATGGGTCGCGCAGGCAGGTGTAGGTGACTTCGCCCTCCTCGGTCCCGGTGGGCTCTTTGGTGATAACGCCCCCGTCCCAGTCGTGACCCAGAGGCGCGTCGTTGCCCGTATCGGAATGCGCGCCGCAGCGGGCGCACACCCAGTAAAACACGCCGTAATGGATGCAGTCAGCATGGCCCGTGTACACCTTCGTCGCCCATTCGTGGCCCAGCGCGTGCAGGCTTTCGGTTTTCCGCGCCCCGCAGGCACAGCTATGGGTGACATAGCCGCCCAAGGTGCAGGTGGGGTCCATGCGGCTGACTTCCTTCCACACATGGGTGTGGGGTCCGTCCGCAAGGGCTGACGGCAAAAGGCTCGTGAGCATCATAAGCGTGAGCGCGAACGCAAAAAACCGTTTCATGGCAGTTTGGGCCTCCTTTGTGAATGTTTTACGCATATGTTTCGTCACAGATCGGAACGCCGTTTCCCCGGTCGTCCGTATCGAGCCAAACTCAGTCCCCGCCCGACAGAAACCCCATGTACTCGTCGAACACGTTGAACAGCATATCCCCAGAGCACATTGGGAGGATGGACCCGCTTGCGCCGATAGGCACGAACTCGAACAATTCCCTCGCCCCGGTCAGCACCAGCGCGGGGATCACCTCGTACTCCGGGCCAAACACGATCTCCAGATACGGCACGTATTTCGCCGCCTGCAGGACTTCCTCCGGCTCCTCCCTGTCCTTCATTTTGAATTCCAAAGAGAAGACCCGGTTTTCCGTGATCACCAGCACGTCGGCATATATGCGCACATGGCGCGCCCGTTTGAGCCGGAATTCGAAAGCCAGCTCCCAGTCAAGGCAGCTCTCCCCCAGCATGGACCTGAGGTCCGAAAACAGTCCCGTCATCTGCTGCCTGCAGTCCCTGAAGGAATGGTACAGCCCCCGGGTGTCGTTTAGGCTGCGCCCTATCCTCTGGCAGCCTTCCGTAAGGCGCTCAAGCCATTCATCTTCGCCAAGCTCCAGAAACTCGTTTACCGTGCCGTAATAGCCCGAATACTCGTACAGACCCGTATGCAGCCTTTCCTGACGGATGATGCCGTGCCACCTGTAGGCTCTGTCCTGGTAGCACAGTTCCTTGAGCAAAGGCGACGAAAACAGCACCCGGTTCACCGTACTCCTGTCAAGATCCAGGCTTTCCGCGATCTCCCTGGCCTTAAGCCCGTTTTTCCGGCTTATCAGCGCGCATATCCGTCTTTCAAGCTGTTCCGAGTCCATATCGTCCTAAACGATCCTTATGCTGTGTTCCGCGCGGCAGTCCACGCCGACTTTGCCCGTATCCCTGTCAAAAACGAACGGTACGTCTTTTCCGTCGCAGGTCACTTTGGAAACGCCTGCGAGATACGGCAGCGCCAGAGTTTTCAGTCTGAGCCTGCCGGACAGCAGCTTTATCTCGGTCGCGTCCGCGGTTTTTTCATATGTGCCCCAGGCGTTAGCCGTGAACCAAACGCTCTTAAAGCGCCCCTCGAGTTTCGGCATAAAGCCGAGCATCCCCGCAGGCACATCGCAGCTGAAACCGGACAGCACCGCGAAAACGGAGAAACTCGCCATGGAACGGGCGTAGCTTGAGCCGCATTCGATCTCCGCGTAAGGGTTGCGCTTGATGCCGTCGTACCTGGCGCGTATCGCTTCCACCAGCTCGATGCCCTCGTTTATCAGGCCTTCCTGCATCATGAGCTGTGCGGCGGCATATTCGAAGCCGGTCATGCATTCCTCGGTGTACGGGATCGGTATCTGGGGCCTGTATTTGTCTTTCGCCCACTCGCAGATCACCGCGCCTTTTTCGTCGTTAAGGGCGAACACGCGGCAGGGGTTCGCTACGTCGCGCATGGACTTGAAGTTGATGTCGTATATGGCTCCCGCCGCCGTTTTGCGGTGCTCGGGATCGAATATGTCGCCCAGACCCACCAATGATGCGTGCCACTGGCCTATCAGCTGGTCGATCTCGCAGCCCTCGGCGAACTGATACTTGAGCTCCTGCTTTTCCTCGTTCCAGTAATAATAAATGTTGGGGTCGGCTTCCGCGTACGGACCCAGCACGCTTTTGTCTTTCACGTCTATCTTCTGGATATAGTGCCGCCCGTTGAACAGCTCCCTGTCCGCGTACTGCCTGCCTCTTTCGAATATCTCGCCGTATTCCCGAGCCTTGTCCGCCTCTCCCAGGTACGCCGCCATCTCCGAAGCCGCTTTGAGCGCCGCAAGATAGTAGCCCGTGAGCCATGAACAGGGTCCGAACAGCTCCACGTCCAGGGTGTGATGCTGCCTGCCAGTGATGACTCCGGTCTTGCCGGGGTCCCATTTGTCCCGATTCTCCTTGCTCCAGGCGTACTCCAGCGACTTTTTGACCTTGGGCCAGTATTTGATGAGCCACGCGTCGTCCCCGCTCAGCTTCCACTCCCTGTAAAAGCGGATCACGCAGCCCATCTGTCCGTCCACGCAGGCCCTGAAATTCCATTTGGGGGAGCCCAATGGCAGCATGCTGCGGAAAATGATCTCCCCGCTTCCCTTCATGCTGTGGTCGTAGCTCGTCTCGAGTATCTGCCTGGCCAGTCTGGGGAACAGATACGCCAGCGCGTACTGATAGCCCCACACGTGGTCGCAGGTGCCCTCGCAGGAACCGTCCTGCGCGCGGGTGCCCTCAAACGCCCAGAACTCACCGTTCTCAAGCCTTAAGCACGTGGGGCTTTTGAGCACCTCCAGGTTGAACGCAGCCGTCTCGGCGCAAACTTCCGGAACAGTCGTGTCGAACAGCGCGTCTTCAAACGCTTTCGACCTTAAGTAAAGGCTGTCAAAGTTTTTATAGCAGTACTCCGTCACATCCAAGGCGGAACCGAAGCGCCGGCAGTACTCGTGCTTCCACATGGGCTTGACGTCGGACCTGTCCCAGTATTTGACGAAATTGGGATAATACCAGCCGATCACGAACAGAAGCTCTGTCTGCTCCCCGGGCGCCAGAGAGACGTGCGCGCCCACGGTGCCCACGTCGTGCATACCGCCCCTGCCGTTATCATTGTCCGAATAAGAGCGGTTCTGCAGCCTGCCGGGCGTCGTGAATTCACGCCAGAACACGGTAAGCTCGTCGAACCAGGAGCTTCGGTACCAGTATTCCTGATACGACACGTCTTTTGCCGAAGTGGAGATCATAAGCTCTCCGTATTCTGCATCGTCAGGCGTGAATTTATTCGTCGTGAGCGTGAGCGCGGAAAAGCCGTCACGCTTTTCAAAGCGGCTCACGCTGCCCTCAGAGACCCTGAACGTGCTGCCTGCCGACAGCGCCACGGTGTAGTCCGTTTGAGCGTCCGAGGTGTTTTTTATGCGCCATTTGAAGAATGCCGCGGGCAGCGAACTGGCGTCTTCGTCGTTGGGTATAAACGGGTTGAATGCCGTAAGCGTTATGTCGGCGGGCATCCTGCCGTCACGGTAAGCGATCTGCGCGAAAGGAAAGCCCCCGGTAAACTCGACGTCCTCAAAATGCGGCATGCCGGCCATCGACGTGCGGTCCACGCCGTTGCCGTATTCAGAGGAATAGTACGGATGAATGCCCGTGTCTCCCGCAAGGTTCCCGGTCTGGTCGCCCATCAGCACCCGCGCGTCTATGAGCTTCCCGTCCCTCTCCGCCTTTACGGCGAAGTGGGAAAACGCGTTCAGCGTGTGCTTGTTGGCTTTGCCGGTCAGTTCCCAGTCCACCAATGCGCCCGTGCCGGACAGCCCCAGGCCTCCCGTGCCTATGCCCTCCAGAGGGAACACTATCTCTCTTAGCTCGTCTTTTCTGTATGTCTTCATCGCGCGCCGTCCTTTCTTTCAGCTGAGATCCCGCTGTCCTTATTCTATCACCCCCGGGTCGGTCAAGTCAATCCGCCCGGCCGCTGCCGGAACATAAAGCAGGCCGCCTCTTAAGAGACGGCCTGCCTGTTTTGCTTCTAAAAACGCGCTTACGGGTCCCAGAACAGCAGCTTTTCGCCGCGCAGTTTGTTTATTGCTTCGATGAAGTAATAGTCTGCGTATGTCATGGTCATATGGTGGCTGCCTGGTTCGTGATACAGGGCGGTGCACTTTGTGAATATGGCGGGATCGTTTTCCGTCCAGTCGGCGGCA
>JAFWUC010000003.1 GCA_017518705.1 Clostridia bacterium
CGGAGGCGGGCTGGGGCGGCTGAGGGAGACCTGCGGCGTGGTGAGCGCCGCGGCGCTGGTGCTTGGGATCGTAAAGGGCTATGACGATCCTGCCGACCATGAAGCCAAAAAACAGCACTATGCGCTGGTCAGAGACTTTGCCGAAAGATTCAGAAGCGAGAATGCGAGCATCAACTGCCGCGAACTTCTTACGCTTGCGGGGCTCGTGCCGGAAAGCGGGGGAGAACCCGAACAGCGCACAGAGGAATTCTACAGAAAACGCCCGTGCCCGCGTCTTGTATACGATGCCGCCAGGATACTCGACGAGATGCTCGGATCTACGATGAAACAGGAATGATTTGAGCAGCTGCCTCTTTTGAGAAAAGTTGAAAGGAGCTTTACGGCGATCTGCCGTCGGGCTCCTTTGCTTAATCCGCCGGGATCCGTGCGAAAAAGACTTGATCTTCGCCTTATCCGCAGCAGGGATGATAAACAACATGCAACCTAAACGCCGTTGACTTTTTACTGAAGAAAACATAAAATGAGCGTATTCGTAAGAGAGGACCTGCGCGCGATAAGGAAAGCGGCGGGGTCAAACATATAAAAGCGGAGGAAGAACCATGTTTCGTGTGGGGTTGATCGGTTGCGGCGGGATCTCTACAGTGCACGCTCCCGTGCTGGGTGAACTGGACGATACCGAACTGGTCGCGTGTTCAGATATTATACCGGACAGGGCGAAGCGCTACGGCTGTGCCGCCTATACCGACTGGCAGGAGATGCTGGAAAAGGAAAAACCGGACGCGGTGCATATCTGCACGCCCCATTACCTGCATCCCGTTATGGTATCGGAGGCAGCCCGGCGCGGCATAGCCGTGTTCACGGAGAAACCGCCCGCCATCGACGCGGAGGGCTGGGAAACGGTCAAGCAGGCAGCAAAGCGGGTGCCTGTGGGCATTTGTTTCCAGAACCGCTATCATCCGCATATCCAAACCTGCAAACGCTTTTTGCGGGAAGGCACTTACGGCGAGCTCAAAGGCATCCGCGCATTCGTGACCTGGAGCCGTTCCGAAGAATACTATGCCGCCGCTGACTGGAAGGGCAAATGGGCTACCGAGGGCGGCGGTGCGATGATCAACCAGGCCATCCATACGCTTGATCTGATGATCGGTTTCCTGGGCTTGCCCGACCGGACCGAGGCCGTACTGCGCAACCACCATCTTCGCGGCGCGATCGAAGTGGAAGACACGGCGGAGGCATATATGAGCAAAGGGAACATACCGGCGCTGTTTTATGCGTCCACTGCTTACAGCCAAGACGCGCAGGTGATGCTGGAACTGCATCTCGAGCAGGCCGTCATTAGCATAGAGGGCGACCTTATGACCGTGACAAAGGACGGACAGAAGCAGGAGTTCACCTGCATGACCGATCCGGCGCTCGGCCGTTCCTACTGGGGAGCGGGGCACAAAGCCTGTATCGCAGACTTTTACCGCAGCATAGAAAACGGCACTCCGTACGGGAACGATCCCGCATCCTGCGACGCCACGATGCGGACGCTGCTGAAGATATACGAACAGGGGAAGCAGCAGTTATAAAAGCTTGCGGCATATATCGGAAAAGTTGTGGACGAGACGCTTTTCGTACGTCACGGCAGCGCCTTACGAAGCCTGCTGGCTGATTTCGGGCTAAGCACGGTACAGACTGTCTGCTTATAACAGCCGGATGACGGCGATAAGTATAAACAAATCGGATCAAGAACAAAAATGCGGAGGGGAACATGAAGATAGCGGTCAGATATTACACGAAAATGGGCAACACCAAACGCCTTGCGGAGGCTGTCGCAAAAGCGGTCGGCACAGAGGCGCTTCCGATCAGTGCGCCCGTAACGGAACACGTGGATATCCTTTTTCTGGGCAACTCATATTATGCTTTTACCATAGACCCGGAAGTGCGCGCTTTTATCAGGTCGCTGAACAAAAATATGATCGGGAAGATCGTCAACTTCGGCTCGGCGGCAATGATGAATTCCACGTGGAAGAAAGTCAAGGCTGAGGCGGACAAGGCAGGCATACCCATGGACGAACGGGAGTTCCACTGTAAGGGAGAATTCAAAGGCATCCACAAGGGCAGACCGAACGAAGAAGACCTGAAAGCGGCGGGTGAATTTGCCCGGAATATCGTCGGGGAAACGGGCAAATAAGTCTGAGGTGCGGGATATGGACAATAAAAACGATGTGTTCCGCCCTATGAGACGGTTCAGGCAGCAGGTCAGCAGGGAAGAGTGCATACGCCTGCTCACGGAGGAGAAGCGCGGCGTGCTGTCCACGCTGGGCGACAACGGCTACCCCTACGGCATACCAATGAACCACTGGTATGATCCTGAGGAGGGGAAACTGTACTTCCACGGCGCAAAGACGGGACACAAGATCGATGCCATAGCAAAATGCGATAAGGTCAGCTACTGCGTGTATAATGCGGGCTACAAAAAAGAGGGCGAATGGGCGCTCAATGTGACCAGCGTAGTGGTGTTCGGGCGCATAAGCCCGGTCACGGATGAGAACAAGATCCGCCAGATCGGCGAACACCTGTTAAGGAAGTTCACAGACGACGAGGAGTATATCCGGAAAGAAGTCACAGACGCGCTGCCCCGCGTGCAGTGCCTGGAGCTGACGATAGACCACATGACGGGAAAACTGGTAAACGAGTCCTGACGGACCGCAGATCGCAATTGGAATACAAGAACTGGAGCAAGCATGTCGGGAAACTATAAAGCCACGATCAAAGCGTCGTTCCTCGGCTATGTGGTGCAGGCGGTAGTCAACAACTTTGTGCCGCTGCTGTTCGTGCACATGCAGAGCGAGTTTGGCATACCGCTTGCGAAGATCACGATACTGATCACGTTCAATTTCGGTCTTCAGCTGCTGATCGACTTGCTGTCCACGCCGTTTGTGGAAAAGATCGGCTACCGCGCGTCCATGCTGCTTTCGAACGCATGCGTGATCGCGGGACTGGTACTGCTTACGATACTTCCGGGCGTCACGGGAGACCCGTTTGTAGGGATCCTGATCTCCGTATGCGTATACGCGATAGGCGGCGGGCTTCAGGAGGTGCTGGTCAGTCCGATATTGGAAGCCTGTCCGACGGACAACAAGCAGACTGTCATGAGCCTCCTGCACTCGGCTTACTGCTGGGGACATATGGCAGTGGTGCTGATCTCCACCGCCTTTTTCGTTATTTTCGGGATAGACTCCTGGCGCACGCTCGCGCTTTTGTGGTGCATCGTGCCTGCTGCCGACTTTGTGATGTTCACCAAGGTGCCGATAGCGAAACTCGAGCCCGAAGAAGGCGAAGCGAAAGGCAGCCTGCGCGTACTGTTTTCGCAGAGCTTTTTCTGGGTGATGATGCTTATGATGCTGTGCGCCGGAGCCAGCGAGCAGGCGGTCAGCCAGTGGTCTTCCGCCTTTGCCGAAAAAGGGCTGGGCGTATCCAAGACCATGGGCGACCTGCTGGGCCCCACGCTGTTCGCTTTGTGCATGGCGTCTTCGCGGACGATATACGGCATCTGGGGCGGCAAGCTGGACCTTAAGAGGTTCATGGCGGTCTCGGTGCTGCTTTGCGTTGCCGCGTACATCGTTATAGCTGTCGTGCCGGACCCGATAATAGCGCTGCTGGGCTGCGGGCTCGCCGGGTTCGCAGTGGGCATTTTCTGGCCCGGCACGTTCAGCACGGCGTCAGCCGGCGTGAAGGGCAGGGGAACGCTGCTGTTTGCGCTTCTGGCGCTGGCCGGCGATCTGGGATGCTCAGGCGGGCCGACGTTTGCGGGTCTTATAGCGTCCGCTGCGGAAGGTAATATGCGGCTGGGGATCGGCGCGGCGATCCTTTTCCCCGTGCTTATGGGAGCCGGACTTCTTTTGACCGGAAGGCGCAGGGCGGGATAAGCTGCCGCCGCTGTCCGAACAGGTCAGGTGCGAAATAAATACCGAGCTTTCGCGGAGGATATATATGACGCGGTTCGAGTACGGAGACCCAGCTTCCGCCAATATCCTGATCCAGATGGTGGACGATCACGACCTGTCCGTGATCGAAAACGAGGCCAAAGCCATAAAAGCCGAAGCCGGCGGCGACTTTTGCCTTGTCGCGCTCAAGGTCGAAGACTGGAATCGCGACCTTTCGCCCTGGCAGGCGCCGGCGGTGTTCGGAAACGAGGACTTTGGGGACGGGGCGGAAGAAACGCTTGCCGGGGTGCTGGCAGAGACGGGCGACCCGGCAAAGACGTATTATATCGGCGGGTATTCGCTCGCGGGACTGTTCGCGCTCTGGGCGGCATATCGGACAAATCGGTTCCTCGGCGCGGCGGCGGCGTCTCCGTCCGTGTGGTTCCCGGGATTTGTGAAGTACATGGGGGATAATACCTTACGCGCCGATAAGGTCTATCTGAGCCTGGGAGACAGGGAAGAAAAGACGCGAAACAAAGTGATGGCCACGGTGGGCGAGTGCATCCGCGCAGCTTACAGGACGCTTTGTGAGCGGGGGGTCACGTGCACGCTTGAGTGGAACCAGGGCAACCATTTCAAGGACCCGGATCTGAGGATGGTGAAAGCGTTTGCCTGGCTGCTGAAAACAAAGTGAGCAGTTTGCTCAACACCGAGCCGGACCGCGTGCGGGTAATGATTTGACCCATTTGTACATCTTGGCTGATATGCTCGAAAAACCGCGCGAAACCCGGTTAAAGGGTTGAACGGCGGTTTCTTTTTATGTACAATAATATCGGAGAGGCGTGCGGAAGCACGCTGCCCTGAAAAACAGATCCACCCGGGAGGAAGAAACAGCCATGACCGAACTGCTGAAAATAATACAGAGCAGAAAGAGCGTCCGTTCTTTCGACGGCAGACCCTTGAGCGCACGGGACAGGGAAAAGCTCGAGGTCTACATTCGGACGATCCGGAACCCTTTCGGGATCCCGGTGCGCTTCGTTTTGCTCGACGCCGGAGAATATGGGCTGTCAAGCCCCGTGCTTACCGGTGAGACTCTGTTTGTTGCCGGGAAGGTGGACAAGCTGCCCTTAGCGGACGTCGCTTTCGGGTATTCTTTCGAGAAACTGGTGCTGTATGCATGGTCTCTCGGGATAGGCACCACCTTGATCGGAGGGACCATGAAGCGGGAAATGTTCGAAAACGCCGCGGGCGTTTCGGAAGGAGAGATGATGCCATGCGTAAGCCCGTTGGGTTATCCCGCCAAAAGGCGTTCCATAAGGGAAACCATGATGCGCAAGGGCGTCGGGGCAGATACGAGACTGCCGGCTGAAAAGCTATTCTTCGATGAAAAATGGGATAAAGCGCTTCCGCCTGAAAAACAGTCGGAGATCGCGGACCTGATCGAAATGGTCAGATGGGCGCCGTCTGCGGTCAACAAGCAGCCGTGGCGGATAATCGTTTCGGGCCGAAACTATCATTTTTATGAAAAGCGGGACAAAGGGTATGCCGGGGAAAAGACCGGCGACCTACAGAAGATCGACGTCGGTATCGCGCTTTGCCATTTCGTGATGGGCGTTGAGGAGCTGAAGGAAACTGCGGAAATCACGACGTACGATCCCGGCATAACCGTACCGGACGGAACGGAATACATTGCCACGGTCACAAGACGGTAGAACAACCGGCTGCGTGACAGGAAAACAGAAAAAACGGAAGGGAGCATGGAATAATGAGCAGCGAAGAAAGAACATCCAAAGTTTGGTTCACCGACTTCAGGTGCAGGCCTGACGAAGGCCCCGGCGATAAACTCAAGCGGCTTATAAAGGCAGCGGGTATCGGCCGGATAGACATGGACGGCAAGTTCGTCGCGATAAAAATGCATTTCGGGGAGCTCGGGAACATGAGCTACCTGCGCCCGAATTACGCAAAGGCGGTCGTGGATACGGTAAAAGCGCTGGGCGGCAAGCCTTTCCTTACCGACTGCAACACCATGTATCCCGGCAGCCGGAAAAACGCCATAGAGCATCTGTACTGCGCCTGGGAAAACGGGTTCACGCCGCTGTCCGCAGGCTGTCCGATAATAATCGGCGACGGGCTCAAGGGCACGGATGACATCGCCGTTCCGGTGGCGGGCGGGGAATATGTGAAGGAAGCCAAGATAGGCCGGGCCGTCATGGACGCGGACGTGTTCATTTCTCTTACGCATTTCAAGGGGCACGAGCAGACGGGGTTCGGAGGAACGATCAAGAACATAGGAATGGGATGTGGCTCCAGGGCAGGCAAAAAGGATCAGCACAGCAACGGGAAGCCGATTATCGATCCCGCAAAATGCCGCGGATGCAGAAGGTGCATGTCGGAATGCGCGAACGACGGTCTCGTGTTTGACGAAAGCGCGAAAAAGATGACCGTCGATTACGAAAAATGCGTAGGCTGCGGACGGTGCATAGGCGCCTGCAATTTTGACGCCATAGATTTCGCTCAGGATGCCGCCGTCAAGGAACTCAACTGCCGAATGGCGGAGTATGCCAAGGCGGTGGTGGACGGAAAGCCGAATTTCCACATTTCGGTGATACGCGACGTTTCGCCGATCTGCGACTGCCATTCCGGAAACGATACGCCCATAATCCCGAACGTCGGGATGCTGGCTTCATTTGACCCCCTCGCGCTGGATCACGCCTGCGTGGACGCCTGCCTTAAACAGGAACCCCTGCCGGGCACGCAGCTGACGGACGAGATGGCAAAGCCCGGGTTCCGTGACCGCCACGATCATTTTGACAACACCAACCCGAACGCGGAGTACAAAACCTGCCTTGCCCATGCAAAGAAGATTGGGCTGGGCAATTCGGAATACGAGCTGGTGATAGTCAAATAGAAGCGCTGTCTGTTTATCGGTCACGGCGAAGTATGCGGGGAGGGAGATAATGATAAAGACACTCTGGCGGTTGAGCCGCGAAGCCATACGTTACCGTACGCTGTATACTGTCGCCGTTTTCTCCACCCTGGCACTGACGACGGTCAATCTCACCGCGCCGAAACTGCTCTCCGCCATGACGGGCATAGTGGAACAGGGCGTTGAAGAAGCGGACCTAAAAATATAGGCTTGCTGACTGCGGCGCTTGTGGGAATCTATCTTCTGCGCATACTGTTCCGGTTTCTGAGCAATTACCTGGCGCATAAGGCTGCTTGGTATCTGGTGGGCGATCTGCGCACCAAGACCTACGATAAGCTGGAGCATATGCACCTTGGCTATTTCCACGATAAGCAGACGGGCGACCTGATGAGCCGTGTGGTGAACGACACCCGCGATTTCGAGCTGCTTTACGCTCACATGATCCCGGAGACTATTACCAACCTGGTGACTTTCAGCGGAGTGCTGATAGTCCTGCTCACCATAAACTGGAAACTGGCGCTGATAACCTGCGCCCCGATCCCGCTCATATTTGCTTCAGGCTTCGTGTTTTCCAAAAAGGTCCGCCCGTTTTTCCGCATCTCCCAGAAGAAAATGGGCGAACTGAACGGCAAACTGCAGGACAATCTTTTCGGCATCCATGAGATACAGTCTTTCGGGCGGGAAGAGTACGAGACCGAGCGCGTCAATGAACGCAATTTCGAGCACGTCCATGCGATGCTGAAAGCGCTTAAGATCAGCGCGGTGTTCCACCCGTCGGTCGAGTTCATTTCATCCATCGGCACGGTCCTGGTGGTGGCGTTCGGCGGGTATCTGGCCTACCGGGAGGGACTGCGTGTGGCGGATATCGTGGCTTTTCTGCTGTATCTGGGCCTGTTTTACGGGCCTGTGACGGGCCTTGCGAACCTGCTGGAGAACATGCAGCAGTCCATGGCTGGGGCGGAGCGTGTGCTGGAAGTGCTCGACGCGTCTTTTGAGATAAAGGATAAGCCGGGCGCCGAACCTCTTAAAAACGTGCGGAGACAGATATCGTTCGACCACGTTAGCTTTTCCTACGGCAACAACATACCGGTGTTAAAGGACGTCTCGTTCACATGCGAGCCGGGGAAGATGCTGGCACTCGTGGGCCCCACGGGCGTGGGGAAGACCACGCTGACGCAGCTGATATCCAGGTTCTATGAGCCGACGTCGGGGCGCATACTGATAGACGGGAACGACATTAAAGACGTGACCATCGAAAGCCTGCGGCGGAATATCTCTCCGGTTTTGCAGGACACGTTCCTGTTCAACGGTACCATAGCGGAGAACATCGGCTATGCCATGCCCGAAGCCGGCACGGAACAGATCGAAGCGGCAGCCAAAGCTGCGAACATCCATGACGACATCATGGCGATGCCGGAGGGATACCAAACGCAGGTCGGCGAACGCGGCTTGCGGCTTTCCGGCGGTCAGAAGCAGCGTGTTGCCATCGCCCGCGCGATACTGCGCCGTTCGCCCATAATCATACTGGATGAGGCCACCGCATCCGTGGATGTGGAGACCGAACGCCAGATACAGAAGGCCATTGCAGGCATCGCCGGACAGCGGACCATTATTGCCATCGCCCACCGGCTCTCCACCATCCGCAACGCGGACCAGATACTGGTCATAGAGGACGGGCGCATCATCGAGCGGGGCACCCATGCGGAGCTTGTGGCGCTGGGCGGCAGTTACGCAAGAATGAACGACATTCAGAACTCGACCCACGGCGGGATAGCCTAAGCGCGGGAAACGGACCGCGGACAGGTTTTCCGTCCGGTAGATTTGGAAGAAGGATATTGATCATGCAGATCACTCTGCAGATGTACCTGATAGTGCTGCCGATGGTGTTTCTGGCAGCCGCGATGGACGCCATCGCCGGCGGAGGCGGGCTGGTATCTTTGCCCGCTTATACGCTTGCGGGGCTGAATTACGACTTCGCGTCGGGAAACAATAAGTTCTCATCTATGTTCGGCTGCCTGATGGCGACGGTCAAATGCTATAAAAGCGGGAAACTGCTGGTCGTTCCCGCCGCGATTGCGGCTGCGGCGGCGCTGCCGGGTTCATGGCTGGGCACCCGTACAGCCATGACTGTGGGAAGCCGGACGATGCAGGTATTCATGGTGTTTGCCATTCCGGCCGTCGGGGCGCTGGGGCTGTTTAACAAAAAGCAGAATGACAAAACCGGTCCGGTCACCCGGAAGCAGTATCCGATGTGCGCGCTGATCGGCCTTGCGGTCGGTTTTTACGACGGTTTCTTCGGCCCCGGAGCGGGCACGTTTCTGATACTCCTGTTCATTCACTTGATCGGAATGGATATGGTTTCCGCGTCAGCCACCGCCAAACCTGTCAATCTGTTCAGCAACATCGGCGCCCTGGCGACAAGGATAGCCGCAGGGAATGTGATTTATGCCTTGGCGCTGCCTGCGCTGGTCTGCTCGGTGACAGGCGGGTGGCTGGGAGCAAAGCTCGCGCTCACAAAAGGCGCCGGGCTGATCCGCGTGATGATGCTTGTGGTGCTCGCGCTGCTGACCGTGCGCCTCGCCCTTCAGCTGCTGGGAGTGTATTGAACGATATCGGGCCAGCATGATCCTGCGGGAGACGGAGGATGACCCGATCGCCCGCTGATTTTCCCAAAGAGTTTCGAAAAAACAGCATTCGGATCGCTCCGAATGCTGTTTTTTACCGCGGTTTCGATCATGTCACTCTTCGTACATGCCGTATACGGTGAGTATATGCCTGGCTATATCGTAGATTATGGAGTAGTACTCCATAACGATGTTCAGGCTCATGTGATGCAGGGGAAGCCCCTTCTCGTTATCGTCGTACAGCAGACTGCCGCAGCGCGGGCTTTCGGGTTCAAGGTTGAAGGCGCCGCTGTAGCCGATCTGCTTAAGAGCGGTCAGCACCCCGTCAAAGTCCACACAGCCCATCAGCGGCGGAAGATGCAGATCCTGCCGCCATATGCGGTAAGTCGAAGCGACCGGCAGCGAGCCGAAATTGTCCTGAATGTGCAGGCCTTTAAGATGGGAGCCTAAGCGGATGATGGTATCATACTGGTTCCCGTCTGCCAGACTCAGGTGCCCCGTATCGAGACATGCCTGGTACAGCGGATGGTCCACCGCGTCGATCAAAGCGCACATCTCTTCGCCGTCGTGGCAGTAAAACGGTTCGTCCCAGCGCCCGACGTTTTCGTGCAGCAGCGTGACGCCGCTTTTTTCCAGCGTCGGGATGAGCTTTCGCACATAGGAGACGTTGAAGTCGAGATACTGCTTTCTTGTCATGCCCATCTGCCCGCCCGGATGGTAGACGAGGTTGGGAATGCCCAGCACGGCGCAGACTTCGATGGCGCGCCGCGTGCGCATGATGAGCGTATCCGTCATGCCGGGTGCGGCCGGTTCGCCGCTGGGCGCATGGGCGATTACGGGACGTACGCCGAGCTTTTCCATTTTTTCGCGGGTCTGAGAAGCCATCTTCTCCCAGTCGGGCTGGAGATACGGGGCGTCCGCGCCGAACACACTGTAAAGGTCGTAATCTACGTACCTGAAGCCGCATTGGCGCAGGCAGCGGTAGTATTCGAATTCGTCGCACAGCTCAGTCCAGACGGAGCTTCTTGAGATCGATATCTTCATTTCAGCGCCTCCCCGGCAAAGCCGTAGACGTCCAGCATGTGTTCAACGATGTGCAGGCTCCAGCTGTGCAGCCGTCTTGTGAGCTCGGGCGGCATGAGCCTGAGCGGCGCGTCGGCGCGACGGGAGGCGGACTTCGGAAACACGCGTGGCATGTTCATTCTAAGGTTGAAGCCGCCTGAGTACGCCGTTTCTTTCAGTCCCTGCATGACGCGGTCGAAATCGATATATCCCATCATCGGAGCCAGCCCCAGAGCCTCCCTTTCGGGATGTACTGCCAGAGGCATACCGCCGAAGTTATCGGACAGGTCGACGTTGAGTATCCGTTTTCCCAGCAGGAGGATCTCGGTATACGGCTTTATCTCGGCGACGCCGAGATTCCCTGTGTTGAGGCTTACCTTTAAGCGCTCCGGCTCTCCCAGCTTTTCAAGCATACGGATGAGCTCTATCGCGTGGTGCGTGTAGTGCTGCCCGAGCCAGGAACCGCTGTGCTCTATAAGCAGCGTGACGCCCGAGCCGGAGGCGGCAGCCAGCAGCCGCTTCAGGTATTCGAGATTGTTCTGCTCGTATTCATATCTGGCGTTGTCCTTTGTCCAGCCCAGCGGGATGACCGCATTGTTTACGCCGAGCGCGCCCGCGCAGCGCACAGCCTGCTCGACTTTAGCGTAGTCTTCCGCGGGATTGAAGCCGCTGACGTGGGCGGAGACGGGCCGGATGCCGATCTCATCAAGGCGGGTTTTCAGGCGTTTGGCCCAGGCATCAGGATCACTGTCAGCCCAGCCGGTCTGATTGGCGGGTGAAAACTCATAATCGGCGCAGTCAAAGCCGCACTGCTTCAGCTGCTCGAAGATCTCGGGTTCTGTCAGCCCGTATTCCCGCCAGATCGGGCTGATCGACGCGGATATAGTCATTTTTATCCCTTTCGTGTTCCGGTCATTTGTGTCGGTCTATTGCGAATATCATTTACAGGCTTGTCGTAAAGCCGATCCAAGATCTGCCGTGGGTAGCAGGCTAAACCGTCACGGGGGAGACTCTGACATATTCGAAGTCTCCGCAGGGGGCACAGTACAGCCTGAGCCCCGGCTTAAGCGATTCAAACCACGCCTGCTGCGGGTTTGCCTGCCTCTGCCACTGCAAGCCGAGCCCGTCTGCAAAGTCGTCCGATGTGGTAACAGCTGCGGCAAAAGGCCCCATTCCCGATCATTATACCAGAAAACTGCTGCTAAAACAATTTACCATATCAAAACCGAAGAAACAGTATCAGCCAGCGCCGGCTGTGCAGGCGCGAAGACAAGAACCTGCGGGGGATCGCCCCGCAGGTTCCTGTCGGCTTTTGGTTCATTTATTCTGCTTTGATGTTGTTTAAGTCGTTCATCTCTTCCAGCAGCGCGTTTAGGCCGGCTTCGTCACTGGGCAGGTTGCTTATGATGCCCATGATGCCGCCGTCCGTATTCTCGCTCACCTGTGCCCACAGTCCGTCAGGCTTGTATTCCACGGCCTTATTGTGCAGGGCAGTGAACGCGTTGGACCAGATGCCGGTCAGCATGAACGCCAGTATGAGAGCCACTACGCCGATCACTATGGCGCTGATGCCGCCTTTGCCGGTCTTAATGCGCTTGAATATCGCAAGCCCTATCGCACAGGCGCCTAAAACTCCGGCAGTGATGCCGCCTGCGATGCCGAAAAGAAACGTAGCCAGAGCGGCGCAAGCCACCGCCAGAATGCCAAGAATAACTGCTATGATACCCATTTATTAAATCCTCCGTAAATGTTAATGTCGGTTATAGTATGACCGAATGGTCGTTTTGGATCTTTCACGCTGAAGGCCTCGCGCAGCCCACGCTTTGGTCTTCATTGTTTCTGTATCATTATACGGAGGAAAACCGGCGATGGCAGCAAGCCGCAGGATTTGTTTTGTTAAATGCAGGATAAGCGTATAACAGCGCCTGATCTCGAGATCCAGTTCATCCTCCCAAGCCGATACTCTGTTGTGTGATCAAACGATGCGGCGGCTGAAAAGGTGATGAGGGAAGCGTTCGAAGCGCGAAAGTATGAATGCAGGGCCGTATTTCCGACAGATAATGCTCATGAAATAAAAAAACCGCTTTGCGCAAGATTGCAAAGCGGAAACATACTATAATAACGGTGGTTTATAAACCGCCAAGCAGATTCACAACGTCCATGACCGCCGCTTCTGCCCACTCCCAGTCGGAGGAAGTCAGATAGTCCTTTGCCGCTTCTATACTGGAGATCGGGCGGTCAAAACCGGTGTAATTGCAGAAACTGACGAAGAGAGACAGAGTTTCGTAGCTCTTTGCATCGATGATCTGGGAATACAGCTCGCGGTTTTCGTCGGAAGGATCAAGCGAACTGAGCGTGCGGGCCATTTCCCAATAGTATTCGTCGATCAGGTTAAAAGCGGATCCGTACTCGTTTTCGGAAACGCAGGCCTGCCAGATCTTTGATTTGGACTGGGGCAGGAACTCCAGTGCCGCAATCTGCTCATTGAGCCCCGCGCCGTCGGCGCCGTTGCTGAGCTCCGTCATTATTTCAAAGACATCCTGCATATTGCTCCACTGACCGGCGGCTTCGGGGTTCTGCGCAAAAACCATTCCTTCGGTATACGTGTAATCGTACAGCGCTGCATACCGGTTCCTGTCGTACAGGTTGACCATAGTCAGCGAGCCAAATGTGGGATAGTAGGTTATTGTATCGATCACCGGCTATTGGCTTTGAGATATGCGGCAAGCTCCTCAAGTGTCTCGAATTCGGGTATCTCGCTGCTGCTATTTTTGACGTAATCGGTCACTATGAGCGTGCTGTCCAGCAGATAGATGTTTTCGGCGACAAGCAGGATATCCGCTTCGGCAAGCGAGGCAGCCCTGAACATCGCCGGCAGTTTCACCATTAAGTCGCATCTTACTCTGATGGCGGGAGAACCGACATCAAAACCGCTGAAACCGTCCGGGAAACCATCGATCATCGCGTCCGGATAGCCGGAATCCAGGACGGTAAACTCCTTTTCCGGCGCTTCACGTTCCAAGATGACGAACCGCAAACTGCCGTAATCTATGTCGCCCTGGTTTTCCCAGTAATACGCGCTCAGGTCGTCGGAAACTTCGACGCTGCCGCTGTAGGAATCGAAATGAGCAAGCACGTCATCAATAGAAGGGAGTTCGGCTCTGCAGGCGAAAGAGACGGTGAGAATAAACAGGAGAATAAGGATGATGACTCTCTTTTTCAAGGCTGTGTCCTCCGTTTCTGTGTCGTTCGTGATCCCGCGTAAGTGAAGAAAAAGCCGGGTTTTCATAGAGGCCGATAGGCTCCTCTATTGTTAATTTTATTTTATCAGAGCGGAAACTTCATGTCAATATGTATACTTCATGCCTTCCGTAAAGGCAAACACGGAAACGGGCGCTTACGGATGAACGGACAGCATGTGCCGCTTATCGGGTTCCTGCCGATCTAAATATCTTTAGGCCGGTATGCGGCGTATTTATGCCAGAAGTACACGGGAACGGCGCTCCAGCCATGGCAGAGGCTGCCGGCTTTTGAAAAAGCGTCGCCTCCCTCTATCGTTTCCCAGAATGAAGTCGCGCCTTCCAGTATCATGCTGCCCCAAACGGACATGATATGCTTTTCGACGCATGTGTAGTATTTTTCCGGCTCCATCATCAGCGCGTCCAGCTTGTATATGTAATGGGACAGCGTCACCTTGGTGAAAGGATTCGCAGGGTCCGCAAGCTTTGCCCGGAGATCCCCGGCAAGCTCCTCGGGCACGAGCCCGGTCCACAGCGCCAGTGCCTGCACCAGCTCGGCATAATGGTTTTCGCCTTTTCGGGTCCGGTATGCACGCATTGTGTCATCCCAGAAGGTCTCGTGAAAGTGCGCGCTGATCTCGCCTTCGGCAGACGCGAAATAGTCGTCGGGGCAGACGGCGGCGTATGCCTTGAGCGCCGCGTAGAAGAACAGCGTGAGCGCAGCGTCGGGGATAGGGGTCTCGGCGGCGCCCAAGTGCCCCGCAAGACCGTCCTCCCATTCAAAAAAGTTCCAGTAGTCTTCGCCTTCGAACGGAACAGCTGCGCCGTCACGCAGCTGCGGAAGGAACGCCTTGAGCAGGTCGCGCATGGGCTCAGTGAATCGGTTGTACTTTTCTCCGCCGTATTCGACGAGCTCCCGGCAGGCGATCACCCAGGCTAAAGAGAAGGAGGGGATAGTCAGCCCCGTATGGGAAGGAGTCGTGATGCCGAACAGGCCGTCGGGACGCCGCGACGGGGGAAACAGCGCCCAGCAGGCGGCCGGATAATCATACTCGCCGAAAGCCCAGTACCCCGTCAGAGCCTGGTTGCGGGAATCCATGCCGTACATTGCCTGCTCCCGCCAGGGACAGTCCTCATAGTGCTCGTGCATGCACAGCCGGAGGGTATCTACGGATACGTCATAGATGCGCCTGGCCAAAGCGTCGGTCAGGAAGGAGGGCGCAGCCTTGACGGTCAAAGGATAATCTGCGGAACGTATGGAAAGCTGATAGAGCGTGAACGGCTCATCGGTGCGCACGTGCAATTCCATATAGCGTCCCGCGATCCGTTTGAGCCAGTTGGTGAAGTACTGCCTTCCCGCTTTGGCGGTGTAACTGAAACCGAAATGGCGCCCGCCGACAAAAGAACGCACGCGGCCGTCATCCAGGTGTTCACCGTAGCCGATCTCAAAAACGGTCCCTTCCCGGGCGTCCACTTCCAGCGTCGGGAAACCGGCCGTTTCCCGGCCAAGGTCGACGATCAGATACACGCCGTCATAGCCTTTTTCCGGGAGAAAGCGGTACGCGCCGGGCATGGGTAGCTTAGCCTCGGCGTAAGCGGGCGTTTTATAGGGTTCCAAAGCTTCGGCAAGACCTTCCGCGCGGCGCGGCGCCGTAAGGTCCGCATAGACAGCCTGCGCCGGGGTGCGCTCCGCTTCCGGATCGGGACGCAGAAACACGCCCTGGCTCTTTATGACACCGGGTGCGGGATCCTGTATGATCAGCTTTTTTATGGGACGGGGCAGGAGCTGTACGGCGCGGTCTGATACGAAGGCGCGCGTCCACAGAGCTGGCAGTTTGCGCGCGTCATAACGGAAACTGAAGGACAGCTGGGGAGAAACGTTTTCGACGGGCCCGCTCATATAGTGCGGTTCGAAGCGGGCGAGGGTCTCGGGTCCGCTTTCCACCGTCTCCGAGTCCAGTTTCAGTGCGAAACAGACTCCCGGCGCGCTTTTGACGCACTGGAAAGAGTCGACACCCTGGTAATATGCGCGGATAAGCAGCTCATTGTCTCCCGCGCGGCACAGCCCGGCAAGGTCAAGGGTATCGAAAACCTTGTAGTGCGGATAGTCGTCGTATTGACCGCAGTCGGCGAAGACTCCGTTGACGAATACGGCGTACTCATCGGCGGCGCTTATGTCCAGAAGCGCCTTCCCGCCCGAATACCGGAAATCCGTCCTGAACTCGGCGTATGTATTGACGATCTCCGTTTCTTCATTCACCCAGATCCACCGCATCGTTCACGTCTCCCCTGCCTATGATATATACTCTATTATATAATGGATCCGGCTTCTTATCAATGTGCTTATAGCCATTAATCGAATATAAACGGCATCGTCGTATCCAACTGTTTGCTGAGATAGAGATCAGGGCGACGTTCATGCGGTTGACAAAGCCAATGCTTAATGATAATATGACACAAAACGAACAGAGGATCGAGATCATCGAATATGACACACACTGTTTCTCCCCGCGACCTGGAACGGCTGCGCGGTCTGGCCCGCTTAAAGGCCGAATTCGCCAATTCTCCCGAAAACGAGCGCATCCTTGCCCAATGGGAAGCCCTGGCGCAGGGCAGGCGCGAAAGCCCCACCGTGCGGCTGTTGTTTTCAAACTTCATGGACGAGGTGGTGTATTCGCGCCTGCAGTGTGAGGGTGAACAGGCCCGAAAGGTGGAGGCCAAACTGCTTTCGTCGCTGGTGGGACGCGAGCTGTTCCAAGATGACACCCCGATCTCCGCCACCTACGAAATGACCCTGGACGCCTCCGCTTACCCTTTCGGGATCAGGCCTAAACTCACGCGCTCGCCAAACGGCAAGGGCTTTCACATCGAGCCTGTGATCGAAGACCTTGAGGAGCAGCTTGACGAACTGAAGGGCGGCGGCTTTCACATCGACGAACAGAAAACGCAGGACGCCGCCTCCTTTGTCACGGATCTGTTCGGCGATATACTGCCGGTGCGCATGGTGCAGCCCAGCCTGACCGGCGCCATCACAAACCCGCTGGTGCAGCTGATGAGCATGGAAAACTACTATGTATCCATGTACGACTGTCCGGACACGCTGCATGAGGTCATGGACATGGCGACCCGCGTATATGAGGAGTATTACGACGCACTTGAGGCGCGCCGTCTGCTTTTGCCTACCTGCGGGATAAGCCCCGTGGCGCAGGAGAGCTTCGCCTTTAACAGCGAGCTGCCGACCGACAAAGCCGAAAAGACCACGGACGTATGGGGCTTCCTGGAATCCCAGGAGACGACAGCGGTGTCTCCCGCGACCTTCGGTGAATTCGTGTTTCCCTATCAGGACCGCCTGGTGAAACGTTACGGGCTTCTCAGCTACGGCTGCTGCGAACGCGTGGACGCCATATGGCCCGACTATCTGTCCAAATGGAAAAACCTGCGCAAGCTCTCAGTATCGCCGTTCAACAATGAGGATCTGGTCGGCGAATACCTGCGCGGCAGCAACGTGGTGTATTATTCCAAGCCCCGCGCCGAGTATGTCACACAGCCCGGACCGATGGACGAGGAGGCGCTCAGGCGCTATTTCAAAGGGGTGTTCCAAGCCGCCAGCGGCTGCCTGCTGGAGATCGCCCAGCGCGAGGTGGGCACCATATTCGGCGATTTTGAAAGAGGCCGCCGATACGTCGAGATCGCCAGGGAATGCGTAAACGAATACTGGAAGCCCTAATTGATCGGCGCGTCTGGCTTAAGCAGATGCCCGAGAGAACGCGGTCTTCCCGCTTTCTGCTATCGTGTATGTACTGAGTATAAAAACGACCCCGCGGGGCACATAGCCTCGCGAGGTATTTGTTTGGGTATTCGTCGGAAACTCAACGCACGGTTTTATTTGCGGATCCAGGCCGCCGCGCCGCGCAGGCTCACGAGGATCCAGTTGCCTTCGATCCTCAGTATCGGCAGTACGGTGTTTTTGTCCAGAAGGGCAACTCTGGGTGCGCCGGTGCTGTTCCAGGCGTAGGCAGGGGTTTTCGCATCCGTGCGGTACCAGGCGGGATCAATGGTGATGTAGGCGGAGTTTACCCAGCCGGAAGGAGAATTCTCGGAATCTCCGAGCACACAGTAAGCCCAGTCGCCGGACTGCTTTGTCACTATGATGCGGGTGCCATAGGGCAGGCTCTTAACGGCTTTAGCGGAAGAGCTGGCCTTTTCGCGCACAGTCAGTTCCTGGCACAGTACCACGGCCTGAAGACCGATCTGTCCCTGACCGAGGGGAGAAATAACTTCCGCCTGAACAGCAAACATGTTTCCGAAGGTAAGGGTCATAACGACCAGAATCATAAGCCAAGCTATCTTTTTCATATATTTTCATGCTCCTTGTTGAACTTTAATGTTTTTTGTGCAGGTCCTTTGGCCTGACCATATTGTTATACGAGGCAAAAGGGAGGGTGGCAGCGATTTGAGAAAAAATATTTGAAAATTGAAAATATTTTGCGGACTGCAAAACGCCGTCCGTGACCGTCAGGTCAAAGCCGAAAAAGACTTTCCGGTTACCAGTATTCCGGCAGATCAAATGCAGCAAACATGCGCTGCGGGCAGGTTTGACAAGCCAGACCAAAAATGGTATGATTCTGCCTGTAAAAAAAGCCTGCGGGCGTTTAAGGAAAGGTGTGTTGACTGTGTTTTGTCCTAAATGCGGCGCCGAATTGGTGCCCGGCGCTCGTTTCTGCTCCAAATGCGGCAGTGAAGTCGGCCTGGCCGAGCCGGCTGCCGGGACATCCGGCGCCCAGACATTTACCGTCACCTTCACCCGGGAAAAGCAGTGGTTTGCGATCAATCCCGCGGTAAAGATCATAGTGGACGAACGGGACGAGTACAGGATCGACAGCGGCGAGACCATACGCGTACCAATGACTGGGGGCGTTCACGGCGTGACATTCAGGTGCGGGGTGCGCAACAAGGTAATACAGCTGGAAGTCGCTGGGGATCTGAGCGTGAACCTCAAATGGAACCGGCTGACCGGCAGCCTGGTCGTCAAATAAACCGAGCGAGGCAAGGAGGATAAGCCATGTTTTGTATAAAATGCGGAAAAGAGGTGCCAGAAGGCGCGGTTTTCTGCCCTTTCTGCGGCCAGAAGCAAGGCGCACCCGCAGAAGCGCCCGCTTCTGTTTCCGATGCAAGCGGAACGGCAGCGGGAGGCGCGGGTTATGCCAAGCCGGTAAACAGCTCTCCGATCAAAAAAGCGCGTTACAACATACTGTGCATCATCGGATTGGTGATAGGCGCTATCGCCCTGGTGTTCAGCTATATCCCGCTTGACCTGTTCAAGGTGCTGGGCATACTGGCGGGCATAGCCGCAGTGATAGTTGCGGCGATAGGCGTGGTAAGGTGCAACCGTACCAACGAAAACGGGCGCATCCACGGCGTTCTGGGCGTAGTAGCCGGAGCGCTGACCATCATATTCGTGATAATAGACATATTGTAGCTTCCAAACGGTCATCGGACTTAAACCGGTCCCCGGAGCGGCTGCGGCCTGCGCATGCCATGGACCGGACCTAAGGGAATACCGGCAGATCTCTGTTTCCGTGTTTCTTTTCCGCACTTAAGTGGATGCGTGATCATATGAAATGAGAGGATACAGCCTATGAACAGAAAAGTCAGGATCGGTGTTTTCGGCGCGTACAGGGGAATGACGATGATCTCCGTGCTGCTTAAGCATCCGGAGGCGGAGCTTGTGGCGATATGCGACAAGTATCTGCCCGCGCTTGAAAAAGCCGGCAGCGCCGCGAAGGAAGCGGGGCTCAAAATCGCACTGTACGAGAATTTCGAAGACTTTTTCAGGCACGACATGGACGCCGTCGTCCTGGCAAATTACGCGAACGAGCACGCCACGTTTGCCATCAGACTGCTTAAAAGCGGACGGCACGTATTAAGCGAGGTGCTCCCGTGTGAAACGATGGCCCAGGCAGTGGCGCTGATAGAGGCAGTGGAGGAGAGCGGCAAGGTATATGCGTACGCCGAAAACTACTGCTACATGTGGCACACGTTCGAAATGCGCGAAAGATATGCCCGCGGCGACATCGGCGACGTGATGTATGCCGAGGGCGAATACGTCCACGACTGCGCCGCGATCTGGCCGAGCATCACCTACGGTCAGAAGGATCACTGGCGCAACAACATGTTCCCGAATTTCTACTGCACTCATTCCATCGGTCCCATGCTGTACATAACCGGGCACCGGCCGGTGCAGGTGACCGGCTTTATCACTCAGCGCAACGAGACCGTGCCCCCGCTCGGGCTGAAAAGCGGCGAATGCGCCGGGATAGAGATACTGACCCTGGACAACGGCGCGATATGCAAAAGCGTGCACGGCCACCTTAAGCGCGAACCCGGCAGCATCAATTATGAGATCTACGGCACAAAAGGCTCCATGGAGTCGGAAAGGTTCATGCCAAGCTACGCCGGGCAGGAACGGGAAGCCGAGCTCCAGGTATACCGTGAGGGCGAAAAACTGTGCATAGGGACTACGGAGCGCTATCATCCCGGCCAGCAGGCCATCGCGGCCGATATGGCAAAAAAGTTTTCCACACACGGTGGCAGCGACTTTTATCCCACGCATTTCTTCATAGAGCGCATACTCGGGAACCCGGACGGCGAAAAGTATTCGATCGACGTATACCAGGCGGTCGATATGGGCATCTGCGGCTTACTGGCATACCGTTCGGCCCTGAACGGCAATATGCCGGTCCGCGTGCCAAACCTGAGAAACAGGGAAGAACGCGAAGCCTACCGCTTTGACAACCGCTGCACCAATCCTAAAATCGCCAAAGGCGACGATCTGCTGCCGTGCTATCCTGCCGGCAACCTGGAGTATCCGGACAGCGTTTACGAAAACGTGCGCAGGCTCTGGCTCGAAGGCAAGAATGCATGATAGTCTTTTTCGGCATCGAATCACAAGCAGTTATCAGGGAGGTGCAAATATGCAGCTTGCACGTATGACATGGCCTCAGGCTGAGGAGTATTTCAGCAAAAACGATATAATCCTGCTGTCGGTGGGAAGCATCGAGTGCCACGGCAAACATCTGCCGCTGGGGACCGATACGCTGATCCCCCAGAAGCTTCTGGAGCTGATCGAGCCGTTGACGGACGTGGCGATCGCTCCGATAATCCCGTTCGGGGCGTGCGACAGCCAGACGGATTATCCCGGCACCGTCTCCCTCGGGCAAGATACGCTGTACGATGTGTTCACAAAGCTCACCCAGGGATATAAATCCCACGGCGTGCGCCGCTTTGTGGTGCTGAACGGGCATGGCGGCAATGTCCCGGTCCTGGACCGGGTGTCGCTGGACCTGCAAAGACAGGGCTGCATGCTGGCGCAGATGAACTGGTGGCTGATGGCCTGGGATCTGGATCCTGCGTGGAAAGGCGGGCACGGCGGCGCGGAAGAGACCGCGGGCGTGCTGGCGGTGGATCCCAAACTTGTGGACTGGAACAGCGTGGAGGATATGGTGCTCAAGCCCGTTTCGGACGAGCTTGAAGCGACGGGCTTTAAGACGGTGCGCTACAAAGGCGTGGAGATACCGCTGGTGCGTCCGGTCACGGATATCAGCGACAATGGCTGGATCGGTCCGGATCATCCCAAATACGCCACCGAAAAATGGGGCAACGAGATGCTCGAAGCCTGCGCGAAGTACATTGCGGACTTCATGGAGGCTTTCAGGCGCGCGCCTCTGCCGGACCGCAAGTAAGAACGGAGTGCAAAAAAACAAGCGGGGACCGCTGCCGGGCAGCGGTCCCCGTTTTTGCACAGGCAGAATGCGCCGATCCGCGTTTCAGCTTACGTCGAATGAGAAAACATGCGCTTTGTCGTTCCCCCAGGTCTCCGTCGGCACAAGGCGGATGCCCAGATACTCGCCTTCCAGCGGAAAGACGTTCAGGCGTTCGTAGTTGGTGTGCGTTTCGTATAAAACGGTCCATTCTCCGGAGGCGGTCAGACCTTCGATCCGGTATGCCCGGGTCAAGGTTTTGGGCACGTGGAAATCCGGGCAATGCCACGGGCGGTTGGCGAGCATATTGTGACGGAACGGACGCCCTCCGATATGGGGCATGGTGTCGCGGTTCAGGTCGCTGTCCCACACGATGCGCGCCCTGCTGACGGCGCGTTTTGCTCCGAACAGATATGCGGCGCTGTCACCCAAAGCGAGCGTCACGCCGTTGTCGCTGTCATCAATGGGGCGGTCCAGACCGTTGCGCAGGTTTTCGGCGCTCTCTGAGGGGCACTCAAGCTTGGCGCCAAGAGTCAGTTCGGGAACCTTTCGGACATGGAACGGCAGGTAGCAGTCGTCTTCCATCAGTATGTCCTGGAGTTCCCCGATGCTTTTCTCGTAAACGCCGCGGGGAGTCGTTTTGTCGCGCACTGCCAGATACGCCGCTGCGCCCATAGCCTGCCCCAGCGTGGCGCAGGTGCCCATTACGCGGGTGGAAGAGAGCGCCCAGTGGGTAACGGATATATTGCGGCCCGCGCAGAACAGATTGTCGATGTTGCGGGAATACAGGCTGCGGTATGGGATGCCGTAAGGCCGCGGGGCAGGATAATTGACATTCGGGTGGTCACCCGAGTAGAAACCGCGCGGGTCGTGGTCGTCCATGGACCAGCCGCCGTAAGCGACCAGATCGGGGAAATGCCCGCCGCCCTCAACGTCGTTCTGCGTCATTATCACGTCGCCCAGATAACGCCTGCTCTCGCGTTTGCCGGGCAGTATGCCGACCCAGTCCAGGCGCCAAGAGGCGTTTTTCTCCCTGTTTTCGGGCGCGTTTTTCACGTAATCCCACAGACCGTAGGCGATGCGCAGCAGTTCGTCGCGTTTTGCTTCCGTATCGCCGATGGAATCCGCGTCTCCGCCGATCTCCAGATACCAGAAGTTTTCCGTGGGATTGCCAATGTCGGGGATGCGGTGGGGCAGGTCATCGGCAGTGTAATGATATGCCCATTTCGGAGGAATGAACGTGGAGGGTCTGTCTTCCTGCCTTGCCTGTATCATGCAGCTCATACCCATCGTCTTGCTGTCGCCGGTCTCGGGCGCGATGCTTTCGCCGAATGCGCTTTTTGCCTCGCGGCCGATAACGAAGTCCGCGCCGGAAAGCGGCGCGAGCACGCTGTCGCCCGAGCAGTCCGCAAACACACGGGCGGTGATGGTATGATACTGTTCGGTGGTCATCTGCCAGCCGGTCACGCTTTTTATGCGGTCATGCTCCATTTCCAGCGCGTTTACTGAGCAGTTGAGCAGGAGGGTGAGGTTTGCTTCGCTGCGGGCAAACTCGTACAGTATGCCGTCCCACACGGAATAGTTCTTGTCCGGATTACGGTACAGGTTTTCCAGCATTATCTCTTCCAACAGGCCGGTCTCCAGCTTGTTTTCGCCGCAGAATCCCGCACCGCACACCCACATGCGTATCTCGCTGGAGGCATTGCCGCCCAGCATTGGCCTTTCCTGCACCAGCGCGGTTTTTACGCCGTGCCTTGCGGCTTCCACAGCAGCGCACAGCCCTGCTAGGCCTCCTCCGACTACGCAGAAATCCACGTCGTGGCGGATCGTTTTAAAGGCTTCGGGTTTCATAATATCGCCCTCCGATAAGTTCCGATAGTTTGCGGACCGGTTTTGAACGCTCAGTTTCTGCGGTGATTCAGCGCCGTATCGAACAGCGCTTCCAGGCTTTCCACCGGGGTGTCCGGCGTCGCGCCGTTTCCCAGCGTGAGCATGAAGCGGCCGTCCGCGCGGTCATAGGTGTCTATGAGGAAACGGGTTTCCTTCCGCACGTCTTCGGCAGTGTCGTAGGGTATCGTCCTCTGCACGTCGAAGCCTGCCCAGATGGTGATCTTATCGCCGTATGCTTCGGCGATATGCTTTTCGTCCATCGTGTATTTCTGTATGGGATGCAGCACGTCCACGCCCAGGTCGATCAGGCGGGGAATGAACTGCTCCACATTGCCGCAGGTATGCAGCCAGAAATGCATTCCGAGCGAGTGCACATGATCGATCACCCGCTTGTAATAAGGCGCGAAAAACTCGTTAAAAATATCAAGGCTGAAAAAAGTGGAATGCTGGGTCCCGATATCGTCGCTGGTGAATATGGCGTCAACACCCAGCGTTTCCTTTGCCCGGGTGATA
Organism: Clostridia bacterium; assembly: GCA_017518705.1. The sequence goes on from JAFWUC010000003.1 coordinate 23,926, forward strand.
GCGCGGATATAGAAATCGGTCAGTTTTTCGAAAAGCGCGTGTACGGCGTCCGGGCAGAGATAGAAATCTATAAGCGAGTTTTCCATCCCGCAGATGCTCCATAATCGCTCAAAGAAGAAATAAAACCAGTAGGCGACCCTATATCTTCCGTCTGACGGGGGAGACGCGGGGATCAGCCCCGGGTAATCTGCGCTCGGAAAGTCGTCAAGCAGGAAGCCGATCTCCGCTTCCAAGTCACCTATGACTCCGTCGTTGTCCAAGGCGGCGCCCTGGCTGACCGTGTCTTTGTAAGCCCAGCGGTAGGAGGGATCGTCCGGCGGAGCCGTATGCGCACCCGGAAGGTTCAGCGGGATCATCTGGGCGTCCATGGGGCATTGCGACAGCAGCCCGGCTACGGCGGCGCGCTTCGTTTCGTCAAAACTGCCCGAGTTGATCCACACGTGAAACAGCAGCGGCACGCGTTCCGCACGCTCTTTTCCCTCTATGACCCTGATCAGGTCTTCGCGAAGCAACGGTTTATGATCCATCGAACCTTCTCCCGAGCGTGTTCATCGATCCCTGCGCCAAGCCGGATCTGATCATATTCTGATTATAAGATTAAACCGAATAAAGTCAACCGTGTTTTTCGCAAAAAAGGGAAATATCGGGGCAGACGGCTTATCGCGGGGCGCAGACCGGGGGATGGGGGAAAGATACATTAGACAGAATAAAAAACGAACGCCGCGGGAAACCGCGGCGCCCGTTTATGTGGAGCGTTATTACTTGATCTCGATGGTGGCGCCAACTTCGGCGAACTTCTTCTTGATCTCTTCGGCGGCTTCCTTGGCCACGTTCTCCTTGAGGGTCTTGGGAGCTTCGTCTACAACAGCCTTGGCTTCCTTCAGGCCCAGTTCGGGGCACACTTCGCGGACGACCTTGATGACCTTGATCTTCTCGGGGCCAACTTCCTTGAGCACTACGTCGAACTCGGTCTTCTCTTCAACAGCCTCAGCAGCGGCGGCGGGGCCGGCGGCTACGGCAACGGGGGCGGCGGCAGAAACGCCGAACTTCTCTTCCATGGCCTTTACCAGGTCGGCCAGCTCGAGAATAGTCATGCCTTCAGCGGCAGAAATGATATCCTGAATATTCATGATAAACCTCCAATTATTAGTTAGGTAAGATAGGGATTATTCTTCGCCGGCCAGCTTTTTGCGGTAGGCCTCTACCACGCGGGCGAAGCCGCTTACAGCGCTCATCAGGCTGCCCATGAATCGGGCGATAAGCACTTCCTTGCTGGGCAGCTCGGCCAGAGCCTGCACGCCTGCGGCATCCAGATATGAGCCGTCGCACGCGCCGCCCTTGATGGCGAGCTTCTTGGTCTTCTTGCCGTAATCAGCGGCGATCTTCGCGGGAGCGATCATATCCTCGTAGCCAAAGGCCACGGCGGTGGGACCCTCCAGCAGGGCTTTGAGCTGCTCTCCGTAGGGAGTCTGCTCGGTCGCCAGGTGGATCATGGAATTCTTTATAACGGTGTATTCGACGCCGGCCTTGCGGAACTCATTCCTGAGCGCGGTATCTTCGGCCACCGTGAGACCCCTGAAATCCACCAGAACCACGGTAGACGCCTTGCTGAACTTTTCCTTTAAAGTTTCAACGGCGGCTTCCTTGGCTAATCTTGCGGAAGACTTCTTTTCATTTTCGGACATTGTATTGACACCTCCATTCCCGTCCAGCGTATTGACGGTAAATAAACGCCCCTGCGTTGGGCGCAAGGGCGGTAATCTCTCTTATAAACTCAAGAAAAAACCTTCCGTCGCGCCTCGGCGGGCATCGGACTTACTGTCCGGATTTACGCTTTCGCGCCCGCTGTCTGTGGCACAGGGCTTTTTACCGACGGATATTTTATCACCTGCAAGGTAAATAGTCAAGTTAAAGCTTGTTTAAGCCTTGAAATATACGGGAAGTATTTGGTATAATACCAGCAGTTTACAATCGGAGGAGATATGCCCGCTGCTTACAGGACCGCCGCGCTGCTGATGAGATATGTTCTGGCCGCGCTGGGGGTATCGATCGCGCTCAGGAGTGCGTACATGGTGTTTGTGGATCTGCGCCGTGCGGCCCGCATCCGCCGTCAGGAGGGAGAAAACTCCGCCGTGGCGGTGTTGTTCTGCCTGCCGTCGGATAAGCAGGGCAAGGAGATCCGCCTGCCCCTGACGCGTTCGGGCTGCGTGGGCAGCTCATCCAGCGCAGACGTGTGCGTAAAAGGCAAAGGTCTCAGATCGCGCCATTTCGAATACGAGATCAGGGACGGACTGATGGAAGTGACGCCTGCTCCGGGCGCGAAGGTAAGCAAAGTCAAGGCGGACGACGGCCCGCTTGTCGTAAAGCCGGGAGAGCAGCTTCTGGCCGGGAAAGCGGTCATATACTTTAAACTTATTCGGCGGGCGGCGAGGCCCGTTTCCCCCGGATACAGGCGGGTATACAAAAGAAAGGGCGGCAAATGAGGCTGTTCAGCCTGAAAAAAGACAAAACGCTGATAGAAGACTACAAAAAGCAGATCCACCGCGCCTATGAAACGCCGCTTATGATAATGATAATGGCGTTTCAGGCGGTGTGCATGGCGCTTATGGCGTTCAAGGACGGGAGCGTCAACCTGTTCTGCCTTATCATGGCCGTCGCGCTGCCGTTAGGCACATGGGGGCTGACTTACGGCATAAACAAACTGATCTACGCGGACAAGGCGCTCATCCTGCTCACCGCTTTTCTGGCGGGGCTGGGAGTCATAACGTTAAGGGCAGTGCTGACTTCATCCGCGAAAGCGGTATCCCAGGCTTTGTTCCTGCCGCTGGGCTGCGTATTCATGCTTATCGGAGCGCTTGGGATACACTTTATCCGCATAAGAGGCTGGCTGATTTGGCTGATAATGGCGGCCTGCGCCGTGTTCATGGTGATGCCTTTCGGGTTTTCCACCGCTTCCAGCGCCAAAAGCTGGATAAGGATCGCCGGTCACCAGCTGCAGCCATCGGAGTTCGTCAAGCCCGCGCTGGTAGTGATACTGGCCTACGGATTTACCAGGGGAAGCCGCATAAACGACTGGTTCGCTTACGGCGCGTACGCGGCCATGCTCTGCGCGATACTGCTGTTTCAGAGGGATCTGGGCGCGGTGCTGCTGTATTTCCTGCTGACTATGGCAATGTTTGCCGTGGGCACGGGCAGGTGGAAGCTGGCGCTGGCAGGGCTGGCACTCGCGGCGGTCATAGGCGCGTTGTTCGTGTACTACGCGGACAGGATACCGGGCTTTTCATATCTTTCCGCCCGCATAGATATCTGGAGGGATCCCTGGAACAGCCAGAGGGAGGAGAGCCGCCAGATCGTGCAGGGGCTAATGTCCATTTCCAGCGGCGGGCTGTTCGGCGCCGGACTGGGACTGTCTGCCGCGCGGAAGGTTGCGGTGGTGGCGTCGGACTATATTTTCGCCGCTATCTGCGAGGAATTCGGTCTGGTGTTCGCGTTCTGCGTCATTTGCGTTTATGCGATGATCCTTTTGCGGGGCTGCGCGGCGGCGATGAGCGCCCGGGGGAAATTCTACGCCCTGGCGGCGTTCGGCGCAGTGTTCGAGCTGACCAGCCAGATGCTACTGATAGTGATGGGCAACCTGCACATCGTGCCGCTGACCGGCGTCACGCTCCCCTTCGTGAGCGAGGGCGGCAGCAGCCTGTGCGGAAGCATGATGCTTATGGGGCTGGTGCTGGGCGTGAGCGCACTGAACGCCAAGGATGAGTACGACGACCTTAAGACCCTTGAAATGAGGGGCGGGAGGCTTAAGCTGTGAAGCGGATAAGGAGGCAGATAAGCGCTTTGTGCGCGATCCTCTGCGCGCTGTGCCTGCTTACGATGCTGGTCTTCTCGTTAAGGGTGAACGCCAACGGCGCCAGGTGGCTCAACCGCGCCCAGAATACCCGCATACAGGAGGCGCGCAAGACTACCGTGCAGGGCACGGTATACGACAGCGCCATGACGCCCCTCGCTTTCAGTGCCAGGGCGGGGGAAAGAGAATATATAAGCGACCGGGCGGCGCGGCTGTCGCTTTCCCATGTGATAGGCGACCAGAAAGGCATGAGCGAGACGGGGGCGGAGATACGCTTCGCCACCACGCTGCTGGGCATGACGGACCGGACGGGTACGGACAAGACGCTCCAGAGCCTCATGGGGGACGATCCGGTGGGCTACGACATAGTTCTGACCGTGAACGCCGAACTCAACAAGTATGTGGCGTCGCTGTTCCCGGAAGGCGCCAGAGGCGCGTGCGTGATAATCAACTATAAGACCGGGGAGATACTTGCCAAGGTGTCCCTGCCCGCCTTCGATCCCGCCCACATGGATGAATGGACGGAAGACACCGCCTACTATGACCGGGTCACCCAATTCCGCTACGCGCCTGGCTCGGTGTTCAAGATAGTGACGCTTTCAGCCGCGCTGGACGCGATCCCGGGCGTGCTGGAGGAAAAGTTCAGATGTGACGGCGAGTGGGATTTCGCGGGCAGCGTGATCCGCTGCGCGGGGGGCACATCCCACGGGGAAATGACGCTCAGGGACGCTTTCGCAAAAAGCTGTAACATAACTTTCGCGTCTCTCGCTTACCGCATGGGGGCGGCGAGGCTCAAGGCCGAGGCGGAAAAGTTCGGCTTCAATACGGAGTTTTCCTTTGACGACGTGATCCTTTACGCGTCGCGCTGCCTGAACACTTCCGACTCGGAGGGCGAGCTCATACAGGCCGGGTTCGGACAGGGTACTACGGGAGTGACGCCCCTGCACATGGCCATGATAAGCGGA
>JAFWUC010000038.1 GCA_017518705.1 Clostridia bacterium
GAACACTCCCCCGCGCCGGTCAGCATCTTAAGCGCATGCGCTTGCCGATATACTTAAGTACCCGCGCAGACTTACTTAAGTATACGCCCCGCTTGCCACGCTCAACGCCCTGCCCGTTCCCGCCTCCGCGCAGACATTTCCCCGTCCCGCGTGAAAACCCCGCACAGCGCAAATAAACGCCTCTGGACGCGCCCTCACAGGCATAAAAAAACAACCGTCCGGAATGTCCGAACGGTTATTACTTATAAGTTATATTCCCAGGTCCATCATCACCTGCGCACGTTCTCGCTCAAGGCGTTCGCTCGCCATCCGATAATAGTCCGGATCTATCTCAAAGCCCCAGAAATCAAAGCCGCCGCGATGGCAGGCGATCAGGCTGCTGGCGCTGCCCACGTGCGTGTCCAGAATCTTAAAGCCAGGCTTCGCATAGTTCTTTAGCAGCCATTCATACAGCGCTATAGGTTTCTGTGTAGGGTGGAAGCGTTTCTCCCATGTCGTGCTCTGAGAACCCTTCTTATAAATCTTTGCGTTTGCGAAAAAGCTCGTCCAGGCATACTCGCACATGGCCATGCTGAAGTTTTCGGGTATCTGCTTTTCCCAGACAAGGAAGCATCTGGTCGGCGGCAGTCTGAAATAGTTTCCTCCCCATATTATCTGATCGCGTGAGACGCGGAACAACTCTTGGAAGTAGCTGTCCCCGGGGGCAACGTCCCACGCTATGATTTTTTTCCCGTACTTACCTGCCCAGGTTCCACCGGTTCGCGAAGGGCCTGCCCCCCCCCCCGATCCGGGCATATCTTGCCTGCCATCCTGCAAGGTTGAACCTTGTCCAGCTTGTACCTGTCGAACCTCTGGCCGAAGCGCTGCCATCTGTTTGTACTTGTTGAAGAGTCCGCCGAACCGGTTGTACCCCCCCCCGTGCCATCCAGGGCGTCGCCATACGGCGGATCCACTATTGCCAGGTCGAAGAACTTGTCCGGGAACCGCTTCATGGCTTCCATGCAGTCCATGTTGTAGAAGCCCGACGGCATCGCGCCAGAGGGCTTTATTTCGCCCTGTACGGCATTTTCTTTTTCCATGAGCAAATATACCACCTTTCACAAAATCAAAACAGGCGGCAAAGCCTGCCGCCTGTCATACACGTTAAAATGTTTGCACCGCTCTCAGCGCCGCGCTGCGTCCCTTGTAGCCGGACACCTGCCGGTCGTAGTTCTCTGCGGAGACGCCCTTTTCGGTGCTGCGTCCCAGCTCCTTGCCGTCCACGTTCAGCACGGCCGTGCCAACGCCCTCGCGCCTGAGCGCCTGCACCACTGCTTCGCCCAGCCGGTTGTAGTCTATGCCGTCGCCGCCGGACAGCCCCGCGCCCGGGTATACGCCCCTGCCGCTGCCAAGGCTCCCCAGGGCGTCGATGCCGGCCATGCTCTCTTCAAGTCCGATCTGGTAGCCCTGGCCGCTCATCTCGCCCATCCACTCGAACACCTTGCTGGGGCTGTTTATCTTGAGCTTGCCCTGCATGGCGGATATGATGCTGCTGCCCAGGCTCTGCACCGCGGCCACCGCCCGGGAAGCACCTGCGGCGATACCGCTCGCCAGGCCTGCAGCCACCTGCACGCCGATGGAGTTGAAGCCGCCGGCCGCCTGCGCCGCTAGCCTCTGCGCTGCGCTCATGGTGCTGCTGGTGGCGCTGGTCACGTCCTTTTTGCGGTTGTTTATGCCCTTTGCCAGGCTCGCCGCCAGATCCTCGCCCGCATCCTCCATGTCGCCTGCGCTCTCTTCGGCCTTGCCTACGATCTCGTTGAACACCTGAGTGAACACGGCGATCATCTCCGGGTTGCCGGCGTAGGCTCCGTTGCAGAAACTGGCTATGTACTTTTCCGCCATCTCCCGCCCGTTGGTCTGTGCGTCTATGGCACCGGCCTCAAAGAACTGCTGCATGGCCTCGCGGAAGTCCTTCAGCATCGCCCTGGCGTCCTCGTGCCAGCCGCTTATGTCATATGCAGCTGTCTTGGTGCCGCCCCTGCCGCCGCCGGAATTCGTCAGCGTCTCAAGCGACCGCTCTCCGGACTTGGCGTTCCTGGGATCCGTCCAGTCGATCCTGCCTATGCCCAGGCCCACCAGGTCGCCCACGGTGTTCCACCCGTCTATCAGCGTGTTCAGCGCGTCAACGCAGGTGCCCACTATGTCGTACCATATGTCGGTAAAGAACTTGCCTATGCCGGCGAACGCGCTTTCAATGGCACCGGCAGCGTCGCCGAAGATGCTGGAAAAGCTGCGCTTGATGGTCTCGCCCCAGCTGGACAGGCCCAGCTTTTCGTCTATGAAGCCGGTGAACGCGCTCCACTCGGTGCTCACGA
>JAFWUC010000039.1 GCA_017518705.1 Clostridia bacterium
CTGCTTCGCCTACAACCCCGCCATCTTCGAGGAAGCCGGCGTGGAAGCTCCCACCCCCTACTGGACCTGGGAAGACTTCGCCGAAGCCTGCCGCACCATTTACGCTGTGACCGGCAACCCCGCCGTGACCACCCTGGAGTACAACTCCCTGGCTTTCTCCGCCTTCACCCAGTGGAAGGAAGGCTACAACTTCTACGCCCTGGACGGCACCGACTTCGCTTTTGAAGGCGACACCGAGCCTCTTGCCTACCTGTTCGAGGTCCTCACCGAGCTGCAGAAGGAAGGCGCCATCGCCGACTACGGCATCCAGAACGAGATCGGCTCCAACATCGAAGCCGACTGGATCGCCTATGGCAAGTCTGCCATCATCATGCTGTCCTCCAACCAGTTCAACGCTCTGAGCAAGGTCGCCGCCGAGAACGGCATCACCCTTGAGCTCGCCACCGTACCGCGTATGTACGAAGACGGCCAGAGCGGCATGGTCGTGCGCTCCAGCCAGCAGGTCAGCATCTACAGCGGCTCCCAGAAGAAGGAAATGGCCGCCAACTTCATCAACTACTTCATCAACAGCGTCGAAGCCAACAAGATCCTCAACTGCGAGCGCGGCGTGTCCATCAACAGCGACGTGCTGGCCGCCCTCAAGGAGAGCGCTGACGAAGTCACCAGCAAGGTCTACACCATGATCGACCTGATCGGCTCCTTCGCCGATGCCGCCAACACCAGCCCCGCCGAGCCCGCCGCCAACGAGGAGATCTCCGACGTGCTCAAGAAGACCTACTTCCAGGGTCTGGCCGAAGGCAAGTTCGAGTCCTATCAGGACGCCGCGGACAAGTTCTGGGCCGAAGCTCAGGAGATCTGGGCCAAGTTCCAGTAATCGTCCCTAATTTGCCCAAATGATACTCAGGGCACCCTGAAACGGCGTTTTGGGGTGCCCTTTCCGATAATCTGGTCAGGAGGTCTTTCAAATGCTGCAGCCAGAGCGCAAAAAGCGCGGTTCCTCCGGTGGGTTCCTGAACAACGACAACGTTGTGGGCTATGTGTTCGCACTTCCGTTCATACTGAGCCTGCTTTTGCTTACGCTGATACCCATGGGCTTGTCCCTGTATTATTCCTTTACCAACTATTCCATCGGCTCGAGCCCCACTTGGGCAGGCATCAAGAACTTTTTTGAGCTTGCCTTCGATTCCACATTTGGAAATTCCATACTGGTCACCCTCCAGTATGTTGTTATAGGCGTACCGCTTAAGCTCGTGTTCGCCCTGTTCATCGCCATGCTGCTCACCAAACCCACCAAAGTCCAGGGTTTTTACCGGGCAGTGTATTATATCCCCTCCCTGATCGGCGGCTCTGTGGCTGTGGCGCTGGTGTGGAAGCAGCTGTTCGGCAGCCAAGGTCCCGTGGTCTCAACCATTCAGAGCCTGGGCGCGAAGGGCTTCAACTTTTTCGGTTCCACTTCCTGGGCGTTCCTGCCGCTGGTGCTGTGCAACGCCTGGCAGTTCGGTTCTTCCATGCTGATATTCGCCTCGGGTCTTAAGCAGATCCCCAGGGACTATTACGAAGCTTCCGAGATAGACGGCGCCAACGTGGTAAAACGCTTTTTCTCCATCACGCTGCCCTGCCTGTCTCCCATAATACTGTTCAACCTGATAATGCAGCTTATCAGCGGCTTTATGACGTTCACCCAGGCGCAGGTCATAACGGACGGCGGTCCCAACTACGCCACCAACTATATCGCCCTGAACATCTTCAAAGAAGGCTTTGCCTACCAGCATATGGCTTACGCCTGCGCCCAGAGCTGGGTGATGCTGCTGCTCATGGCCGCCATAACCGGGCTGATATTCAAAACGTCCTCACACTGGACGTATTACGAGAACTGAGGAGGTGCCGGGCATGAAAGAAAAACGCATTCTGCGCACCTCGCTGTATCACCTTTTCGTCATCCTTTTCGGGCTGCTCATGATCTATCCCGTCATATGGATGATACTGTCCTCCTTTAAGCTGAAAAGCGAGATACTGGGCAGCGACGCGCCTCTGTTCCCCACCACCTGGGTGTGGCAGAACTATCCCGACGGCTGGAAGGGCAGCGGCAGCGTGACCTTCGCCACTTTCTTCAAAAACTCCGCCATAGTGTCCGTGCTGGGCACGCTGGGCACGGTGATCTCCTCCGCCATGGTGTCCTACGCCCTGGCGAGGGTCAAGTTCAAGGGCCGCCAGTTCTGGTTCACCGCCATGATAATGACCATGCTGCTGCCCGGGCAGGTGCTCATGATCCCCCAGTACATAATCTGGAACCGCCTGGGCGCGGTAGGCACGTTCATTCCCTTGGTGCTGCCCAAATTCCTGGGCTGGCCGTTCTTCATCTACATGATGATGCAGTTCATACGCGGTCTTCCCAAGGAGCTGGACGAAGCTGCCATGATCGACGGCTGCAACAAGTACACCATATTCTCCCGCATCGTGCTGCCCCTGCTGGGTCCCAGCATTATAACCACCATAGTCATCTCCTTCTACTGGATCTGGGACGACTACATGGGCCCGTTGCTCTACCTGAGCAAGCCCAAACTGTACACCGTGTCCCTGGCCATAAAGGGTTTCGCGGACGCCCAGGGCACCAACTTCGGCCCCATGTTCGCCATGAGTTCGCTGTCACTCATCCCCGTGTTCCTGCTGTTCTTGTTCTTTAACCGCTACCTGATGGACGGCGTCACCGCCGGCTCGGTAAAAGGATAACAGCCTGCCGACCTTAAGACTGCGGCAAAGAGCTTTTGCCGCGGTCTTTTTTCTGCCATATCCGGTTTAAATACGTATAAACCACCGGACATCAGAGAAAACTACAGGAGACTATATATATGAGTATCGAAAACAAGATCGCAAGGCTTATGCGCGACACCGGTCCCGCCCAGTTCTTTGTGCCCGCGGGCCTGATCCTGCTTATCTTCGGCCTCATCCTTATGGGTTTCAGCACCGACGGTTACATGGAGACCTCCGGCAAGGTCGTCGAAGTGATCACCCTTCCCGTGGCAGCCGACGAGGAACAGCAGTACGACGTACTGGTCAAATACACGGCAGACGGCAAAGAATACGGCGCCACTTTCTCCGGCCTGACCCAAAAGTACTCCGCGGGCGACGACATAAAAGTGTATTACGACCCCAAAGACCCCGAAAAAGCCGCTAACGGCAGTTTGCCAGGTTTTATTCCCCCGGTACTTGTCGCGGCGGGCATAGCCGCGATAGGTTTTGGCGTTTACAAGACGATCGTCGCCGTAAAAAAGAGCAAGGCGCTGGATGAAAGCGCAGGCGTTTTCCCGGACGAGGCGTTTGAAGGCTTTAAGGAAGCCGGGAACGTCACCGAGTATTACGTGCGCTTTGACGGCAATGCCCTGAGACCCGGCTATATTCTCGAGGATGCGGACAGGAACGTGCTGTACGAAGCCAAAATGACCCGGCAGGCGCTTGTGGGCGCCCGCAGCTTCACCTTCGTAAACCACGCCGCCAACACTTCTGAGACCCACGAAGTCGGCCACACCGTGCAGCAGACCTACGACGACGGCTTTTTCACCGCCCGCTCCTGGTTCAAGTTCGACGGCAGCAACATCTGGGACAAAGTGCATGAGCGCGGTATCCGCATCTCCACAAGCCTGATGAGCAAGTTCCCCCATGTCGTGTACGATATCGCCCTGAACGGCGCTCCCTTCGCGAGAGCGGAGACCTCCGGCATCCACGTGCACGAAGACGAAGCGGCGCAGCACAGGCTGAACGTGCCTGCGGGAAACAGGTACTACCGCGTGTGGACGTCCTCCGGCGATCTGGACGCCCTGTTCTTGACCGTCTTCGCCATTTCCGAGACCGAGCAGGCTGTGGTGGAATGATCCTGAATAGTTTTGATCGTTAAGCATCGCGGCGGGGAATGTCCCGCCGCTTTTCATTTTCAAATACGGGCTTGCAAATCTGCGGAGTTTGGGTATAATCGACGTATACAAACTTTGAAGATACGGAGCGCCGCAATGAGGACTGAACTGGAGCAGATCGCAAAAAAAGCCGGCAGCTATTTCAGCAAAAAGCAGCTGACCAGCGTTGAGCAGAAAGAAGGCCACGCGAATTTCGTGACCAACATCGACCGCAGGGTACAGGCATACCTGGAAAAAGCGCTGACAAAGCTCCTGCCCGGCTCCCTGTTCATAGGCGAAGAGAAGGAAAACGCGGAGCTGACCTGCGCGCCCACATGGATAGTGGACCCCCTGGACGGGACCACCAACATGATCCACGACTACCGCCTGTCCGCCGTATCCATCGCCCTGTGCGAAAATAAAGAGCCTGTCACGGGAGTGATATGGCAGCCCTATACCCGCGAACTGTTTTACGCCGAAAAGGGCGGCGGCGCGTATCTGAACGGACAGCCTATACACGTGTCGGATACGCCCTATTCCCGGGCGCTGGTGGCCGTAGGCACCGCGCCATACTACGAGGAGCTGCAAAAGCCCGGCATGGCCATGGCATTAAGCTTCCTGCACGACTGCGCAGACCTTAGGCGCAGTGGCTCCGCCGCCATGGATCTGGCGTACCTAGCCTGCGGCAGGCTCGACATCTTCTTCGAGCTGCGCCTTAAACCCTGGGATTACGCCGCAGGGAGCCTTATACTGCAGGAGGCGGGCGGAAGGATCACCATGCCCCTGAACGGCTTCCAAACGGATTATTCCCTCTCCACGGCCATCCTGGCCGCGGCTCCTTCGTGCTGGGAACAGGCGGTCAAAGTCTTCCGCAGGCACGCTCGGGTCTAAGCATATACCTAAAGGCGGCGGGGAATCATCCCCGCCGCCCTTTTTACGGCTTCTGCCGCTCAGGCGCCCTTCCGCGCTTATTCCGTATCACCGCGGTTTTCGTCCTTAAGCCGCTGTTTCACAGTAGCTTTTCCGTCGCGGCGATGACTTCCCCCGCCGTGCGATACACGCCCGCGCTTATTATGTTCGGTCCGCCCTTCAGGTACGGCTGCAGTTTGGCCGCCGTTTTGCCTATGTCGCTGCCGCCGGACGTGGCGAACAGCACCACCTTCTTCCCCGCCCAGTCATACGCCTTGCAGAAGGTGTTCACAATATTTGGCGCGCCGTAGTACCAGATGGGAAATCCCAGATATACCGTGTCGTACGCGCTCCAGTTTTCCACCGTACCCACGTTCGGCACGTCCTTTTTCCCCAGTTTCTCCCGGTTGCAGCGCGCCAGCGGATTCGTCCAGCGGATATCCGCGGCAGTGTATGGCTGTTCGGGCCTGATCTCGAACAGGTCCGCGCCTATGCTTTCCGCCAGTTCCCCGGCGAGCTTTGCCGTAGTTCCCTCCGCGCTGAAATACGCTACCAGAGCCTTCATGGTCGTTCCTCCTTACGCTAATTTGATGTCAGTCCTGCTGCTTTGAAGGGCTCCACACGAACAGCCCCTCCGCCCGCGCCAGAAGCTCAAGCTTGCCCGCCAGGCGGTGTTCCGGGTCGTACACGGTCATATACGTGTCGTCAGGCTGTATGTCTATCATCGCCCTTTGCGTTTCGAATACGGCGCGCAGAAAGCTGCTGCCGGGCATATCCGCCAGCCTTTGGGCAAACGTTTCCGGGTCAGGGTCGGTCTCCCGGCTTTCGCCGCCGTCGAACGAGACGGTCATGGCATAATAACAGTTGAGCCTGAGTATTATCCCGGCGAAGCTGCGCCGCAGCGCCCGCAGCCTTTCCGGCTGCAGAAAATACTTTTCCACGGCGAAATACCGGCCCGCCGCGCCTTGGGGGACCTGCTCCGGCAGTATGTCCACTATGCTGTACGGTCCTTTTTGCAGTTCTTCCGCCAGCCTGTCAAAACATCCGGCTGTTTCCATGTTCCCGCCTCCGCTTCCCGTATTTCCCGGCGCCTCAGTCATCTTCGCAGATCAGCTTCCGGTCCGGCTTCCAGCCCTCCAGAGCGCTTTTTCCTTCCGGCGTCACGGGACGAATTCATTTGCCGCCGAACAGGTGCTTCTGCATAAGTATATACCTGACCGGCTCGTCCGCGTAGCACAGCGCGAACACCGCCAGCGTGGGCCACTTGAGCACCAGCCCCGAAACGCACACCAGCGGCAGTATCATCGCCCACATGAACACTATCTCAAGCACAGTGCCGTATGTGGCGTCCCCCGCAGCGCGGAAGGTATCGTTCTGCGCCCAGTTGCCCATGCGGATTATGCCGAACAGCACGTATATGGCTATCATGCCGAACGCGAGAGTAAAGCTTTCCCCGCTCATGCCCATAAGCCTCAGTATCGGCGTATGCAGCGCGATCATGGCAACTCCCAGCAGCGCGATAAAGCCCTGGCACAGGTACACCAGGCGCCACGCCCTGCCGTAAGCCACATCCTGGCGGCCCGCGCCCACTTCCGTGCCCACCAGCACCGAGGACGCGTTGGAAAAGCCGGCAAAGAACCCGATCACCAATCCTTCCAGCGTGCGGAACACCGCCAGCGCCGCGATAGCCTCCTCAGGCTGCCGCCCCAGCACCACGTTTATCACCATGTTTCCCACGCTAATCAGCACCTCGTTGCAGAGGATCGGGAAACACTTCTTAAGATACACTTTAACGAACTCAGCTCCCCAGCGGAAATGGCGCCTGACCGCCAGCAGGTATTTGTGCCCGGTCATGCGCGCGGCGATCAACACCACAAGGCAGCTCACCCCCTGGGAGATCACCGTAGCCGTGGCGGCGCCTTTTACCTTCATTTCCGGGAAACCCAGGTTGCCGAATATCAGCAGCCAGTTGAGCACCATGTTCGTTATCACGCCCACTACGGAGCCCCACAGGGGTATCCTGACCCGGCCCGTGCAGCGCAAAAGCGCCGCCATCGCCATGGAAAACACCATGAGCGGATATCCGAATCCCGCGATGCGCAGGTATTCCACGCCGATCCCCTGAATATGTTCCTTGTCCGTGTACAGGCGCATGACGGTCTCGGGAAAGCAGGTGGCCATCACGCCGAACAGTATGCCCACCGACATCATGCAGCTCAGCGTCACGCCGTAAGACTTGTTGATCCCGTCGTCGTCCTTCGCGCCCCAGTACTGGGAGAAAAACAGCATGCCTCCGCCCATGAATCCCTAGAACCCGGCGAACATCAGGGACGAAAACTGCGCGCACAGCCCCACCGCGCCCACTTCCGACTTTCCCAGGGACGAGATCATCATAGTGTCCACCATGGAGCCGGTTGTGGTAAGCAGGTTCTGCAGCGCCACCGGCACCGCTATCACCGCTATTTTTTTCAGGAACGCTTTCCACGGATAGCGCGATCTTATCATACGTTTACCTCAGTGCTCTCGTTCGCCGGAAAACCGGGCGCACGGCAGCCGCCACGTGTCCCTATCCCGCGGGATCCGGCATATATCATAGTATATCATATATCGGCAGCAGAGCAACATCTTTTTTATCCCAGGTTTTCGCTTTTGCGGCAAAAACAGTTTGCCCGCAGCCTTGATTCTTAGCATTCGCAGCGTATAATACTGGCTATCAATCAAGGAGATGGCATTCATGATCTATTCGGAAAAAGTCTGCCCCCGGGTGGAAGATTTTGATCCAAGCGGAAATATGACGGTCCCGTCCGTGATCAGGGTCTTTGAGAACGTAGCCACCAACCATTCGCGCGCGGCAAACGACGACGTGCTCGACGGCAGCCTCAGGGGCATCGCGTGGGTGCTCACCGCCTGGCAGGTGGATATCGTCCGCCTGCCCTCGCACACCGACGTCCTTACGGCGGAGACCTGGAGCGTGGGCACGGAGGTCTCGCCCGTTCGCTCTTACCGCGACGCGCGGCTGCTGGACGAAAACGGAACCGAACTGGTCAAGGCGCGCATGACCTTCGTGCTGCTGGACAGGCAGACGGGGCGCGTTACAAAGCTTACCCCCGAACTTATCAGCGCCTACAAACCGGAAATGAAAAGCCTGTTTGCCAATGACGGTGCCCGCCTGACGCTTCCTGAGAGTTATGAACACGAGCTTGCCGAGCGCGTGCGCAGAAGCGACATAGACTTTAACGGGCACGTGCATAACGTGGCGTATCTCGACTATGCCCTTGAACTGCTGCCTGATGAGGACTTCGCGCATGTGCGCAAAGTGCATATCGCCTACAAAGCGTCCTTAAAATACGGCGATACCGCGCTCGTAAAGGGCACCAAATGCGGGGACAGCTGGAAGATCGGCATATTCAACGGGGACAAGCCGTATACCCTGCTCGAAATACAGACAGACTGCTGACGCGGGGGTCGGCACGCTCGCCTTTCCGCACAGCGCGGCTTATCATGCAAAAAGCGCCTCACCCTAAGGTGAAGCGCTTTTGATGTGTCCCGCGCGCGTTTACTCGGCTTCCGCCTCGGCGTATGGGTCGGGGGCAGGCAGCAGGTAGATCACTTCCGCTTCGCTGCCCTCGTATGTCAGCCTGAGCAGGCCATCCTCCTGCAGCTGCAGCGTCACCCTGCCGCCTTCGGCTTTAGCCGTCAGCGCGCCGTTCTCAAACGCGAACTCGACTATCTGACGCCCGAACAGCTTACCCGCCAGTGCCGCCTTGCCGTTCTCAATATATAAGGCGGTGTCGTCGCCTATCGCGGAAGAAAGTATCACGCTGCCTCCCGCCTGCACGCTGCGCACTGCGGGACGCTTGGATTTATCTTTCGCGCTGCCTACCTGTGTGAACTGCGCGCGCCAGAAAC